>PIVJ01000091.1 GCA_003353955.1 Bacteroidota bacterium | reverse complement strand
AGAGCAGGAGATAAAATTGTTTTTCTATCTTTTTTGCCTTTGCTTGCCTTCACAAAAATATATCCATCATCGGAATGAATGTCTGCAATTCTCAAATTTACTGCTTCAGAAACTCTTTATTTTCTGGAATTCTTAATAATTCTTTGCATATTACTCAAGAAATTTGATGATTTAAATATTTAAAGGAATGAGATCAAGGGTTCTCCTTCACCATCTAAATTCTCCGAAAGATTAACTACTGTTGTAATTTGATTCTTTGGTTTCAGCCTACTCCCCAAAACATATTGTTTGTTGAATAACTTAAAATGTTATAAATTACGTTGTTCTAATAAGGCGAGAGACAAAATGCATTATTTAATCAATTAGATCAAATACAAATCTTAAAGAACTGAAAAATGAAAAAAACAACTTTAGTTTTATTAGCTTTAACTTTGGCGTTATTATCAACAGCCCAAGTAGATTTTGGCATACCAAAAATCAAGCAAATTGAGTACCAGCCAGAAAACAAATTGTGGTTTGCTAGATATGGTCAGTTTCAATTTGAATTTGAATATACTGTCGAGAATACATCATTTGGATTACCCCAGGTTAAAGATCAAAAATTACAAGTTGAGAAAATAAAGAAATACCTACAGATGGCATTAGCCATGAAAATAAACGTTGCAATCTTTCCTGAACTTTCAATTTCCCTGAAAGAGGCTGAACGCAAAAACCTGATTAATTACCTCGAGGAGTTCTCTTATAAAAATGATATGATAATAATTGCAGGTACATTTTATGATAATTTAGGTAAGTGTAAAAATGCAACAGTACTTCCAACGGGTACAATTTATACATACAAAATAAGGCCATCAATATTCGAGTCATCCACACTAGGAGGCAATGGGATGTCTTTTTCTGACACTTTGCATTTATTTAATACAAAATACGGTAATTTTTTAACACTTGTCTGTGTTGATCTTATTTCAGATGATGCAAATTATAAGGTTAGGGATTTATCTAATAAGGGGCTTCTTGATATACTCATAAATATTAATTTTAATCCTAAATCTCAGGAATTTATGAGAGAGGCGTCAGCTATTGCAGCAAGACACCCATTGTTTGTTAGTATAACAAATGTCATTAACAATAAGGATGCTATAGATAAATTCACATGGGATAAGGATGAGTATGGGAACACATCCATTTTTGGTATTGTTCGGCGTGATTTTAAAGAGGAGATAGCAGAATCCCTGCCTTCATTTTATTGTGAAAATGACACAAATAATAAGAAACCCATGAAAATAACACATCCCGCATATAAATCTATGCTAGGAATTGTTAACCCAGGAGAAGAAGCTTTATTATTATATGATATTAACTTGAGAGTTATCCGTGCACCTCAGGAAAACAATGCTCCAGATCAAGGATATCCTACAATAAAAAACATTCAAGTAATTGATTTAATGAAAGAATCCAATAAACAAACTAATAAATGAGAATACCAAACTCATATCAAAATTACTCAAAGGAGCAGAACATCGACAATCAGCTTTTAATAGAATATACTAGAAATAAATTATGTGGAATGACAACGAAACAATTATAGACCTTATAGATTTTACTTACTTACCTGATGTATAACACAATAAATGCTTGATTACAAGAATAAAATTATTCGTCACAAGAAAAACGTTGCCACATAGTTGTTTTATAAGTAATTATTTTCATACATTTGCCGTCTAATTAAATCAGAAAAAATGCAAAACATAGTATTAAACAATTGGTGGTGGTCTTTCTTTACTCGATGAATTCGGAACAGACAGTGCTATATTTAATATAAAATATTTAAAAAAGACCTGCCGAAATCGGCAGGTCTTTTTTTTATGCCAAAAATGTAAAAAAATTACCACAAGAAAAATCCAATGTGGATCGAATCGGAATCAATGACCAAAATGACTAAAAAATGAACAAAATAAAATTTAACACAACATTCAAAAAAATCTTAGCTGATACCATTACACCGGTAAGCACCTATTTAAAAATGAGAGATCAGTTTCCCAACTCCATCTTATTGGAAAGTTCGGATTATCACAGCAAAGAAAACAGCTATAGTTATATCTGTTGCGAACCCATATTCACTTTTAGTGTTGATAACAGCCATGTGAGTTATACAGGACTGGGCGAACAATTTCAGAATACCCTAGTTAAAACAAGGGGTGAGGTGGTTCGCAAATTAAGTGAGTTCACAGATTCTTTTGAATCAGAAGAAATGAACTTTCCGTTTACCAATAATGGGATATTTGGATATATGACCTATGATGCCTTAACTCATTTTGAAGATATCAGCATAGAAAATCCGCAACCTGAGTACAAAAAAATACCTGAGATACGTTACAGCCTTTTTCGCTTCATTTTAGTTTTCGATCATTTTAAAAATGAACTCTATATTTTCGATCATCAACCCAACGGCTTTGAGGTTTCAGATGTTAGCATCGAAAAAATCAACACCCTTATTGAGAATAGAAATTATTCGAGCTTTCAGTTTGAAGCGAAGGATTCAGAACTATCAAATATTACCGATGATCAGTTTAAAGAATTGGTAAGTAAGGGAAAAGATCATTGTCGTAAAGGTGATGTTTTTCAAATTGTGTTGTCAAGAGAATTTCGGCAAAAATTCATTGGTGACGAATTCAATGTTTACAGGGCATTGCGCGCTATAAATCCGTCACCATATTTGTTTTATTTTGATTTTGGAGAATATAAAATTTTTGGTTCATCTCCCGAAGCTCAGTTAACGGTCCGCGATGGGGTAGCTGCAATCCACCCTATTGCCGGAACCTATAAGCGGAAAGGAAATCAAAAAGAAGATCAACAATTAGCCGATACGCTCAGGCAAGATGTTAAAGAAAATTCAGAACATGTGATGCTGGTTGATTTGGCCAGAAATGATATAAGCCGGAATTCTACGGAAGTAAAAGTTGAAATCTTTGGTGAGATTCAGTATTATTCGCATGTCATCCACATGGTGAGCAAGGTTACGGGGATTATGAATCCGAATACAAGCACCATTCAAATGGTTGCAGATACGTTTCCAGCCGGAACTTTAAGTGGGGCACCCAAATATAAAGCCATTCAATTAATTGATAAATATGAGAATGTCAGCCGTAGTTTCTATGGTGGTGCTGTGGGCTTTATCGGGTTTAACGGGGAATACAATCATGCAATCATCATTCGATCATTTTTGAGTAAGCAAAATCAATTAACCTATCAGGCAGGTGCCGGAATAGTTGTAGAAAGCGATGAAGAAAATGAATTAAATGAAGTGAATAATAAAATTGCCGCCGTGAGACAAGCAATTATAAAAGCCGGAAGTATATGAAATGTTTAGTATTGGATAATTATGATTCATTCACTTACAATCTGGTTTACCTGATTAATCAATTAGGTTTAAAAACGGAGGTGCGAAGAAATGATAAGATCTCGTTGGCAGAAATTCAGGCTTACGATAAAATTATTCTTTCTCCCGGCCCGGGTATTCCGGATGATGCAGGCATCTTGAAAGATCTCATTAAAACCTATGCCGCTACCAAATCTATCTTTGGCGTTTGCCTCGGTCATCAGGCAATTTCGGAAGTATTTGGCGCAACTTTATTCAATATGGATAAGGTATATCACGGGGTGAAAACAAATATTCACATCACGAAAAGAGATTATATCTTTGATGGCCTCCCGGATAAATTTAATGCTGGAAGATATCACAGTTGGGCCGTTGGCGATCAATTGCCGAAAGAGATTGAAAAGATAGCCGAGGATGAGAATGGTCAGATAATGGCTGCCCGCCATACGCAATATGATGTGAGGGGCGTTCAATTCCATCCCGAAAGCATCATGACTGAAAGTGGCAGGCAAATCATTCAGAATTTTTTATATCACTAATCATAAAATAAAATGAAGAAAATATTAGATCATCTTTTTGATCACCAACCTTTGGAGTACAGCCAGGCTAAGGAAGTGTTGATTGATATTGGCAATGGCCGATACAATCCAAGTCAGGTTACGGCTTTTCTAACGGCATTTCAAATGCGCAGTATTACGGTTCAGGAATTATCGGGGTTCAGGGAAGCATTGTTGGAATTAAGTTTAAAAATTGACTTATCTGATTTTGATGCAATTGATTTATGCGGAACGGGAGGCGATCGAAAAAATACTTTTAATATTTCAACACTCGCCTCATTTGTAGTTGCTGGAGCAGGAATCAACGTTGCCAAACATGGCAATTATGGGGTTAGTTCCAGTTGCGGTTCATCCAATGTATTGGAACATTTTGGGTATAAATTTAGCAATATTGAATCAACGCTGAAGCGTCAAATTGATGAATGTGGAATTTGCTTTTTGCATGCACCACTGTTTCATCCGGCTATGAAATATGTGGCACCTATTCGACGCGATCTGGGGATTAAAACATTTTTTAATATGCTCGGACCTATGGTAAATCCGAGTAAACCAAAGAAGCAAATTGTTGGAGTATATTCAATGGAGTTGGCAAGAATCTACAATTATTTATTTCAACAAACAAATCTTTCATACTACATTATTCACTCACTTGATGGGTATGATGAGGTTTCTTTAACCGGAGATTTTAAGCTTATATCTGCTAAAGGAGAACAAATACTAAGCCCTGAATATTTTAAGATGGACATCACTAAACCTCAGGAAATTGGTGGAGGAAATAGCGTTAAAGAGGCGGCCAATATATTTGAGGCCGTTTTAAAAAACGAATCAACAACTGCCCGAAAAAATGTGGTAATAGCAAATGCAGCACTCGCAATTCAGTGCGCCAAGCCCGATATATCAATTGAAGATGGTATTCGAATGGCAAATCAGTCCATTGATTCAGGGAATGCGTTAAACAGTTTTAAAAAATTAATTAAAGGGTGAACATCTTAAATAAAATTATTGATTATAAAAAAATCGAATTAAAGAAAAAGAAAGAATTGACTTCGGTTGCAAAACTTGAAGAAAGCATTTTCTTTAACTCAACAGTTTTTTCATTGTCACAACAATTGTTGGATAAAGATCAATCTGGCATCATTGCTGAAATTAAAAGGAAGTCGCCAAGTAAAGGGATGATACATGAATTCCCTGATCTTGAAAAAATAAGTGTCGGATACACAAATGCCGGTGCTGCTGCAATTTCAGTACTTACGGATGAATATTTTTTTGGGGGATCTTCTGAATATTTAATTGAAGTACGCCATTTTAATGCTTGCCCGATTTTAAGGAAAGATTTCATATTTGATGAATATCAGATTATCGAAGCAAAGAGTATCGGAGCAGATGCCATTTTACTAATCGCTTCAATACTAAGCTCAACTCAAACAAAACAATTGGCATCTTTTGCGAACTCGTTGGGGTTAGAGGTTTTGCTCGAAGTTCATACAGAAGATGAGGCACTAAGATATCCGAATGAATTTACCAAACTGGTTGGAGTTAATAACCGTAATCTGGATGATTTTAGTGTTGGTATTCAAACTTCAAAGGATCTATCAAAGATTATCCCGAACGATTTTATTAAGGTTAGTGAGAGTGGAATCAACGATCCGAATACGATTATCGAATTGAAGGAATATGGATTTGATGGTTTTTTAATAGGCGAATATTTTATGCAGTCAGACAAACCTTATCAGAAATGTGCTACCTTCATCGATTCAATTAAAAAGCTAGAGGTATCGAAATGAAAGTAAAAGTTTGTGGTTTGAAGTATGCTAAAAACATTGCGGAGGTTGCCGAATTAAATCCGGACTTTGTGGGTTTTATCTTTTATGAAAAGTCTCTACGTTTTGCCGGAGATAAGTTGAATCCGGAGCAAATTACAACACTTCCGCAAAAAATTGTAAAAACAGGTGTTTTTGTAGATGAAGATTCTCAAACCATACAGAATATTTGTCGCGATTTTAAATTGAATGCCGTTCAGCTGCATGGATCAGAAAATGCAGCACTATGTGAAGAATTGCAAAACCTGGGGCTTAAAGTAATAAAGTCATTCGGGATTTTTGAGGATTTTGACTTTAATGAACTCACTCCATTTGTTCATAGCTGCGACTACTTTTTATTTGACACCCAAACCAAGAATCATGGCGGCTCAGGAAAAAAGTTTTCGTGGGACATATTAAAAAACTATCAATACCACATTCCTTATTTTTTGAGTGGAGGTATTTCAATTGATGATCTTAACAAAATCAAAGAAATTAAAGACAATATGCTATATGCAATAGATATAAATAGCCGTTTCGAATTAGCGCCCGGCTTAAAAGATATATCAGTACTAAAAGTATTAATCAATCGAATTAAGCATGAATTTTAAAATAAGTGAATCCGGTTATTATGGCGAATTTGGTGGTTCTTACATCCCCGAATTACTGCTTCCAAATATTGAGGAACTGAAATCAGCATTCAAAAGGATTGTGGAGTCCACCTCTTTCCAACGTGATTTTAGTAAGTTGCTTAAGGAATATGTCGGCCGGCCCACACCGCTCTATTATGCCCGCCGTTTATCTGCGCATTACAACACAAATATTTATTTAAAAAGAGAAGATTTGTGTCATACCGGCGCACATAAAATAAACAACACCATAGGTCAAATATTACTGGCCCAGGAAATGAATAAGAAGAGGATAATTGCTGAAACGGGAGCAGGGCAACATGGGGTAGCCACGGCAACTGTTTGTGCTTTAATGGGATTAAAGTGTATCGTTTATATGGGGGAAGTCGATATGGAACGTCAGGCACCTAATGTAAAACGAATGCAGATGTTGGGCGCTGAGGTCAGGGCGGTACATAGTGGGACAAAAACATTAAAAGATGCAACCAACGAGGCCATTCGCGATTGGATAAATCATCCGGAAGAGACCTATTATTTGATTGGTTCGGTTGTCGGTCCGCATCCATATCCTCATATTGTTAGCATTTTTCAATCAGTAATTGGAGATGAAATAAAAAAGCAACTCCAGCAAAGTCCTGATTATATTCTTGCCTGTGTTGGTGGAGGGAGCAATGCCATCGGTGCATTTTATCCGTTTCTTGATGATGAAACAGTTAAGTTGATTGGTGTTGAGGCAGCAGGTTTAGGATTGCAAAGTGGAAAAACTGCTGCCACTTTAACATTGGGAAGCACGGGAGTTTTACATGGAAGTAAATCGAAGTTAATACAAACCGAAGATGGACAAGTGGTGGAGCCATACAGTATTTCTGCCGGATTGGATTATCCGGGTGTTGGACCGGTTCACGCTTTCTTGGATCAATGCGGAAGGGTTGAATATAAAAATGCAACGGATGAAGAAGCCTTAATTGCTGCAGGATTGCTTACCCGGCTGGAAGGAATTATTCCGGCCTTAGAAAGTGCACACGCATTTGCAGCCCTTGAAAAAATAAATCCGTTAGCTGATGAAAATATAGTGGTGAATTTAAGTGGTCGTGGAGATAAAGATATGGAGACCTATCAGCAAAAATTAAAATTTTAATTTCTGTTTATTATGGAAAGAAACAAACTATCTGATTTACTTCAAACAGACAAAAAGAATTTATTGAATATTTATTCTACCGCAGGTTATCCGGCCATAGATGATACCTCAAATATCATTTTAAACGCCATGAACTCAGGGGTTGATATGATGGAAATAGGAATTCCATTTTCCGACCCGCTTGCAGATGGTCCGGTAATTCAACAAAGCAGCCAAAAGGCATTGAATAATGGTATGACACTGGAACTTCTTTTTGAACAATTAAATGAAATTAAAAACAAGGTAAACATCCCACTTTTACTAATGGGATATTATAATTCGATACTAAATTATGGTACTGAAGAGTTTTGCAAAAAATGCCAAATGGTTGGCATTTCAGGGTTGATAATACCGGATTTGCCACTGGAGGTTTTCCAATCAGAATATGAAGATGTGTTTAAAAAGTACCAACTTCACAACATTCTTTTAATAACTCCTCAAACTACTGATGACAGAGTTAAGAAAATTGATAATGCATCAACAGCTTTTATTTATGCGGTTTCGTCGGCAAGTACCACCGGAACGAAAACAGGAATTTCTGATTCAACTGCTTTTTTAGAGAAACTAAGTCAAATGCATTTAAAACATCCTGTTTTAACGGGCTTCAATATCAATAATCGGGATGCTTATTTACAGGCTTGTAAATATACCAGGGGTGCGATTATCGGAAGTGCTTTTATAAAAGCTATATCTAATAATGTTAAACTTGCGGATGGCATCAATATTTTTCTATCGAGTATTATTCAAGCATCAAAATAAAACGAAAGTGTTTTTAATGCTGTTTTTAAATGAAGCTCCCCGCCGCAAGCGGACGGGGTATCATGATGGATTCTATTTTATTTCGTCCAAAGGGACGGGGAATATCACTTCGCCTGATTAATTTTGTTTCACAAAATCAAAGTC
>PIVJ01001047.1 GCA_003353955.1 Bacteroidota bacterium | reverse complement strand
AGAGCAGGCCGCTTTTTGGCCGGAGCTTTTGACTGTCAGCAACATTGCCTGGTTAAAACGCACGACACGCCGAACTTGCTACGAAGTGCCCTACGATGTTTATTTAAAACCCCTTCGTTGACTTCACTGCGATGTTGAATTACGCACGAATACAAATTTGAACAATGCTACCGCAAGAAGACAAAACTCCAATTTACTGCCTGCTATCTTAGTGGCATACCACAAAGAATGCACCGAACTATTTTCTTGTTTCTAACTTCCCAACTGCTACCAGGAACGAAACTGCCAACATGCCAGTGCTGGAAAGTGCCTAATGTTGGCTGCCCATTTATGGCACTGGCTTTCAGTAACCACCTTACTCACAAACCGAAAAGGCAGAGTGCTTTAACGCCGGGTTCTTTTGCTGCCTTAAGTGGAGGCCGAAGGCCGGAGCTTAAGGCAGTCAAAAGCAACCCCTTGTTCTGTGATAACAGTTTGAACGAATGCACTATTAGCTATTTTGT
>PIVJ01001046.1 GCA_003353955.1 Bacteroidota bacterium | reverse complement strand
TGACAACCTTTGGCCCCATCGAACTCATAAAAAAATGGGCACTCATCCCTAAAAGGTGGCTAGCATGGTGCTTGGCACAACTATTGATCACCCTTTACCCACTATATTGAATATAGGTGATTAGTAAGTGTTGTATTTGAACATCAAAGATGTGTTCGTTCTCATCCCAGACCCCCCATGCCAATCTGGATGTAAATTGCAGGCTTCATTCGAACGGGAACTCGTTTTAAAGGGTAAAGGGGTGTTAATAGGTATCTCAACATCATACCTATTCATTTGCAGGACCCTATTTGAATCTTGTAAGTAGTTCCATGGGGCCAAAGGTTGCCTTTTGTTTTCGGTTATAAAAAACACCTGTGACAAATAAATGTGGATTTGATAGTTTCATTGTATTTCTTGATCCACACTGGTCACATCCCTACCAGAAATTCATGTGAAATCGGCATTTTAACGAAATTTGTAGTCACCATATAAAAAGGTTATACCGGCCCTTAAAGCCAAGG
>PIVJ01001045.1 GCA_003353955.1 Bacteroidota bacterium | reverse complement strand
CCCAAATGATCTTTTAAAAAGTATTGGTACTCAAAAGTGCCTCCACTTTCAAGCAATCTGCCCTCTTCAAACAAGGCATACTCCAAGCCGTTATCATTGTAAATAAATGATCCTGCATAAGTTTTACTGGAATTGCTACTTGTTGGGTCGATCACCTGTTTTTCTAGTTTGGTTCCGTTGGCTGCATAAAGGTAAAGAATCTTTTTCCCTCCACCAAAATCAATTTCTTCGGGTAAGTTCAAATAGTTGTACTTGATGTTGATAATTCCTTTGTTGTCGTCGCGAATCATGTTTCCGTTTACATCGTAGGCGTATTCTAAAACATCATTGCTTTGTCCGTCGCTAAAGTTGTTTGTCGAAAAATCGTCGATGGTGTCGTTAACTGCAATTAAGGTGTTGCCAATATAGCTATAATCAAGCTTGTCGATATAACCATAAGTAAAATTAGCTGTTCCTGAGTTTTCACCTTGTCGCCATAGGTTTTCAATGTTCCCGTTTAAATC
>PIVJ01001044.1 GCA_003353955.1 Bacteroidota bacterium | reverse complement strand
GTTCAATGCATCAACGAATAAGATAAACGACTCAAAATGAACTCATTCTGGTCATTTAATCTTGAGCTGCATAGTTAGTTTTGCTAAAACTGCTGAGATGAGCAGGTTTTCTATTATTGCCCAATGAAAAGTTTAGCCGGCTTAGTGATATTTACCTCACTTATTCCGATTTGGGTTTTCGTCCAACAAAAGCTGCACGAATGTGCTTTAAAAAACTTATTCGCATGCTTGCCTTCCCTCCCAAGTTTGAATCAGTGAGATTTTGATGTTGTGAAACGAAATTAATTAGTCGAAGGGATCCTTCGACTTCCGCTCAGGATTTTGTGGGTTATATTTTCCGCCCCTTGGGGTAAAATAAAATAGCATCCATCATGACACCCCATTCGCTTGCGGAGGGGAGCTTCATCCGAGTGTTAAAGGCTTGAGTAACTGAAAACTTTTTCGGTGGTAGGGGGTAATTCCATTTTTTAAGATAGCATTTCGATGTTCTTTTGTTGGATAGG
>PIVJ01001043.1 GCA_003353955.1 Bacteroidota bacterium | reverse complement strand
CCATCATTCTTCTGAGGTCGGCCTGGGTCGGGAGTTACAACTGGTACAAGGCCAACCCGCACTCGCGTTTGAGAGAAAAGTGCTACTTTTCAAGTCACGGAGCCGTCCCGAGAGAGGGCTGTAGCTCCCGCTGTATGTGGGCTTGCACTGGAGTTGGGCTACGTGCACATGGCTATAGGTGTCCTGTTGAGGACCAAACACAAGTTAGTCCGATACCTGACCAGTGGCGGGTGTGAGGAGGCGCACATATTTTTGAAAATGAAATCCTAAGGGACCCCGAAGGGGGAAAAGGGCACGTGTGACATGGACATGCGGTACCGCAGCTCCTGACCCAGGCCGCCCACCGAGCTCTAGGAGCTCTACATGGATAGATAATGGCATCCAGAAGAAGTCGCTCACCCATCATTCTTCTGAGGTCGGCCTGGGTCGGGAGTTACAACTGGTACAAGGCCAACCCGCACTCGCGTTTGAGAGAAAAGTGCTACTTTTCAAGTCACGGAGCCA
>PIVJ01001042.1 GCA_003353955.1 Bacteroidota bacterium | reverse complement strand
GGTAGAAAAGGTTCGTCAGGGCGTTGCCTTGTGGGCCTCCTTCTTCGCTGCGGGCAACTTCGACGAGGTCTGAGGGGTTCTTGTTTGACCGGGCCATGATTCGCTTATGGACGCCGAGCAGTACATGGCCGAGTTTGGCGAGTGGTCTTAGGGCGGGATTGGTTTCAGAGAGGTGCTTGACGTGGTTGACTGTCTCTTTGCGATCAAACGAGTTGTGGGCGTTGATCTCATCGTCGGAGATGAGGCCTTTAGGGGGTTGTCCACCTTTCTGCGCTTCTTCCCCCCACACCTCGATCTGGAGTCGTAGGCCCCAGATCATGACTTCTTCGCCGCCGGGGACTGCCACTGCGAGCTGTTGCGGGCTGACTTGGTTGCGTACTGCAGGGGCAAGGGACTTGGCGCAGGCTTTGGACCAGGTGCTTGAGTCGACGCATTCTGCAACCACAGGTCGGGCGTCATTCCCGGTCGGCTTCTTCCGGAGGGGTGTAAGCAAGCCTTCACAGG
>PIVJ01001041.1 GCA_003353955.1 Bacteroidota bacterium | reverse complement strand
ATCAGGTGTTGAATTGGTCCTTAATATTCCAGTAGTAAAAGAAAGTTCTTGTTCTTGTTAAAATATAAATTAACTTTAAAAAAAATAAAAATATGGCAGTATGTAAATGTGATGCCGGTTTGGTAAATAGTGGGATTCCTTCTTGCGTTTCTGGATTCGGTAAAGTAGTAAAATTATTCTTTGTTTATCAAAATGATTTTGCTGGAGCATCAAACGCTTTAGATTGTTCAATTGCTTTTGATCAATCTGTTTTAGATGCTTTATTGAATAAAACAGATCCTTCTCAAAGATGGTATCCAACAGGTTTAATTTCTACGGTAACAGAAGAAAGAGCAGACCCAACAACTGAAACAATTGATAACAAGGCTTTAAATGTTGAAGCTGGAGTTCGTACGTTTCAAGGTTTCTTTATTGGTTCGGCTACTGCTTCTCCAAGTTACTTGAAGTTTTTAAACTCTTTAGAGTGTCCAAAAGTGATGTATTATGCAGTAGATGCAAATAATAA
>PIVJ01000264.1 GCA_003353955.1 Bacteroidota bacterium | reverse complement strand
GTCATGAAATTCCTTTTGAAAGCGATTTGTAGACACAATGATTTCAGGTATTTCTTGCCCGAAGATTAAGCTTGATAAACAAGCAGCAATAAGTAATGTAGTTAGCTTTTTCATTGTTTGATAATTTTGTGAGTGGAAATTGTAGTGTTTGTATAAAGCTGGATAAAATATATGCCATCTGGGAAAAACTCAAGATTTAAGGAATTTGAAAATTTGTCCTTCATTAACAATTCTCCATTCATATTAAGCACCCGGATTTCTGTTATTTTATCTGAGCCTTTAGTGCCAATATATACTATGCCTTTTGTTGGATTTGGGTAAACATAAGCAGATTCGGCATAACTGATTGATTCAACTCTTGTAATAATATCGGAAGCTGTTACTGCATCCAGATTGAATCCAGCTCCTACTACGCGATTTGGTCCGACACCATTATCTTCAAGTCTGAAATATCTTGCACCAGATGCACCATTGAGTTCAAATGATTTTGTTGCATTTCCAGTTCCTAATGAAACCCATGGGCCATCAACAGAACTGGAGTGAAAAAACGCATAGCCATTTCCGCTTGCACTTGCATTTCCATGAACAGTAATATCATCACCAGCTATATCATTAATAGGAACTCCCATATCCAAAACGACATAACCAGTATTTCCAATAGCATATGATTGGTTATCATTCAACCCAAGAGCCTTCCAAGTTTCGGCTGGGTCGTTGGTATTATTATAGTTTCGAGATATTAGTAGTTTTTGTGAAGCAAAACGCTCAGCTGGAGTTAATTCAAAATCTTGAATAGTTAGTTCCTCATCTGACACCGAAACGACCATCACTTGTGAATTATAACCACTTGCAGAGGATGTAACAGTGTAATTTCCGGCCAATAAAAACCGATGATAGTCGCCTTGTCCCATTCCAGTATAGGAAGGAACCCTTCCTTCCACTTCTATTTTTGCCTGAATAGGCAATCCTGTATTTGCATCAGTAACTTTTCCACCTATTCCCTCACCAGCCTTTTGAATCATCATTAGAATGGAAGGCTTATTGATGGTTAATAATTCACAACTACTCAACATAGAGAAGAAACTCGTCAGTTCAACACCAAAGGCATGTATTCCTAATGAGCCATAAGCAAACTCTACCATTGCACCGTTTGTAACATACAAATCAGCGCCGCATGTTACGGCGAATTCACCCTCGGGATAAGCTGATTCAATATTATATTGATTGGCGAGGTGTGAAATCTCAGGAAAATCTGGACAGTTGTCTGTTTTATAATACCAAGGATAGATTATTCCCTGAATTCCTGAGTGATAGTCAATCATTACATTGAAGTTTCTTGATAAGATGAAATCCCTCACGGCTTTTGTTTCTGGTTCAGAATACTCATATGGATCAAAGCCTTGAGCATTCCACATATATCCGAAATTCCGGTTGAGATCAACACCATTTGCATTTGCCCGGCTATGATTATACCAATCAATTCCTCTAAGCCCATCCGTATTTATAACTGCAATAATCCAAATTTCTCTGGTATTAAGAAGATTAGTTATTTGTGGATCATCATTGTACTCTAAACAAAGTTCCCTTGCCAATTTCATCATGACCTGTTCTGGGTGGGTTTCATCTCCATGAATACATGAGGCCAGTAATATTTCGGGTTCTGCTTCATCAACATTAACATTATCACTAAATTTCATGGCAACCAAATCATAACCAGAAACAGAAGTGCCGATTGTTATTTTTTTACATATCGAAGGGAAATAGGTTGCAAGGCTGTCTTGCAGGTCATCAATACTTGGCGTATTCGTATGATGCAGATATTCACATTGACTATAACTATTTATAGAAATAAAGAAGGTCAATATGAAAACTAGCGTGGTTAATAAATTGTTTTTTCTCATAATCATATAGTTTTGATTGGATATTTCATATTAGCGATTTATGGAGAGTAATTGCATCCTGTAAGGTACTATTGCTTATACATTTTGCTATGTGCTATTTTTCCATTTTCACTATATATTTTAATGATAATTAATCCAGTAGGAAGTTTCGAGATATCAATTGTCTCACTCTTGTC
>PIVJ01001040.1 GCA_003353955.1 Bacteroidota bacterium | reverse complement strand
GCTGCCGTAGAACACGTCGTCCCCGGCGCCGGAGGTGAACTCGATCGGCACCGCGTTGGTGTTGCCGTCGCCGGCGAAGACCTTAACGTGAATGGTGTCCCCGGTCGCCGCGTCGGGCGAACTCTGCCAGGTGACGGCAAAACCGCCGCCGGCCAAGGCCGTGATCCGCTGGCGGAACTGCTCGGTATGCGACAGGTCGACGATGTCGATCAGGCCGCCCACCAGGTTGCCCTGGGAATCCACCCGCTGCGCCTTGAGCGCCGTCTTGTCGTCGGTCTTCCACACCGCCACGAAGTCGCCGTTGGTCAGCGCCGCCACCTTGGGCCGCCCCTGATAGCCTGCGATATCGTTGATGTTGAGCCGGAGCTGGACGCTCTCCACCTCGCCTTCCGCAGTCAAGATGCGGGCATCGATGTCATAGTCGTCGCTTGGCCCCGGGAAGGTGCCGGAGTTGGCAAACACGGCCACCACCCGGCCGTCGGCCAGGGTCGTGATGTCGGGCCAG
>PIVJ01001039.1 GCA_003353955.1 Bacteroidota bacterium | reverse complement strand
CTCGCCGCCGCCTGCTCGACCGCCTCTTCATTGTGGCTAACGTTTGTGATCTGGTAGCGTACTGTCTCTTCTGTGCGGGCCGGCTTGTCTTTGTAGGCTTGTATGTCCCGACGCTGAACCTCGCGTTCAAACTGAATGTCGAACAGACCGACTACTTGATATTTCTTTTCGATGGCCTTGATTTTTCCCCGCAACGCTTTCTTGTTCCGAATTTGGCGCTTCCCTTTGCCCGGAGGCGGGGTCAGACGCAGCAGCGCAGCCTCGGCTCTGTCCAGACGTTTCCAAAATTTGGGCAACATTGCCTCTGCATAGGCCCTGGAACGAATCACCAGACAGCGTTCCTGCCAGATCACTCGCTTGTCCCCCAGTACCACGGTCTGGGGACGGATGAATTCAAAGCCCATAGCGATGGCTGTTTGTGGGTCTGGTTCTGTCCCGTCAGAAGGTATTTCCTCCGGCCAATAGATGTATGTAGCTTCCTCTTTCCCGCTGCGCCACCTCTCTAT
>PIVJ01001038.1 GCA_003353955.1 Bacteroidota bacterium | reverse complement strand
CCCATGCTATACACGGCTAAAATGTATATCTGATAGCGTGCTTCGCGTGTGGAATTGATCACCAACTCGACTTCACTGGGCGTGAGGATGTCGGGAAGGGATTTAACTTGGGGTGGTTTAACGATATCAACCCAGTCCCACTGTTCGTTGAGTACGTGTTTATAAAAGAACTGCAGACCACACCGGTCGGATTTGACAGTGCTCCATGAGTGGGTTTTGATCAGGCTGGCGAAAAAATCCTTAAGATCCTCAACGTTTAGACGATCAGGACAGCGATCAAAGTATTCGGTAACACGGCGAAGGGCGCGAGAATAGACATCGATCGTTGAATCGCTTTTGCCTTGACGGCGAAGTGCGTTAAGATGGCGTTGGTATAGTGAATCGAACTTCTTTTGCTGTGCTTTGTTCATAAGATAATTCCTCTATGATCGTACCCGGGCGTGGGTACGTAGAGGAATTATTGTTTAGAATTTGGGTTTCTGCCGCGCAGCGGCTTCGTCCAACAA
>PIVJ01000263.1 GCA_003353955.1 Bacteroidota bacterium | reverse complement strand
TTTTTAGGATACTTTAATGAAAACGAATTAAGAACTAAAGAACAAACAGTAAGGTTAGGAACCAATTTAGTGTAAACTCTAATCTTTAACTTTTGTAAACTATGTATCTTAACAAACAAAACAATATCACGTCCTGAAATAGGTTGACTGAAAAAAGACTATCTTAATAGCGAAAGTATGAAAGAAACTAATTTGTATATTTGAACTTTGAAAATTTAAAAAACATTCTTGAAAGTAGAACATAACATATCTAGATTAAAACAATTGTTGAAAATGTATAAGCTTTCAGCAACTGAATTTTTATCCAAAATCAGCGAGGGATTAAAGAATTCTATAACTGAAAAAGATGTGTTTTCCGATAAAATAGAAATCGCACACTTGAAAAGAATTGACAAGATTTTTGAGAAAGGCATTCACTATTATCTTGACCCTAAAGCACCTGAAAACTCGAAAGAAGCAAGTGTTTTTTTTAGAAAGGAGAGTTTTGGTACAGATTTAAATTTCAGAGCAAAAAAAGTAGTTAGTCAATTTGAGGAATTAAAAATATCAATTTCTGCCATTTCGAAATTGGCTGAATTAGATACAAATAGAAAGGTCCCAAAATTTAGTATAAATGATAATCCAGAAAAAGTAGCTGATGAATTTAGGAAATTACTATATCCAAAGTTTACTAATATACGCAGAGATTTTCTTAAATCATTGATATCTAAATTAGCTGAACATAATATTTTAGTTTTCGAGTTTGTTGAAACCCACAGCAGAAAAGAAAAAGCGAATATTGATGGGTTTTTTCTAAAACCAAATGTAATAGTTTTAAAAAGACATCAATCATTTAGAAGGGAAATATTCACTTTGGCTCACGAGTTAGCTCATTTCTTATTAGAAAAAGAAGAAATAGAATTACTCAATTATGAAGTAATGGCTGACAAACATTTATCTTCTATTGAAAGATGGTGTAATGATTTTGCATATTATTTTTTAATTGGAGAATATGGAAAAATAATTAAAAAATTAGATCCTGCAAACGCATCTAATGATTATCATTTTGATTTAATAGAATCCATTTCAGATAATACCCACTTAAGTCAAATAGCTTTATTTACAAGACTTTTATTTCAAAACCAAATAAGCCAATCTAATTATAACAAAGTTAGAAATGACTTTGAGGAGCAATTTAAAAAGTACCAAGAGGAAAAGGAGCGAGAAAAAGAAATACAAAAAGAAAAAGGAATAAAACAAAGAGGTTCTGTTGCTAAACCGATTTCTTCACCTTTATTTGTTTCAACCATTCAGGCAGCATTTTATGAAGGAATAATAAATGAATATGAAGTTTGTAAAAAACTGAATATTAAACCTGAAAAATTAGATAAATTCATTCAATGATAGTAGTAATTGACACTAGCTCGTTATTGTCATTGGTTCGTTATTACTTACCATTTGACCAAAATGGTAAACTTTTAAGTTTAATTAAGCGAGAGATTAAAAACCATAATATTACGGTTATTGATGAAGTTTTGAATGAATGCAAATTAGTTTCTGGAAAATTAGTGGTGAAAAAGTTAGACTTTTTGGCTGATAAGGAATTTTTAAAAGCAAATAAAATTCCAATAAATACAGAAAATTTAATTCCACCTTCACCTACAAAATTCTATAATCTAGTTGACAACACATTTATTACTACAAATGCAAAAAGGCTAGACAGTGCTCAATTTGAACAGCAAAAAAAGGAGTTTTTAGATTCAGCAGATGCTAGGATGATTATTTACTTACTTAACCAAAAAAGCAAAAATTCATTTGCAAACATAATACTAGTTACTGAAGAAACCGAAGGAAGTAATGATATGAAAGCTTTCAAAAAATTACCAGCAATTTGTAAAGGATTGGATATTGATGTTAAGACATTACCTGAATTATTGGAACTACATAGTGATATAAATATTTCATTTGAATAATAAAAGCCAGCAGCTAACAATAGTAGCCGTTGCACAACCCTATAAAGTCAAGATTTAGTAGTTTTCAAAGCATCTTTGAGTTCGATTAAGCTCTTTTGAGGGCTTTTTCTTTTTGTGTCAAATTTGCAATT
>PIVJ01001037.1 GCA_003353955.1 Bacteroidota bacterium | reverse complement strand
TCGACCTGCCGGCCGGGCAAGGGGGCGAGCGACCGAGCAGGAACTCCCCGACCGCCGATATCACCGTCGAAGGCGGTGAATCCGGAGGGGGGTGTCCTGGGGTATCGGTTACTGTGAGAGATCCCTAGCTTGTAATACCAAGCGGTCTTCGCGGTCCTCTTGCTATTGAACGCACCTATCTTGTGGTATGAACACCGTTGGAATCGGATATGCGGTCACAGAGTTATTGAAGAAATGGCACCCATGTCCGACCCCGTTCGTCTTGGCCGGGCCGGTATAGGCGGTGACGCCACTGGCATGGAAAACCGTCAGCACACACCGGCACCGTCACCGTGGTATTTCCCTGGGCAACCCCCGCCGTCGCTACAGGACCGTCCCCCGGCACCGTAGGCCGGTCCGGACGTCTTCCCCCAGGACGGGCCCGGCGGTGACTGCTCGACAAGGGTCCACCGTCACCGTCGTCTCGCCGGGCGGGCTCCCCTCCAGGAAAACATCACTGCACCGCAA
>PIVJ01001036.1 GCA_003353955.1 Bacteroidota bacterium | reverse complement strand
GCTGAATATATGAGTATCTACTCTGAATGTCAACTACTCAGAACAGCCTCAAGCACCTAATCTTAATGTTTTGATAGAGCGAAGCGTTTACAATCGCAGAAAACGAAAACTTTTCTCTTTAACAGAACAGATTCGATAGAAACTTTCTTGTTTATTCAACGAAGCTGAAGATTATTTTGTGTGTAAATATTCCATCACTTTTTCCTAAATATGATTTTAACCAATTTCTTTAGTGGTATCCAAAATACAGCCACTAAAAAACTAAAGATAGTAATAAATACTCCGGTAATAATTGCTAGGATACCACCTCCTAGTCCAGGTCCAACATATAACAACATAATATATTATTTTAAGATTATTCTACTCCAAAATAGATTAGTTATGTATTCATCATTAATCCTTTTTGCAAATTCCATTTTTTTATTTATAGAGTCTCCAATTATTATTCTACCACTATTTGTCTCCTCAATAAAAATATCACCATTAGGGAGAATATCACATCTACCT
>PIVJ01000023.1 GCA_003353955.1 Bacteroidota bacterium | reverse complement strand
AATCAATAAGTATATTTATTTGAGTAAAAAATGTCTTTTTTATCTTTCTTGTGCGTAAATCACAAATACTGTCTGCTAATGTAGGTTCTTTGTATAATTTCATAAGACAAATATACAACTTTACATACTGACAAACAGGTACTTAATGAGTTTTTTTATAGCTATTTTTTCTTAAATTACCGTGCAACGGTCTTTATATGTAATTAGAATATGCCTATCTCCCTCACTAAGAGATTTTAAGGCTGACTCCACGAGTAAAATCTTCTCCGAATCTTGCGGATTTGTTTCTTCGCCAAGTTTTTCAATAAACGTCATGTCATCACGATAGCCTATTTTTTCTTTTTCATCTTTAAATTGTCGCAGTATTGACAACATCTCTCGATGAGCAATTTTACCAAGCCAAGATTTCATTCTTAATTCCTGACATTCAAAAGCAATATTTTCAATTATCAAAAAACTGTCTGCTTTTTCATAAACTTTTAAAAAAGTGTTTTCGTGTACAGCTTGAATTGATTCATCTCCATACATTTCCCACGATTTACAAGCATTCCTAACAACCGTATATAAATAGTTTTTATAACGATTATAGAATTCAGCAAAAGCTATCTCTGCTTCTTTCCTATCATCATCTTTCATTGCCATTGAAAGAAATAGGTCGGCTAATGCTTCATTGGTTAAAGGTTTTAAAGTTATTGTTTTTGTCATAAATCAAATCTCAATTATAAGTATGATAATCCGTGACATTTTATTTTACATGAGCTTGTCACGCTTCCCCATACATATATGTGAATTTAAAAATTAAAGTCATGTCGTATCAACAAAAGAAAGACGAGGTCTGGGATAAAGGACAAAAGATTCGGATGTGAGCAACAAGACCGAAATAAAAAGAAGTATTTTAAGTTTTGTTTTGGAGTTTCTAAAGAAACTGATAGCTGTGACAATGGCTACAATTATTCCTAAGATCGAACTAATTATGATAATGTTTCAGACATAATTTTTATTTTAATTCGTATAAATTATTATAAAAGTCTTCCAATAAGAAAACTTTTTCAAATCTAGTTTCTATTTTTAGGTCAAATTTATTTTCAAATATGTACGAGCTTTCACCAACACCACCAATAACTAATAGTAACCATTGAGGTAAATTTGTGTTTGAAATGTAAGACTCAATTTTATCATCTTTTTTCTTAATAGCATTTCTGATTATTTCTTCGTTAATGTCTTTTTGCCACCAAGCAGCTAAATTAGCATTTACATTTATTTGTGAATGATTCATGGAGTGAATACTCTCAATGATATCATTTTCTAATAATACCTCATTTAAAATGTAGTGTTTTACTATTCTATAGATTTCATTAATGTATTTATTTTTGTCACTTATTTTTCTACTTAGATGTGGCTCGAAATAAATGTTAGCCAAGAAGTTTGGTAAATCTTTATCCTGTCTTAATTTGCTTTCTGCATGAGCGCAAATATTTTCAAAGAACCCTTCTTTTGCTTTTGAGTCTTGGTCTATTACCTGTTGATGCTCAAGTCCAATTCGAGTATGTTTGTTTTTTAATATAAAATCTGGTTCTTCGCAAAGCTTTTCAATTATGCAGTCATTTTCAAAAAACATTAAAAATTTCCCAACCTGGCATAATTCTAATATTTTTTGCTCATTCTTTTTGGAATCATTTTTTAATTCAACGAGAAAATCATCAATTAATAAACCAAGATATTTTTGGTTTTCATTTATCGATTTATCATTTGTAATTTTCTTCATTTTTAAAATTCCAACTAACGTCAAAATTAGTTGTTGATTTTCAATTATTTATGTTTTTAGAAACCTAGTCAATTTCCTGTGTTTTTTACTCTTTACTTTGATGTTATCGAAAATATTCATCAATATTTTTCATCGAAGGGGGATTGTGGCTAACTATCGGCTATCCACAGCTGTATTGTGTATATATTCATTATCTCCATTGCAGCATAAAACATTAAAAGACTGAGTGTCAACACAATGAAACAACTGAATTGTTATGATCATTTTATTTATTGTGTATATACAATTGTAAAAATACATTTTTTAATAATGGAGATCCTAGAGCTTATTAAGCTGTTGTGCATTAAGGCTAAGTTTAGTTTTAAATTATTAAAAGCTCTAAAATTATTGATAAAATTGAATTGGTTTTATTTTCAAAATAAAAATTACAATCCTTTTTAATGTTAATAAAAGTTAAGGCTATGATCGCTTATAATTTAATTCTGTAATTTGCGTTTAATCTTTGCATCGGTAATTAATCACTCTTATCGAAAAATACTATATTTGCACCTAAATCAAAATGTTTATGAGAAAGATAATTATACTTTGCTTTTCGGTTTTTTTAAGCATAAATACATTTGCTCAGTCAGACGATGTTCTTTACGAAAAACCATTTAATATAGGACTTGATGTTTTTAATACTTTCTGGATGGATTTACCGGAGGGTGTGAGTCAGAAAGGATTAAATATTGGATATAGTGTATATGGCATGTATAATTATCGCTTTAATACTAGCCTCTATAGTTTCGCTGGTGGCCTTGGAGTCTCTATTTACAATCTTGCATCTAATTCGGTAATAGAGGATGTACATGCAGATGTAATTACATTGACTCCTATTCCGGATGATGTAAGCTATGATCGCAGCAAATTATCGTTCTCCTATTTTGATCTTCCACTAGAACTTAGATATAAATCCGAAAAACAATTCAGACTTGCATTCGGTTTTCGCATTGGTTTCAGATTGGATAATCATCTAACTTATAAAGGAGATCGGTTGGATGGTTCAGCAACTGCGGTAACTGTTAAAGAAAAAGGTATATCAAATGTAGAGAAAATTGCTCTTGGAACTACATTTCGTATAGGATACAAATGGTTAAACCTTAATGTTTATTATTCACTAACCAATATATTTGAGGTTGAAAAAGGACCGGAGTTTAAACCATTCTCAATTGGTTTTACCTTTATACCATTTTAGTTAAAAATACAAGGCCAAATATAACATTCCCAGTATACCAAATAAAAAGCCCGAGTAAACTTGAGTTTGTGTATGCGATTGAAGTTGTAATCGTGCAGAACCAATTAGTCCTGCTATAAAAACAGGGATAATAATATATAATAGTGATCCCAAAATTCCTATAAAAGACAATCCAAGCAACATCCCGAGCAAACCACCAATAGCGATCATATGAACGCTTATTTTCCAAAAGGCATTAATTATTGTTGCTCCTAAACTCATTATTGCTGCACCATAAGCAAAATAATGAAATATTGGAGATAACTGAATGTTGGCCAAAACATAGTAAGATAAAAAATAAAATGCGGTAACGGTTATGTAAGGAAATATTCGCTCCTTTCTGGACAATGTATTTAATGACTTGATAATATTCCTGTTTTTAAGAAAAATAATAACAATTGCAGGAAATACAAAAGTGGTAATAAAAACAAGTATGATTATTCGCCACTTTGCCTCAGTTGGAATAGTTAATGAGAAGAATGCTTTAATACCAAACAAAACAATAAAAGCATAGGTTGGCATTAGTAACGGATGAAACAGATAAGATGTAATCTTGGCGATATTAGTTTTCATTCTTATTAATACTCATTACTGATTTTATAATTTTTTTCGTAACCGAGCGACAGGGATATTTAATTGTTCCCGGTATTTAGCTACAGTTCTTCTGGCAATTGCATAACCCTTTTCTTTAAGGATTCCGGTAAGTTGCTCGTCTGTAAGTGGCTTGCTCTTATTTTCTATTTCAAGACAATCGATTAATATCTTTTTAATTTCCCGGGTCGAAACTTCTTCTCCATCTTCCTTTTGCATCGATTCAGAAAAGAAGCTTTTTAACAAAAATGTTCCAAAAGGGGTTTGAACATATTTACTATTAGCCACCCTCGAAATGGTAGAAATATCCAGGTTAACAATTTCAGCAATATCTTTAAGTATCATGGGTCTTAGTTGCGTATCGTCACCACTCAAGAAATAATCCTTTTGATAATCCATGATCGCATTCATGGTTAGGAATAAGGTATTCTGGCGTTGTTTAATAGCATCAATAAACCACTTTGCTGAATCAATTTTTTGCTTAACAAACATAAAAGCATCCTTTTGTTGCTTGGTTTTCTTACTTTCAGAATACGTTTGAAGCATATCTGTATACGATCTGCTTAATCTTAATTCAGGTGCATTTCTGCTATTAAGGCTTAATTCGAGTATCCCATTATTATTGTATATAATAAAATCAGGAAGAATATAGTAATTAGATTTAGTGGATTCACTTAGCGAGTTACCAGGCTTGGGGTTTAATTTCAGGATTTCCTCAATAGCTTCTTTTAACTCAACATTGGTAATGTTTGCCTTTTTAATTATTTTCTCATAATGCTTTTTCGTAAACTCAATAAAATAACGATCAATTATCAAAATCGCCAATTCAATTACAGGGCTCGGATCTTGTTTTCTATTTAATTGTATCAACAAACATTCTTGTAAATTTCTGGCTCCAACTCCTGCCGGATCAAAGTCTTGTATAATGGTAAGCAAGGATAATATTATTTCTTTTGTAGTACTAATGTTTTGAGTAAAAGCTAAATCATCAACCATCGCATCAATATCTCTCTGCAAATATCCTGAGTCGTCGATGTTCCCAATTATATTTCTGGCAATTAAGGTCTCATCTTCACTTAGTTTCCGATAGCCTAATTGGGAGAATAGTAAATCATGGAAACTGGTGTCTGATACAAAAGGAACTTCCTTTCGCTCGTCATTCTGACTGGTATTATTGACCGATAGTTTGTAAGAAGGCGTATCATCATCGATATAATCATTTAAATCAAACTCATCTTCCTTGTTATCGTGCTCCTCATTTTCTTCATTTCCCTCCTGATCAATCTCATCTCGCTCATTCAATTCCTCCAGTTCTTCAGTATCCTCTGATTCGTCCAAGGCAGGATTTTCTTCAATTTCCTGTTTGATACGTTGTTCCAATGCAATAGAAGGAATCTGCAACAACTTCATCAATAAGATTTGTTGCGGAGAAAGCTTTTGTAATAACTTCTGTTGTAGTCGTTGATTTAACATTATAAATCAGAATTTATCAATTCTTGATTGCTTTTAAATTTAACTTCTTTTACTAAGATACAAAAAACTATCGCTTGTTCACTATTTAAAATTCGGCATTTTGCGGACTTCTTGGAAATGGGATTACGTCACGAATGTTTCCCATGCCAGTAATAAATAACATCAATCGTTCAAAGCCCAAACCATAGCCACTATGTGGAACAGTTCCAAATTTTCGGGTTTCTAAAAACCACCATAATTCAGCCTCAGGAATATTCATTTCCTTTATCCGAGCATATAACTTATCGTATTCCTCTTCGCGTTGAGAGCCTCCGATAATTTCTCCAATTTGGGGGAATAATACATCCATGGCCCTAACTGTTTTTCCATCATCGTTTTGCTTCATATAAAAGGCCTTTATCTCCTTCGGATAATCCATCAGGATTACTGGTTTTTTAAAATGTTTTTCTACCAGAAATCGCTCATGTTCCGATTGTAAATCAACACCCCATTCATCTATCAGAAATTGGAATTTTTTCTTTTTATTGGGCTTTGAACTTCTTAAGATATTTATTGCCTCTGTGTATGTAATTCTTGCAAAATCGTTATCAAGTACAAATTCTAGTTTTTTAATTAACTCCATTGAACGCTCTTCAGCCTTCTTGTTTTTCTCTTCATCTATTAAGCGATTGCTTAAAAATGCCAAATCATCCTTACAATTATCCAACGCGTATTTAACCACATATCTTAAATGTTCTTCTGCCAAATCCATATTATCATGAATATCATGAAAAGCCACCTCCGGTTCCAACATCCAGAATTCGGCCAGATGTCTTGAAGTATTTGAGTTTTCAGCCCGAAATGTCGGACCAAAAGTATATACCTGCGATAGTGCCAAGGCAGCTAATTCAGCCTCCAATTGTCCCGAAACGGTGAGATTGGTTTCTTTACCAAAGAAATCTTCTTTATAGTTTATACTTCCATCTTCATTCAACGGAAGATTTTGGGGATCAAGCGTGCTCACCCTAAACATTTCACCTGCTCCTTCAGCATCCGAACCGGTGATGATAGGCGCATGGATATTATAATATCCCTTGTCATTAAAAAACTTATGGTTCGCAAAAATCATGGCATGCCTTATCCGAGTGATGGCACCGAATGTATTTGTTCGAAATCTCAAATGCGCTTTTTCACGTAAAAATTCTAGAGAATGTTTTTTAGGTTGAAGTGGATATTCATCAGGATCAGCTTCTCCTAATACATCAATGGAGGATGCAATTAATTCAACAACTTGTCCGGCACCTTGCGATTTCTCTAACCTTCCCACTACCGATAAGGATGCACCTGTATTAATTTTCGCTAATAAATCAGCTTTGAAATCTTCGAAACTTACCACAATTTGGCAATTTGCTAAACATGAACCATCGTTCAAAGCAATAAATGCCACATTCTTGCTAACTCTCTTTGCCCTAACCCAACCCTTAACTACCAAAGTTGTACCTATGTCTTCTGATTTTAATACTTCGCTGATTCTTGTTCTTTTCATTTGATCTGGATCTTATTATTTTTTACAAAAAAACGATTTTTTAGCGTATAATCAATGTATTATTGACATTAATAACACCAAAGATTATTTATATCTTTAAAAATAATCTATGTCAGCAAATTTAAATCAGTGAGGCTTTGATTTTGTGAAACAACATTAATTAGGAGGAGTGATATTCCCCGCCCCCTTGGGGCGAAATAAAATAGAATCTATCATGATGCCCCGTCCGCTTGCGGCGGGGAGCTTCATTCAATCTACATTTCGTAATCCACCTATGTGAAAAATTCCGATCGAATTAAAAAGAATCTGAATAAAAGTTTTTTGACAGAAATGTTAGAGCTCATGCACAAGGAGTCGATGCGTATTCAAACCGAAATTATGAATAAAAGAATGAGGGTAGATAATGCTTACTTTTCTTACATCCACTTTCTACGCTTAAAGTAAAATATCATGGTTGTGGCAATAATAAACATCGATGTTATTATTACCCAAAATGAATAAGGTCCTTTACTGTACGGAAGCCAATCTAAATTCATCCCATACAATCCGGTAATAAATGTTAGTGGTAATAGAATAGCTGAAACCATGGTAAGGACTTTCATGATTTCATTAATTTTATTTGTCTGTAAGGAATCAAAAGTTTTTGAAAGGCCTTCAATCAGTTCTTCGTAATCCTCCGTCATATCCCACATCCGTTGATAGTAGTCAAGAATATTACCCCAATAATCCTCCATGTTTTCAGCAAAACCCTCAACCGAACCAGTTTCAAATTTAGCGAACAGACGTAATTGGGGTTTAAAAATAGTATTTAAAAGGATTATATTTTTTCGGATTATCGATATTTGTTCAATGGTTTTTTCAGCTTTTTTATTAAATAACTCCTGATTTAGATAATCCAACTCATTACCTACTCTTCTGATAATTGGTAATGATTCGGTAATTACCCTTTCCAGAATTCGATACAAGAGAGCATCTGTGGTTCCAATTTCAAATTCTTCGTTTCTTTGTTTTTGTTCAACGACCTCCTGAAACATCTGATAAACAAGCCAATGCGATTGGCCTAACGTTATGATGTAATCCTCACCCCAAAATATCTTAACTTCTTTAGTGCGTAAAAACGGACTCTTCTTATCAAAACCAGGAAAATGAAGAATTAGGAAATAATAATCGTCGTAAATATCAATTTTCGATCGTTGATTAATAGTCTTACAATCCTCAATATCAAGGGGGTGAAAATGATAATTATCTTTCAGATACTGCAGGTTTTCATCAGTAGGGTTAAGTATGTGGTGCCACTTAAGCGTACCTATTTTAATAGTTTCAATCATAATCCCTCCCCATTTAATATCGTTATAAACTGCTTTTTACATTGCGGTTGATATTTTAAGATGGGGCAAAAATAAAAAAATTAATTCAATAAATTGAGGATTATAGAAAATCTGAAACTTATAAAACTTGAGTATATTACTTCTTTACAAGAGATTTCCATCGGAAGGTGTTAATCAACTGTTCAATATCCTCCTTTATAAAATCAATAACCGGTGCTAAAGAATCGTTATTGGGCTTTATATTGAAGTATAGGGCACCTCGTAAAAAATGATTCGTACTATCAGTTATGTAAAACTGATATGGTGATGCAGTTCCCAATCCATCGATCTCATAAATAAGCCCATACACATTATCTTCTTCATTTACAATCATTCGATTATTAATAGCGCTGGCCTTGGGGATATGCTTAAAAACCATCGTTCGGCTATCTTCTAAATATTGCGGTAAATTATTATTAACGATTTTATAACTAAGATGTAATTTCCCCTTAAATTGAGGAAATTCCAAATTGATCCAATAAGATTCTTCAGGACTTAATAAATCTGCTTGAATATTTGAGTATACAGGGTAATCAAACATATAAGGGAAGCTGGTATCAAAGGACTGAAATTTTTTTTCGGGTAAATCAATTCGAAAATAGCCCCTTGGTTTAGGCATATAATCCGAACCACATGAAGCGAATAAAATCATCAGTCCTAGAAATGTAATTATGAACTCCACACTGAAATGCATTCTCCCCATTTGGATTAGTTTTCGATGGTAATTTTAATTTTTTTGATTCTTCTCTTGTCTACATCTTTAACGATAAAATTGAAATTTTTAAATTGTACATTTTCCTCAACCAAGGGTATTTTCCCCAATATTTCTAATATGAGTCCTGCCAGTGAATCTGAATCGCCCTTGACATTATCAAAGATATTTTCATCTTCACCAATAATTTTACAAAAATCGATTAAGGTAGTTTTGCCTTCAAATATATAATTTTTATCATCAATTTTTGTGAATAAAACTTCATCCTCAGCAGCATCAAATTCATCGCTTATATCGCCAATAATTTCTTCCAATACATCCTCTAATGTAACGATACCAGATGTTCCGCCGTACTCATCCACAACAATTGCCAAATGAACTTTCTTTTCCTGAAACTCTTTTAAAAGATCGTTGATTTTTTTGTTTTCAGGTATAAAAAATGCAGATCTGATTAACTCTTGCCAATGAAAATTCTTTTCTTTTTTTAGGTGCGAGAGTAAATCCTTGATGTATAGAACTCCTACAATATAATCCAAAGAATCCTTATAAACAGGAATTCTTGAATAACCCGATTCTAGAATAATATTTAGCAATTCATCAAAATTAATGCTTTGATCTACCGCTATTAAATCAGTTCTTGATTTCATAATCTCCTTCACACCAATATCTCCAAATCGTACGATTCCCTGTAAGATTTTACGTTCGTCGAGACCGATGTTATCATCATCTGTAGTTATTTCAATGGCTTCTGATAGTTCACTTCTGGATATTTGATGTCCTTTGCCTGATATCCGTTTATCAATAAATGATGTAGAATTTATAAGCAGTGTACTCATTGGATAAAAAACGTTGATTAAAATTCGGAGTGGTACCGCCATAATATGTGCAAATTTTATTGGCTTTTGCGTTGCCAATATTTTGGGCATTATTTCACCAATTATTAAAATCAGGGCAGTAATTACAACAGCCTGAATCAAAAACGCAAGTATAGGAAAATCAATCAGATTAAATAATTCAGTTATTAAGTAAGTTGCTAAAATAACAATTGAAACATTAATAAAATTATTGGTGATTAAAATGGTGGCTAACAATCGCTTTGGAATTTTGATTAACGAAAGTACCATTTCGTCTTTTTTGCCAGTATTGTGATTTAATTCATTGATATGTGCGGGCCCCAACGAAAAAAAGGCGATCTCAGATCCGGATATCAAAGCTGAGAAAAACAGCAAAATCACGAAAACAATCAAACCAATAATTGCTTCTGCGCTGATTGGAATTAATAATGAACCAAGTATTGTCATTTAATTTAAAGATGTTTTGCCTCTATCCATTAATTCTAAACTAGCATTAATAGTTAGCACATAACAAAGGTATAAAAAAATACCCTGATTAGATTACGCGAATCTTTTAATCAGTGAGACTTTGATTTTGTGAAACAAAATTAATTAGGCGAAGTGATATTCCCCGCCCCTTGGGGAGAAATAAAACAGAATCCATCATGATACCCCGTCCGCTTGCGGCGGAGAGCTTCATTAATTGGTTTACAAATCTCAGTTATTAGCCTTCAAGATTAGAACGGAAGATCATCTTCAGGAGTTGGAATATCTGTAGCCGGATCTTCAGGTACTGATTCTGGTGCAACAGCATCCTCTCTTCGTCCACCAAGCATGGTCATATTATCCGTATAAATTTCGGTAGTGTAACGCTTGTTGCCATCTTTATCATCCCACGCACGTGTTTTGATTTTCCCTTCAATAAAAACTTGATTGCCCTTACTAAGATATTTTTCAGCTACATCTGCCAATCCCCTCCACAATACGACATTATGCCACTCGGTTTGATTCACTTTATTGCCCTCTTTATCTTTATAACTCTCGGTTGTTGCAAGTGAAAAACTAACTTTCTTAACTCCGTTCTCAAATGTAAATACTTCGGGGTCTTTTCCCAGATTTCCGATTAGAATAACTTTATTAACTCCTGCCATAATAATTCTTTTTTGTTATACAAAGATACGATTTAAATTATGTGTTATTGTTATTAGTTTAATTCCACGACTATTCTTTTGTCGCAAATGATTTTAATAAATCATACCCAATTATGATATTTTTTGATGTAATTTTCGATTAATTTTGGCACAGGCAACTTCTCATATTCAAGTTCATTTACATCCACTAATTGTTCTTCATTGTTTTTCTCTAAATCTCCGTCTAGACTAATAGATATAAAATAAGCATAAATATTTCTATGTGATAATTTGTGTTCAATTGGACCCATTATTTCCCCAATTTCGAAAGATGAATCAATAAGAAATTTACTTTGTTTCAGCCGGTTAAAAATTTTTGATTTTTTTTCTTTTTTTTGTAATTCGATTCTGGGGAAATCATATAAATTTTTCCAAATTGTATTGCCTTGCCTTTTATTGAAGTAGACAAAATAGATATTTTCTTTTTTAAACTTCATTACCAAATAATACAAATAAATATTCTTGGGTGACCTCGCTTTTGTTTTATTGGGTAAATCATTCATTAAATTCTGCTTAAACGCTATACATTTTGTTGATAATACACAGTGAGCACAATCTGGATTAGATGGCTTACAAACCAATGCACCCAATTCCATGATGGCCTGATTAAAATCTCCGGGAGATTCAGAAATAAATATTGATTTTAGTTTTTTTTCTATTTTATTGAGCCCCTCCGAAGAATTCACGTTTTCCTTAATTCCGAAAATTCTGCTAATAACGCGGGTTACATTCCCGTCAATAACCGGATATGGCAAGCCAAAACTAATAGATGAAATGGCTGCCGAAGTGTATGGGCCAATCCCTTTTAGCTTTAAAATTTCATCATACTTATGAGGGAATCTCCCGTCTTTTTCATCACGAATGTATGTTGCAGTTGCATGCAAATTCCTGGCTCTTGAATAATAGCCCAAGCCTTGCCAATACTTTAATACTTCTTCTTCTGTAGCACTCGCTAAGCTCAAGATAGTTGGGAACCGTTTTACAAATTTCAAATAATAATCTAACCCTTGATCTACTCTGGTTTGCTGAAGTATGACTTCAGAGATCCAAATTAAGTATGGAACTTTGGTTTTTCTCCAAGGTAAGTTTCTTTTATTCCTTGCATACCAAAAGATTAATAATTCTCCTAATTTTATATTCATTGTCGAACAAATTTAAAAAGAGTACATTAGAAATAAAAAAAATATTTAAATCTTTATATTATTTTAAAAATAGTTTATCTTTGTTGCCCGAATTAATAAATTTATTATCAAATCATTAAAAAATAATTAGACATGACAAAAGCAGAGATCGTAGCAGAAATTGCTAATAAAACAGGTATAGAAAAGATTGCTGTTCAAGCAACAGTTGAAGCTTTTATGGATGCAGTTAAAGACTCAATGGTTAAGGGTGAAAATGTTTATTTAAGAGGTTTTGGCAGCTTTACAATTAAAAGAAGAGCAGAAAAAACAGGTCGAAATATTTCAAAAAATACAACTATCATTATTCCAGCACACAATATTCCTTCTTTCAAACCTGCAAAAACTTTTATCACCCAAGTTAAAACGAACGTTAAATAATTTAAACTTTTATTAGATATGCCAAGCGGGAAGAAGAGAAAGAGACATAAAATGTCGACCCATAAGCGAAAGAAACGTTTAAGGAAAAACAGACACAAAAAGAAATAAATCCCTTTAGTTGATTAATCACATGAGGAAATTTTCTCATGTAATTATTATTTCTATACCTAAGATTATCTGCTCCTTGTCTTACTTTTTCATTGATGTGTTTTATCAATGATTATATGAATTAAAATATTCAATAGTGAATAAGGAATTAATTGTAAATGCAAATTCTTCAGAAGTTGAAATAGCATTACTGGAGGATAAATTCCTTGTTGAATTACATAAAGAACAGAATAACAATAATTATTCTGTAGGCGATGTTTACCTGGGAAGGGTAAAAAAGATTATGCCGGGGCTTAATGCTGCTTTTGTTGATGTCGGTTATGAGAAAAATGCTTTTCTGCATTATCTCGATTTAGGGCCTCAAGTGCGAAGTTTAATTAAGTTTACCAAAGAAGCGCAAGCAAATGCGTATGGACGAGCGCCACAACTTGAAAAATTCAACTTGGAATCCGATATTGAAAAAACTGGAAAAATTACCCAAGTGCTAACATCCAATCAACATGTATTGGTACAAATAGCCAAGGAACCTATTTCTACGAAAGGACCCCGTATTTCATCAGAAATATCTTTTGCCGGACGATTCTTAGTATTGGTTCCGTTCTCGAACCGTGTTTCCATCTCTCAGAAAATTAAAAGTATTGAGGAACGAAATCGACTTAAAAGGCTCATTCTAAGCATTAAACCTAATAATTGCGGGGTGATTATTCGGACAGTAGCAGAATATAAAAAAGTTGCTGAACTGGATGCTGACTTGAGGAATTTAGTCGAGAAATGGGCTACCCTTACCAAGAAACTTGCCAACGCAAAAGCACCACAAAAAATTATTAGTGAACTTGATAGAACCTCTGCAATATTAAGGGACTTAATGAATGAAACTTTTAATAACATTCATATAAACAACGCAAATTTATATGAGGACATTAAGAGTTATATCAAAACCATTGCGCCGGACAAAGTTGATATCGTTAAACACTATAAAGGCAAGAAACCCATTTTTGAACAAATGGGAATCGACAAACAAATAAAAAGTTCGTTTGGCAAAACAGTAACGATTAAAAGTGGTGTTTATCTAGTTATAGAGCATACCGAAGCCCTTCATGTTATTGATGTTAATAGCGGTCACCGAGTTAACAAGGAGAACTCTCAGGAGATGAATGCCCTGGATGTGAATTTGGAATCAGCTACCGAAATTGCACGTCAATTAAGGTTAAGAGATATGGGTGGAATTATTGTGGTGGATTTCATCGATATGAACGACGGGAAAAACCGTAGAGCCTTGTACATGCACTTGAAAGAACAGATGGCTAAAGATAATGCCAAGCATTCAATCTTACCCCCAAGTAAGTTTGGATTGGTTCAGATTACCCGCCAGCGGGTTAGGCCTGAGATGAATATTGACATTCTGGAAAGGTGCCCTGTATGTGATGGAAGCGGGAAAATTAAACCCAGTATTATCCTTATTGATGAGATCGAGAATAACATTCGATACCTGATACAAGACCAAAATGAAAAGAGCTTAAAGGTTAGCGTACATCCTTTTTTACATGCTTATTTAACACAAGGTATTCGTTCAGTCAGATGGAAATGGTATCGTAAATACAGAAAGTGGATTGCATTACAAGCCATGCCGTCTTATAATTTCCTTGAATATCATTTTTTTAATGATCAGGGAGAAGAAATTAAAATGTAAACACCTTGTTCAACACTCATTTTTAATTTATCTTATTCTGTTTTTAGGTATGTAGATTGTTAATATTTTGCCACTTAGGTATTATTCACTTTCTTGTATCTCTTAATAAAAAATATGCATATTTCATTTTATTAGCTGCAATTAATAGGCTATTTCTTTGGCAATTTTTATACTTTTGCAATCATGGATATAGTAGTAAGCGGAATCAGACCCACAGGAAACCTGCACCTGGGCAACTATTTTGGAGCGTTAAAAAACTTTATTAAAATGCAGGAAGAAAACCATTGCTATTTTTTCATTCCTGATTATCATTCATTAACTACACATCCAACCCCAGAAGATTTACATGGAAATGTAAAAACAGTGTTGATTGAATATTTGGCATGTGGGCTGGATCCTGAAAAGTCTACCTTGTATATTCAAAGTGACGTGCCTGAAATTATTGAATTATACCTTCTGCTAAATATGAATGCCTATGTTGGCGAACTTGAGCGTTGCACATCCTTTAAAGAAAAAGTAAGAAAACAGCCTGATAATGTGAATGCTGGATTATTAACTTATCCCACCTTAATGGCAGCCGATGTAATGATTCATAAAGCTGTAAAAGTACCAGTTGGAAAAGACCAGGAACAAAACCTGGAAATGATGCGTACTTTTGCCCGTCGTTTTAATCGTATGTATAAAGTCGACTATTTCCCTATTCCTGCTGCTTATAATTTTGGTCAAAAATTAATAAAAGTTCCCGGGCTGGACGGAAGTGGGAAAATGGGAAAATCAGAAGGAATGGGCAACGCTATTTTTTTGGTTGATGACCCAAAAGTAATTCGCAAAAAAGTAATGAAAGCCGTTACCGATAATGGCCCTACAGCAATGAACCAAGATAAACCGGAAGTTATCGAAAATTTATTCACTTTATTAAAAACAGTTTCTGCTCCTGATACTGTTGATCATTTTGAAAATTTGTATCATAAATGCGAAATTCGATACGGAGACCTAAAAAAACAATTGGCCGAAGATATCATCAAATTTGCAGAGCCATTCAGAGAGCGAATTCTTGAACTATCTGCTGACAATGATTACTTACGAAAAGTTGCTACTAATGGAGCAGAAAAGGCTAGAGAAAGTGCAGCTAAAACAATAAAAGAGGTTCGTGAAATAATTGGTTTCAGAAAGTTTTAAAGATGCCTAAGAATCTTACCACAGCTATTTTACCTGAACGCGCAATTACCATTTCCTTGGTTACTAAATTACAGGATGCTGAACGCGTAAATGAATACCTTGATGAATTGGAATTTTTAATTGATACAGCAGGTGGAATTCCTGAAAAACGCTTTATTCAATCGCTGAATATTCCAAATCCAAAATCTTATGTAGGGAGTGGAAAACTAAATGAAATTGCTGAATATGTCAAAGACAATGAAATTGACCTGGCTGTTTTTGATGACGAATTATCACCCTCACAACTCCGAAATATTGAGAAGGCTCTGGAGTGCAAAATTCTTGATCGAACGAACTTGATCCTTGACATTTTTGCAAAACGAGCACGTACTTCTCACGCCAGAATTCAGGTTGAATTGGCACAATATCAATATCTTTTACCCCGCTTAACGCGCATGTGGACCCACCTCGAACGACAGCGTGGGGGGATTGGATTAAGAGGTCCGGGTGAAACCGAAATAGAAACCGACCGCCGGATTATTCGCGATAAAATCTCGTTGTTAAAAAAGAAATTAATTCAAATTGACAAACAAAAAATAACCCAACGTAAAAACCGCCAAAGCCTTATCAGGGTTGCATTAGTTGGATATACCAATGTAGGAAAATCAACCATCTTGAATTTATTGAGTAAGTCGGATGTATTTGCTGAAAATAAATTATTTGCAACTCTCGAAACAACCGTTCGTAAAGTTGTGATTGAAAACTTACCGTTCTTGCTAACAGATACAGTTGGTTTTATTCGTAAGCTTCCTCATGATTTGGTCGAGTCATTTAAATCTACTCTGGACGAAGTACGAGAAGCTGATATTTTAATTCATATAGTTGACATATCACATCCCGATTTTGAAGAACAAATCAATATTGTGAACCAAACCTTAGCCAACATTGAGGTGGTTGACAAACCCACCCTAATTGTTTTTAATAAAATTGATGCATTTACCTTTATCGAAAAAGAAGAAGATGACCTCACGCCTACCACTAAAGAAAATATGAATCTTGAGGAGTTGCAAAACTCCTGGATGGCAAAAATAAATACTCCTTGCTTGTTTATCTCAGCCACTGAAAAAGAAAACTATCACAAGTTACGACAAGTAATTTATGAGAACGTGAAAAAGATGCATGCAAAGCGATATCCTTATAATAATTTTCTGTATTAATTTGCTGATATTAATTAATGTTAACGTGTTTGGGTATTAACGTTTTTGATTTGGCAATTTAAGATTGTAGATTGGGTAATTTTTAAAATACTATTCTAACATCTTGATATATGAACTTTGACGCTTAAATCTTAAATCAAAAAATTTATCTTTGATTAAAAATTGATTAATGAAGAAGATACACTTAATTGCCATAAGCCTCCTTGGAGGATTGATCATCGCTTTGGGTTGGCCTTTACACGGATTCCCAATTTTATTATTTCTTGGTTTCGTCCCCTTCTTATTTGTTGAAGACTACTTGATTAAACACAAAGATCGATATAATCAGTTTAGTGTGTTTTTTATTGTTTACCCGGGGTTTTTTCTGCTAAACTTACTCACCAATTATTGGATTTGGAATTCAACATTGAGTGGAGGAATTGGCGCGCTCTTCCTGAATTCATTTTTTATGACGGTTCCATTTACCGTTTTTCATTTGAGTAAAAGAGTGTTGTACAAATTTAATCAGGGTCATTTTTTATTTCTTTTTTATTGGCTTGCATTTGAGTACTTTCATTTGGACTGGGATTTATCCTACCCCTGGTTAAACCTCGGAAATGGGTTTGCCAATTGGCATAAGTGGATACAATGGTATGAACTTACGGGTGCCCTCGGAGGAACTTTTTGGATTTTACTGATCAATATTTTAATCTATAAATTCCTAGTTGCACTCAATGAAAACAAGAAGCTTAGTCGCTCACTTTATTATCATCTGGCAGGAATTATTATGCTCGTCATCCTTCCTGTAATCATCTCATTAAATATTTATAAAAGTTACACCGAAGTTGAGAATCCAATTGACATAGTTGTGGTTCAGCCAAATGTTGATCCATATAGCGAGCAGTACAGCTTAGAGCCCATGATAATCGAAAACAGGATGTTGGCCTTATGTGATCAAAAAATCGACAGTATGGTTGATTATGTCATTTTCCCCGAATCGGCAAATCAGGAAAGAATGCTTGAGGGTCAATTAGATTTTTATATTACCATGCGAAGACTTAGAAGTTATTTGGAGGATTATCCAAATACTCATTTAATTGTTGGTGCTTCTACCTTTAAAATTGTTACCGGAAGCGATACTCTGCATCAAGCTACAAGAAAAGATGCAAATAGCAATCGTCATTATTATGCATTTAACACAGCTATATTTTTAAGAGATGGAGAAGCAACTCAAATCTATCATAAATCAAAACTTACCCCCGGTGTTGAAATGATGCCTTCGTGGAGAATTTTACGTCCATTGGAAAAATTCGCTATTGATTTGGGAGGAACCATCGGCACCCTTGCGACTGATGATTTGCGTAAGAGTTTCATTACTTTGGACTCTGTTAAAACCGCCACAGTAATTTGTTATGAATCAATCTACGGAGAGTTTGTGTCGCAATTTGTGAGGAATGGAGCCAATGTAATTTTCATCATTACCAATGATGGCTGGTGGGGAGATACGCCCGGACACCGTCAGCATTTCACTTATGCAAAACTCAGAGCTATAGAAAACCGTCGGTCGATTGCCCGCTCTGCAAATACAGGAATTTCGGCCTTTATTAATCAGCGTGGGGATGTAATTCAACAAACCAAGTATTGGGAACCTGATGTAATTAGGAATAAAATTAATATGAATGATGAAATCACATTCTACGTTAAAAATGGAGATTATATTGCCAGAATAGCTTCATTGATTACCGGATTTTTTATTCTGATAACTATTTCAATGGGAATCATTAAAAGAAGAAAAAACTTAAGATAACTGATAAAAACTCTGTAATTCTGATTTCTCTTCTTCATCCAATTGCTGAGAACTAATACCTTGCAATGCAGTTTCAATTTTATACAATAAATTTAAGCGGGCATCTCTTGGAAATATGCATCTAATTATTGAAAATGCTTCCATACTTCCAATATATTTTAATTCTCCAGGAGTTGAAATACCTAAAAGAATAAGTTTCTCTTCCAGCTTTTCCTCGATATTTGGTAATTGAGATAATTTTTCCATTTCTTATTATTTAAGCATTCGAATTATTGAGGTTGGAAACCCCAAATAACATTCACTATTTTCCATTCTCCATTAATATTTCCGAGATGGAAAAAATCTACAAAACTAACGTTATCTCCTTCAGATCGGGCAACAGCAACTTTATCAAATATTTCAAAGATTTTAATTCTTACTGTTAAAGGCCCTTTTTCAGGAGTATCATCATTTTTTTGTCGGGTATACTGTACCAATTGCATAGCTGTCGTGTGCTGAACTCCATTTCTTCCATTTCGTTCAGGTGTTACGAGTCGCTTGGCAAGATCGTGGTATAAAGCTTTTTCCATTCGGGCTTCATCGCCGGTATAAAATCCTTCCAGGTAGTTTAAAATGGTTTCTTTGATCGCAAGGGTGTCTGCCGAAGTTTGTGCTTTGGTTTGAATACTTAGGAATAATCCAGAAATTAGAGAAATAAGAATTAGTTTTTTCATGCGTTTTCGGTTTAAGTTTACAAAAGTGCCAACACTATGCCACATTCCTTAAACTCCTCATTTTGTGAAACATTTGTGTGATAAGGAGAAGTAATAATTAAGATATTGCACAAAATTGGACGGAGAAATGTACGGGTTTGAACATTATTAACAACTATTCGTACCTCAAACTTTCAATAGGATTTTGGGTTGCAGATTTTAACGACTGGTAACTCACAGTTACTAATGCTATTATAACTGAAAGTATTGCACCAAATAAAAAGCTAACCCAGCTTAAGCTAACCGAATAGGAAAAGTTGGCTAACCACTCTGTCATATAGTAATAAGCCGCTGGCCAAGCTACAACATTTGCGACTAACACCCACTTGATAAAATCTGTATTAAGCAAACGAAGGATTGCAAATATTCCGGCACCTTGTACTTTTCGGATACCGATTTCTTTGGTCCTAATTTCAGTTAAGAAAGAAGCTAGACCAAACAAACCAATACAAGCCACAAAAATGGCAATCAACGTAAAAGCAGTAAAAAGTTTCCCCATCCGGATGTACGAAATATAACTTTTCTTAAAATTTTCATCAATAAAAACATAGTCGAATGGTGCATTTTTTGACACTTCTGCCCATTTTTCTTCTACCTGTTTTAACGTCACATCTTTATGTTTTACATTTAATTTTATAATAATGCTTCGCATTCCTGTTTGACGGTAATGATAGGCAAATGGCTCTACTTGTGTCAATAATGATCTGAAGTGAAAATTTTTAAGTACTCCAACCACTTTGAAATCGATACGTGGGACACTATCTCCTACATTGATCGATAGTTTTTTTCCAATGGGTTTCTCCCAAGCATATCTTTTTGCGAGTTCTTCATTAACCAAAACTGCCATTGTATCTGTGCCAAATTCATGAGAAAAATTTCTACCCTCTAAAATTTCCATCTCCATGGCCTCAACAAATTGATCGTCAATGGTGCTATTGTAAATTATTACGGGATTATTTTCGTCTCCTCCTTCCGGAAAATATCCGGAGCCCCTCATACCAACTCCTGGGGCACCACTAGTAATGCTTACCATTTCCACATTTGGTAATGTCATAAACTCATTTTTAAGTACTTCAGCTTTATTACGAAGCGACTCATTTCTCATAGGAATGAGAATTCGGTTTTCACCTTCAAACCCCAAGTCTTTGTTTTGCATAAAATTTAACTGCGTATAAATAACCGAAGTGCATATAATTAAAGCTACTGCAATGCTGAACTGAAGCACCACCAATATATTACGTAACAAAGATTTCTTTTTACCCTTAACCTTCTCACCTTTTAAGGCAGCTATCGGTGAAAATGATGACATGTAAAATGCAGGATAGGAGCCTGCTAAAATACCGACGATAAATGTGATGGCAACAAAAAATCCAACAATTGTGAGTTTATCGCTGAATAAATCCAAATTATCATGTTGATATACCAGATTATTAAATAATGGCAAGATAAGTTGTACAATCATCAGTGCTAGAATAAAAGCAATGACGCTGAAAATAATAGATTCCCCTAAGAACTGACGAATTAGTTGTGGGCGATCTGCACCATGAATCTTACGCATTCCCACTTCTTTCGCTCTTTTGAAGGAGCGTGCGGATGCAAGATTCATATAATTGATACACGCAATAAATAAAATAAATATAGCAATGGAAGAGAATAAATAAATATACGTAATATCTCCACTATTTGAGGATTCTCTTTCTAAATCAGAGTATAAATGAATATCGGCGAGTGGCTGCAAAAACAGATCAAAATGCACGCCCATATCTATCAATTGTTGCGTATGCCTCACTTTAAACTCATCAAACTTTTCTTGTAATTTGAAATAATCAGCATTCTTTTCCAACATAACAAAAGAATACATAGAAATACTGCCCCAATTATTTAATGTATGAAATTCAGATTCCGGATCCCTTAAGTCCATACTCACAAGCAACTCAAATTGAAACTGTGAGTTGGGTGGAACGTCCTCTATTATACCAGTAACCAGATATGTGGTTGCATCATTAATTCGAATCATCTCACCCATCGCATTGTTTTCACCAAAAAATTTCTTAGCTGTAGATTCAGTTAATACAATACTTTTTGTATTTAACAAAACTTTGTTTCGATCTCCCTGAAGAAGTTTAAAAGAGAAAATATCCAGAAATGAAGAATCAACATAGAGAATTCCTTCTTGAATAAACTTATGTTCTCCAACATCTAGCTCTTGCGCTCCACTATGACTATATCGTGTGTTTGCAATCACCTCCGGGAAATCCTCACGTAAGGCTTCACCCATGGGTGCACTTGTAACGGCTAAATTCATTGTATTTCCACCTACGAGTGCGTCAAGACCAACCCGATAGATTTGATCTGATTTTTCATGAAATTTATCATAACTCAACTCAAAAAACACATAGCTGAGAATTAGAATACAAACTGACATACCGATAGCCAACCCACCAATATTGATTATTGAATACGATTTTTGTCTGAGTATATTACGTAAAGCTGTCTTGAGATAACTCGTTATCATCCTGGGTTTATTTAGGTTACTATGAAATCAAAAATAACAAAATTTAATCGATCAACTTAGTTTGAGGTTGATAGATCGTCATGGAAGGTAAATTTTTGGTGACGATAAATATAAGAAAATAATTCGAATTAGCTGCTAAAGAATCGTTAATTATGGTTATTCTTGGTTATCTAGAATCAATCCTGTCCTAAACGTTTCTCTCAGTTATTATCTTTCCCGCAAAATAAGCTCTTCTAGCCTTAGTAAGCCCTCTTTTCAAAAAGAACCCCTTATCTTATAGATTCTCTTCTCTCTGGAGGTTCATCAAAAGGTTTATCCAGCCATGTTTGCAGATCAATTTTAACAAATAAGTTAAGCCTGATAAATGCAATCAGATTTGAAAGCTGCCAAGCATACTTAGCCATACTTTTTAATGCTTTTAGGATAAGGATGAATTTTTGCAGTCCATAGTTGGATCATGACTGAATTTTTGCTTGTTCCAATAAAGGATTTTATATGGAGTAGCTGTTTTATTTCCTGAAAGAATATCTCAATCTGCCATTTACTCTTGTATAAAATCACAAATAAGTGAAATAATCTTCTCCCTTTTCTATTCATCAACAGAATTAGTTAGTTTATTAAAATGGCGAAGCTACAGCCATCTAATTATTTAGTTTGCTATGTTTTTAAAATCGATACTATGCTATATCTGAGATTTTCTAACCATTTGAACGATCAATGATTTTATTTCGAAAACAGCTTCTAGCTTGAACTTTTTTTCCTGAACATTAACGGAATATCCTCATCAGTTGGAGCACCAACTTCTACTAATTCCCAATCTTTATCATATTCAGCAATTTTATGACGAAGAACCTGAACTTTGTCTTTTGGGGGTACATCATTGCCTTCCCAATTTAACAACTCAACCCTGTATTGTATTGTTCTCGCTCTGCCATTTATTCTAACATCTATTTCAATATTCTGCTCAATGTCGACATCTGGTATTAATACTACTACTTCTCTCATAATTAAAGAATTTAGAAAAAAATTACCTTCTTCTTAATTAGCTGTAAATTTTAACTTCTTAAAAAAAGGCAATCCCGTTTGAAAGCATTTCGCCTTATTCAGATTATTTAAGCTTTTGCAGCTGAATGAAGCTCCCCACCGCAAGCGGATGGGGCATCATGATGGATTCTATTTTATTTCGCCCCAAGGGGCGGGGAATATAACCCACAAGACCCTTCGAATTCGCTCAGGATCACTTCGCCTAATTAATTGTGTTTCACAAAATCAAAGTCTCACTGATTTAAACTCTTGCAGCTGATTTAATATTCTCATTAATAATTTGACCGTCAAACAATCTGATTACACGTTTGGCATATTCCGAATCTCTTTGAGCGTGTGTTACCATAACGATGGTTGTTCCATTTTGATTTAACCCCTCAAGTAAATTCATTACTTCTTCCCCATGCGCTGAGTCAAGGTTACCTGTAGGCTCATCCGCTAGAATTAATGCAGGTTTTGCTACTACAGCTCGTGCAACTGCTACACGCTGTTGCTGACCACCTGATAATTGCAATGGAAAGTGTTTTTTACGATGGATCATTTGCATTTGTTCCAATACTACATTAACTCTTGCTTTTCTTTCGCTTGAGCTATAACCTAAATAAATTAATGGTAACTCAACATTTTCAAAAACATTAAGTTCATCAATAAGGTTAAAGTTCTGAAATACAAATCCAATGTTGTTTTTTCTTAGTTTTGCACGTTGCTTCTCGTTATAATTTGCAACTTCGTTTTCAAGAAGATAATACTCTCCTCCTGATGGATTATCTAATAACCCCAAAATGTTTAATAAGGTCGATTTACCACAACCCGAAGGGCCCATTACAGCAACAAATTCTCCTTTTTCAATTTCAAAAGAAACATTGTTTAAAGCTGTAGTTTCTACTTCGTCTGTTCTGAAAACTTTCGACAGATCTACTGTTTTAATCATAATTGTTTGTTTTTATTGTTAATAGTTTTTCTTCAAATTTATTTCTAACAAACTCGTGTATCAAATACAAATACCTTTTACCTGAATATTAATTTATCCTTATTTCCGAATGAATCGTATGAAGATACAATAACCTGCTCACCGGGTTGCAAGCCTTCAGTTATTTCATAATAATTGGTATTTTGACGGTTGAGTTTAATATTTCGTTTGATTGCAAAGTCTCCTGATTCATCAACTACATATATCCAGTTGCCACCTGTTTCCTGAAAGAAACCTCCACGTTTGATAATAATAGCATCTGTTTCGCTGCTAAACTTTAATCGAAACTGAATGGTTTGACCTTTCTTAATACTTTTAGGATGAACTCCTGCAAAATTTAAATCCACTCTAAATGAACCATTGGTTACATCAGAATAAATTCGTTCGATATATAAAATATAAACGACACCTAAAAACTTAAATTCAGCCTCTTGGCCAATGTATACCCTCGATATATATCGTTCATCAGGTCTTGCCTGGAGCTCAAATCCGGTTTGTAAATCTAGTTGTCCTAAGGTCATTCCTGCACCTCTGGTTTCTCCAATTTCCAAATCAAATCCTGACAGCATACCATCACCAGGAGAACGAACATATGCATTCTGCATATTTCTGCGCAATAAGGCAAGATTTTCATTCATTCGTAATAATGAATTATCAATTGATTTTGTCCGTGTAACATTTGAAATGGAATCAAGCCTTTGTAACTCTATGGAAAGTTCAAATTGCCTGGTACTATAACGATACTCACGTGAAGCATCTTCAAATTCTTTCACTGCTATTACACTATCTCGGAATAATTGCTTCATACGTTTAAAGTTACTGGTAGCAATATCAATTTGATTACGCAACTGAACAATCTCTTTTTCTCTAAAAAATGTATTTTGTTCAAGGGTTAGTTTAGTTGTAGCTAAATTATTTATTCCATCAAGTGCACGTGTTTCCTGCTCCATATAATTAAGCTCCATCGCGGTATTCAATAGCCTCACAATGGTATCGCCCTTCTTCAGCATTGCACCATCATTAACATAAATGTGTTCAACTACACCGCCTTGTATGGCATCAATTTGAATCAGGCCTTTTGGAGCAACTACTCCATCCAGAGGAATAAATTCCTGAAACTTGTCTGCAAGCACCGGAGCAATGGTAAGCTGGTTCTTATCTACATAAAGTTTGCTTGAGTTATCCCTTAAAAAGAATAAATAAATAATAAAAAAAGTAAATGCTGCTATTGCTATAATACTAGCAACCCTTTTTGGGGTCCAATACTTTTTTTCTATCGCTCTGTCCATTTCTTAGAAATTAATAATTTAACACTAATTAACTAAATGTGTGCCATTATTCTTAATGTTTTGTTTATCTGCTTTTTATAGGCTCCTTATACAATCCTATGCTGATGATTTGTTCGGTATCGATCATATTTCTGTACAAATACGAACAGAATCCATACCTTTACGTTTTTGAATTTGATAATACTTATTATCTCAAATAAATTATGGAGAAGTTAGACGCACAAATTTTAATTGTTGATGATGATCAGGATGTATTATTGGCTGCCAAATTATTCTTAAAGCAGCACATAACGACTGTACATACCGAAACCAATCCTGAGAATATACCCGATATTCTTCGTAATGAGAGTTATGACCTAATTTTACTAGATATGAATTTCTCTCCTGATGCCACCAGCGGGAAAGAAGGATTTCATTGGATGAATAAAATTATTGAACTCGATCCAACAGCTGTTGTTATCCTGATCACAGGATATGGAGATATTGAATTAGCGGTGCAAGGCATAAAAGAAGGGGCGACAAACTTTCTTTTAAAACCTTGGGAAAACAAGAAATTACTTGCTACTATTACTACTACACTCCAACTTAAGAAATCAAAAATTGAGTTAGAGGATTTGCGCACAAAACAAAAAGTTTTGATTGCCGATTCAGATCAGGCCTATAGTAATTTAATAGGTCAGTCCGAATCAATACAGAAAGTACTAAATACGGTTCAAAAAGTTGCCATTACTGATGCCAATGTATTGATTCTTGGGGAAAATGGAACCGGAAAAGAACTAATTGCCAGAGCAATTCATAGAGCTTCAAACCGCAAAGATCAGGTATTTATAAGTGTTGACTTAGGTGCCATTAGTGAAAGTTTGTTTGAAAGTGAATTGTTTGGATTTAAAAAAGGCGCATTTACAGATGCGAAAGAAGATAGGGCCGGTAGATTTGAAGCAGCAAATAAAGGAACTATTTTTCTAGATGAAATCGGAAATCTATCTTTCAGCTTGCAATCAAAATTATTAAGTGTTTTGCAAAATCGGAAGGTTGTTAGGTTGGGAGCCAACAGAGAAATTCCTATTGATGTTCGCTTGGTTTGTGCGACCAACATGCCATTGTATCAGATGGTAAACGACAGCAAGTTCCGTCAGGATTTATTGTACCGTATAAATACCGTTGAAATTCAAATCCCACCTTTAAGAGAAAGAGTTGATGATATTGCATTATTGGTTGATCATTTTCTGGATATTTACTGTAAAAAGTATAAAATTCAGAAAAAACGATTAAACGCCAGTACCATCAAAATACTTGAAAAACACACATGGCCCGGCAATATTCGAGAATTACAACATGCAGTTGAAAGAGCGGTAATTATGAGTGAATCTGAACTGCTTGAACCACATGATTTCTTCATCTCGCCAATTGATGAAGAAGGGTACTCGAATAATATTCCATCTAACATGAGCCTCGAAGAAACTGAAAAAATGCTCATCAGAAAAGTAATTGACAAGCATGGGGGAAATATTAGCAAGGCAGCAAAAGAACTGGGCCTGACCCGTGCTTCATTGTATCGCAGAATTGAAAAATATGGTTTATAAGCATTTTCGCTTTTTAGTAATCATCCGAATAATTCTTCTAACAGTGTCCATTTTTCTACTATTTTATTTGGCCGGTTTAGAAAGGTACATGATCAGTGTTGTGGTAATTGGAATACTTATTTTAGCTCAGGTAATTAGTGCAATTCGATTTATTGAACGTACGAATAAAAAACTCAGTAAATTTTTAGAAAGCATCCGTCATTCTGATTTTTCCAGTTCTTTTTCTGACAAAGGAATGGGTAAAAGTTTTGAAGGTTTGAACCATGAATTTAATGAGGTTATTAATGAATTTAAAAAAAGCCGTGCTGAAAAAGAAGAACACTCTAATTATCTGCAAACCGTTGTACAACATGTTAGTATCGGTATTATTTCTTACACAAGAGGTGGTAGGGTTGATATAATTAACACAGCCGTAAAACGATTACTTCGCATCACAAATCTTCGATCTATAACCGATCTAAGTAAAATTAAAAAGGATTTACCTGAAACCCTTTTTAATATGAAAGCTGGGGATAAAACATTGATAAAGCTTTTTATTGAAGATGAATTGTTGCAGCTTTCTGTTTATGCCACAGAATTTAAAATGCGAGGAGAGGAATATGTGCTTATCTCTTTGCAAAACATCCATGCTGAATTAGAGGAAAAGGAAATCGAATCGTGGCAAAAGCTCATTCGTGTGTTGACTCATGAAATCATGAATTCTATAACTCCTATTTCATCTCTAGCTTCTACAGTACAGGAAATGATGGTTGAAAATACCGAAACAGGTCTGCGACTTCGGAAGATTGATGAGGAAGACCTTGAAGGTATAGACAGTGGTTTGAGGACTATTCAAAACCGTAGCCAGGGATTATTAAATTTTGTGGAAATTTATCGTAATCTTACCCGCATTCCAAAACCAAACTTCCGGTATTTTAAAATAAAAGAACTTTTTGAAAGAACTTCAGAACTGATGAAACCAAAACTCGACAAATTAAATATACGATGCATAGTTAAGGTTTTTCCTGAAGATTTAAAAATTACAGCCGACCCGGATCTTATTGATCAGGTTATGATTAATCTGATATTAAATGCCTTGGATGCAGTAAAGGAATCTGATAATCCGGCAATATCTATTCTTGGCTCCAAAAATGGATCAGGGCGCGCATTAATTGAAATTTCCGATAACGGTTATGGAATCAAACCAGATATCCTTGACAAAATATTTATGCCATTTTTTACATCTAAAAAAACCGGTTCAGGTATTGGGCTAAGTTTATCGAGGCAAATTATGAGTCTGCATAAAGGCTGCATCACGGTTAAATCCAATCTACAGGATGGAACAACCTTTATTTTAACATTTTAACTATTATCCGATGTCAAAAGAAGCCAAAACAACGTACGGGATACATTCGCTTTTATCAAAACGATGGAGTCCCCGCGCATTTAAAAAACAATCCATTTCACGAGAAATACTTTTAAGCTTATTTGAAGCAGCTCGCTGGTCGCCCTCAGCCTTTAATGATCAACCCTGGTATTTCATTATTGGTAACAACAATGACAAAACATTTTTAGGGATATTCGAAACCTTGGTAGAATTTAACCAATTATGGACAAAGAATGCGCCTGTATTAGTATTAAGTTGCGGAAGAAAAAAAACCCAAAAGGGCGATCCAAATAATTCCTTTAAATACGATGTTGGACAGGCAGTAGCACATTTATCAATTCAAGCTACCAGCCATAATTTATACGTTCATCAGATGACTGGATTTAGCCCTGAAAAAGCAACTGAAGTATTTGAAATACCTGATGAGTTTGAAGCACTGAGCGTTATTGTGATCGGATATTTGGGAGATACGGCAATACTAGACCCAAGAATGCAAAAACCTGAACTTGCCGAACGAGAAAGAAAAAGCTTTGATGAATTTATTTTTCAGGATAAATTTGGCAAAAAATCTAACTTATTAACTGATTAAAAAAATGACAAATCAAATCAAATCTCTAAGCCTGAGTTTAATTCTCCTCACAAGCTTCGCCTGCGGGAATGCTAAGAAATCTTCCGAAAACCAAACGGGTAAGACAGCGGTTAAAACTCAAGTTTTTGTTCCCGAATTCAATGCTGATTCAGCATACCTATTTATTGAAAAACAATTGGAATTTGGACCCAGAGCACCTGGATCTGAAGCCCATCAACGATGTGCAGAATATTTAACAAATACGCTCAAAAGGTATACTGCCAACGTAATCGTACAGGATTTTAAGGCTCGTAGGTTTGATAGTAAAATTTTAAACGGGAAAAATATTATTGCTTCTTTTCAACCTGAAAAAAGAAACAGGGTTTTATTAGCTGCTCATTGGGATTCGCGGCCATTCGCCGATCAGGACCCTGATCCTGATAAACATAATGACGCTATTCAAGGTGCAAATGATGGTGCAAGTGGAGTAGGTATTTTAATTGAGATAGCACGTCAATTAAGTACGCATGAAACTTCACCTGGAATTGACATTATTTTTTTTGACCTTGAGGATTCGGGTGAATCTGGCAATAATGATACCTGGGCACTAGGTTCTCAATATTGGTCGCGTAATCCACATCAAATTAATTATATGGCACGATATGGTATTTTGTTAGATATGGTTGGTGCCACCGATCCTGTTTTTGCAAAAGAGGCTACTTCTATGCGATATGCGCCGGGGGTAATGAATATGGTATGGGATAAAGCTGCGAAATTGGGATATGCTGATTATTTTAAAGCCCGCAGTGGTGGTTCAATTCTTGACGATCATGTTGTCATTAATGAGAATTTAAATATCCCGACTATTGATATTATTGACTATGATGAAAATAGCCCCTCAGGATTTTTTGAACATTGGCATACCACCAATGACAATCTTGATGTTATTGACCCAATAAGTTTAAAAATAGTTGGTCGAACAGTCCTTACAGTAATATTTGAAGAAAAGTAATAACGCTCTTTTTAATCCTTCTATAACAGAACATTTGCCAAATTAGCCAATTCAGAGCGCTCTCCTTTTTCAAGCCTCACATGCGCATAAATAGCATGATGCTTAATTTTGTCAATTAAATATGAGAACCCATTACTTTGAGAATCAAGATATGGGGTGTCAATTTGATAAATATCTCCTGTGAAAATAATTTTTGTATTTTCACCCGCTCTGGTAATAATTGTTTTTACTTCATGAGGTGTAAGATTCTGGGCTTCATCCACAATAAAACAAACGTTTGAGATACTTCTTCCACGAATGTACGCCAAGGGAGTTATCACTAATTTTTCAGTATCTAAGGCCGTTGCAATGGCTTTATACTCCTTGTCGTTTTCCTTATACTGGTTTTGGATAAACTTTAAATTATCCCACAAAGGCTCCATATATGGATTTATTTTATCCTTTATGTCTCCAGGTAAATATCCAATATCCTTATTGCTTAAAGGGACAATTGGTCTTGCCAAATAGATTTGTTTATAATATCGTTTTTGACTCAGTGCTCCAGCCAGTGCAATTAAAGTTTTTCCTGTTCCTGCAACTCCTTGCAAGGTTACTAATTTTACTTCAGGATTTGAGATGGCATGCAATGCGAAAACTTGCTCTGCATTACGGGCTGTAATTTTATAAGCTGATTTTTTTTCAACTCGCTCAATGAGTTTAGTAATTGGGTTATAAAAAGTTAGGGCTGATGTACGATTGTTTTTTAAAATAATATAATGATTAGGATGTATATCTGCGTAACCAATATCATTTAAAGAACAGCTACCTTCGGCATACAACTTATCGATTATACTTTTATCAACATCTTCAATAACCGATTTCCCAGCGTACAGCGAGTCGACATCTTTAATTTTTCCGGTTTCAAAATCCTCAGCAGGAATATCCAACGATTTTGCTTTAAGCCTGAGGTTAATGTCTTTGGTAACCAGAATAACCTTTTTGCCTGGATTTTCTTTAGCCAAAACAATGGCAGCATTCAAGATTCGATGATCAGGCTTGTTTTCTCCAAAAATAGCAACTGCATCAAGTTCACTTTTTTCATTCATCACTACTTTAAACTTCCCCTTACTTCTTCCATTAATGGCTATCCAATTTTGAAGGGTATAATTACCTGAAAGGTTATCCAGAATTCGAATAAACTCCCTTGCCTCAAAATTCTTTATTTCATTCCCTTTTTTAAAATTATCCAGTTCCTCCAATACGGTAATTGGAATGGCTACATCATTATCATCAAAGCTGTGTAATGCACTATGGTTATATAAGATAACCGAAGTATCTAGTACAAAAATTTTCTTTTGCTTTCTCTTTACCATAAAATTCACTTAGGTGTTAATGTAAAAATAGCCATAATTATTGTTAAATAATATTGAATAACGTTAATTTAAAATTTCTCTCTCTATTTTAATTTGTACTTTCAATCTTGAATTCATCATCTTTATAATTATCTTTGTTTGCGTTGTATTGTCCTATACACATCCAAAAATATTAATATGCCCGAATCTAAGAAACTATTTTTACTTGACGCTATGGCTCTGATTTACAGAGCCTATTTTGCCCTCAACAAGAATCCCAGAATAAACTCAAAAGGCTTGAATACCTCTGCCATTCTGGGGTTTGCCAATACCTTATATGAAATAATAAAAAACGAACAACCCACTCATATTGGAATAGCCATCGATACTAAGGCTCCAACGGTTAGGCACATTGAATTTGCCGAATATAAAGCCAATCGGGAGGCCATGCCGGAGGATATTTCTATCTCAATTCCATATATTCTTAAATTAATTGACGCTTTTAATATCCCCTTACTTTCTGTAGATGGGTACGAAGCTGATGATGTGATCGGAACCTTAGCAAAAAGTGCCGAAAAAAACGGTTTTGACACATACATGATGACCCCTGATAAAGATTTCGGCCAATTGGTTTCAGATCATATTTTTATGTATAAACCTGCCCGTATGGGTAATAAGCCCGAAGTGTTGGGGGTGAAAGAAATTTGTGATAAATACGGATTATCCAGGCCTGAACAATTTATCGACATACTGGGATTGTGGGGTGATACTTCTGATAATATTCCCGGCGTACCCGGTATTGGCGAAAAAACAGCTTCTAAATTAATTGGTGAGTTTGATAGTATCGAAAACTTATTAAAGAATACGCACCAGCTAAAAGGAAAGCAAAAAGAGAATCTTATAAATTTTAGTGAACAGGCGATTATGTCAAAGGGCTTAGCCACAATAATTTTAGATGTTCCCATTACATTAAATGAAGAGGCATTATTAATTAAAGAACCAAATGTCGCTGCCCTTCAGCAATTATTTGATGAATTGGAATTTAGACAACTTGCTAAAAGATTTTTCACAAATAAGTCGATCGAAGAACCCTCTAACAAGGAAGATATCAGCAATAACCAAGTGGATCTTTTTAGCAGCCTTCCTGAAGAAGAGCAAGCCGTTCAGGTAAAAAACAGCCTGTCAGATTCAGCTCACAAATACCAACTGGCTGATACTAAGGGAAAACGAAACCAGTTAATTGAATCACTATCACAACAAAAATCATTTTGCTTTGATACTGAAACTACAGGCAAAGATCCCAATAATGCCGAATTAGTTGGCATTTCATTTTCCTTCACAAAAGGGGAAGCTTATTATGTCCCTCTTCCGGAAAATTATAACGAGTGTCAATCCATAGCATCTGAATTTAAAATGGTATTTAAAAATGAAAGAATTGAGAAAATAGGACAAAACCTAAAATACGATATAAGCATTTTAAAATGGTATGAGATTGTGGTAAAAGGTCCTTTGTTTGATACCATGATTGCGCATTACTTGCTTGAGCCCGACCTGCGTCATGGAATGGATTATTTGGCTGAAACGTATCTTAATTATAAGCCTTTAACCTATGACGAAGTGACTGAAAAAAGAAGAGGTCATCAGTTAAATATGAGAGAGGTGCAGCATAATAAAATAGCCCAGATGGTTAACTATGCTTGCGAAGATGCAGATATAACTTTACAATTAGCTGATATATTCAAGCCTAAACTGAGTGAGGAAAATACACAGGAATTATATGATAAAATCGAAAGTCCTTTGATTCCGGTGTTAGCTTCCATGGAAACAGAGGGTATAAGATTGGACACTGAAGCGCTATCAATATTTTCAAATCAATTACATGATGAAATCTTATCCATACGTGAAAATATTTATCAGCATGCCGGTCAGGAATTTAATGTCTCATCCCCAAAGCAATTGGGTGAAATTTTATTTGAGAAACTTAAGATTGTCGACAAACCAAAACGAACGAAAACTAAGCAATACTCGACCGGAGAGGATGTACTTCAAAAGCTAAGTAACAAACATCCAATTATATCTGACATTTTAGATTACCGATCTTTAACAAAATTAAAATCAACTTACGTTGACTCGATACCCGAACTGGTTAGTCCCAGAGACGGAAGAATACATACATCCTATATGCAAACTGTGGCGTCAACCGGAAGATTAAGTTCACAGAATCCCAATTTGCAAAACATTCCAATTCGAACTGAAAAAGGAAGGGAAATAAGAAAGGCATTTATTCCCAGAGATGAGAATCATATTCTTTTCGCAGCAGATTACTCCCAAATCGAGCTTCGAATTATAGCAGAGTTGAGTAAAGATCAACAAATGATTACCGCTTTTAAGGAAGGCATTGACATTCATACCGCCACAGCCTCAAAAGTATATGATGTTGAGGCTAAAAACGTATCCAAGGACATGCGTCGAAATGCAAAAATGGTAAACTTCGGTATTATTTATGGCATATCTGCATTCGGATTATCCGAGAGACTGGGAATTACCAGGAAAGAAGCAGCCGACATTATTAATCAGTATTTTATACAATATGAAGGTGTAAAAAAATACATGGATAATGCTATCATTAGTGCCCGCGAAAATGGCTATGTTGAAACCATTATGGGACGACGCAGATATTTACGCGACATTAATTCAACCAATGCGGTAGTAAGAGGATTCGCAGAGCGAAATGCTATTAACGCACCTATTCAGGGCTCATCAGCCGACATGATTAAGATAGCAATGATTAGAATTTATGAAGCGTTTGAGAAACAAAAACTACAGAGTAAGATGATTTTACAGGTTCATGATGAATTGGTGATTGACACATTAAAAAGTGAACTTTCGATAGTGAAAGAAATTGTGGTGGATAAAATGAAAAATGCAATCAAGATGGAAGTTCCTATTGTAGTAGATTCAAATACTGGGAATAATTGGCTGGAGGCACATTAATCTCGACAAGCTGATGACCGAAATATGGATTACTATAACAGGAAGAGACTGTCCAAAAAGCCAACATATTCTAAAACTTGTCAGATCCTTTTAGACAGCCTCTTCCTTGTTTTCTAATACCCAAAAATATCTTCTAAAGTTAATTCTTTGACCTCACCTAACTCCTTCAAGGCTTTCATATCAATCATTTCACGATCAGCCAGTACTAAATATGTAAGGTTACGACTACTAATATTGTCATTAAAAAACTGAGTAAATTCCGAAAGACTTGCATTTTGAACTTGATCATAAACATCTTTACGGTAATCATAATTGATTCCGCGATCCATATTTGCCAGGTTAGTCCAAAATACATTATCTCTGGTAATCCGCTCTGTCTCAATCTTTGTCATGATGGCTTCTTTTGCCGTATTAAATTGATCTTCAGTTTGAGGTAAGTTCAGAATTAAATCATTTAGGGCATCTGAAGCAGTTTTGAATTTATCGACTTGAGTTGCCACAAATGAAAACATATAATCATTCTTTCCTATCTTTTGTGGGTTTCTATAAGTTGCAAAAGCAGCATAAGCCAATCCTCTGGCCTCACGAATATCCTGGAAAACAATAGATGAAAAATATTCATTGAATAATTTAGCATTAGTCAATACTGATTTATCAAATTGATTACATTTTGCCAACACAATGAGGTTTGCCTGAACCATATCATAATTCACAAAGTAAACTTTATCATTCGCTACATCTAAGTGCTTATAGTCAGTAATTTCAGGATAGTCTAAAAGCTCAGCAGGAGTTTGATGCGAAGCCTCAATAATACGTTGAGCAGAAGTCATATCTTCAGGCCCATAATAGAAGATTTGATGCTTATATTTGAATAGATTTTTTAATAAGCCTGTTAGCTGTTTTGGCTGGATTTCTTTCAATTCTTCTGCAGTTAAAATATCAGTGAATGGAGATTTCTCACCAAACATGCCATAGAAGCGCATTCCAGACCATAAAATTTGACTTTTACTTAGCTTTTTATTCGCTCTGGATTTCAAAATTCCATCTACGTAATCTGCATAGGCTTGCTCATCCGATTTTACATTTGAAAGCAAATGTTCAAGTAATTCCACCCCTTCTTTAAATGATTTTTTAAGACCTGAGATGTAAACATAAGAACGATCATTACCTGCAGATACGTCCATGCTAATACCTAACTTGAAGAATTCTTTTTGAAGCTCAGAAGCTGAATATTTATCCGTACCTAAGAAAGGCAAATAATTAACGGCAATAGGTAATTCCTTCATGTGATTTTTACCCATTTCCAAGATATAATACAACTTGAATAAGTCGTTATTTGGGTTGTTGATATAGCTAAATTCAATTCCGGATGGCATGCTTAACTTTTCAATTTTACTATCATAATCTACAAATACAGGCTTAAGAGTTTCTGACTCCATGGCAAGATAATCTTTGTAGAATTTAGATTGCTCATCCCTATTTAACTCAACTGGAGTAATGCCTGGCTTTTCAATTTTCATAGACACATCATCTTTCCCGTTGCGCTTATAAACAACTACATAATTCTCATTATAATGTTCGTTTGCAAAAGCAACAACTTCTTCTTTTGTAATTTTTGCTAAATCATCATTAAACGCAATTTGATCTTTCCAATTCACCTTCTTAGTGAAAGCATCAAGGAAGTTGAACGCAACATCGGTGTTGCGTTCATTCTTTTTAATTTGTGAAAGGTTCAACTCATTGATGACTGCTTCCGGAAGCCAATCTTCAAAATCAGCATTTTTAATTTTCTCAATTTCAGCAATTAACAACTCCTTAACTTCTTCCAGGGTTTGTCCTTCACGAGGGCGACCAGTTAGAACATGTTTACCATAATCAATTAAGAATTCCGTATTTGAACTTGCAGAAATTACTTTTTGCTCTTGCACAAGATCCAGATCAATTAAACCCGCCTTGCTATTACTCAGGATATAATCTATTAGGGTAACAAACTTTTCTTCATTACTATTTGCTCCATCAAAACGATAAGCCATTATCACAGATTCTGCATCCGGTCCCACCACTTCTTTCTCCAATATCTCAGTAATTGGGTCTTCAACCGGAAGATTACGTTCTGGTAAATTAGGATTATATGCAAATTCACCCCAATGCTTATCAATAATCTTAATGGTTTCTTCAAAATCTAGATCTCCAGATAAACAGAAGGCCATATTATTTGGCACATAATAGGTATTGAAATAATTATGAATATTAACCATTGATGGATTTTTCAGGTGTTCACCTTTACCAAGAACCGTTTGGGTTCCATAAGGATGTTTCTTGAAGAGACCACTATTTAATGCTTTATATGCTTTTGCCCAGTCATTATCTTGCGACATATTGAACTCCTCATAAACCGTTTCTAATTCAGTATGAAAAATACGAAGTACCAGATCACTAAATCTTTCCTTTTCCATAATTAGCCATTTCTCAAATTGATTAGAGGGTACGTCATTCATATATGCAGTTAATTCATCTCCTGTAAAAGCATTGGTAGATTTTGCTCCAATGGTACTGGTCATACGATCGTATTCATTAGCCACCGCGAATTTCGCTGCCAATCCTGAAATACTATCAATATTGTGGTAGATAACTTTTTTCTCGTTAACATCCGAAGTGTTTCTATGCTCCTCAAATAAATCAGAAATTTGAGCCAATAAAGCACTCTCTTTAGCCCAATCGATGGTTCCAAATTCATCAGTGCCTTTGAACATCATATGCTCAAGGTAGTGTGCTAAACCTGTTGTTTCTGCTGGATCATAAGTAGCGCCTGCACGAACACCAATTAAAGTGTAGATTCTTGGTGCATCGTTATTTACAGACAGGTATACTTTTAAGCCATTATCTAATGTATAAATTCTGGCTTTTAAAGGATCATTGGTAACCATTTCATAGGTATATCCATTTTTGTCCTTTTTTGTCTTTGTAACATACTTCTCATTTGTACAAGATATCAGCAATGCGAATATGCAGATGTACAATAGGAATGATAATTTTCTCATGTGTGTGTGTGTATTAATAATTAATATGATTGTTAACGAATCAATACTGTCCTAAACGTTTTTGATTCCAATGGTAAAAGTATAAATTTACTGGGTTTTGAGCACATTTTTCTCGACTTTCAGAAAAGAACCCCCTGATAATTGTTTGCTGGAGGACTGTTGTTGTCTTCAAATGGTTTGTCGAGCCAATG
>PIVJ01001035.1 GCA_003353955.1 Bacteroidota bacterium | reverse complement strand
CTTGTACCAGTTGTAACTCCCGACCCAGGCCGGCCTCAGAAGAATGATGGCTGAGCGACTTCTTTCGGATGCCATTATCTATCCATGTAGAGCTCCTAGAGCTCGGTGGGCGGCCTGGGTCAGGAGTTGCGGTGCCGCATGTCTATTTCGCACGTGCTCTTTTCCCCCCTTGGGGGTCCCTTAGGATTTCATTTTCAAATAATTGTGCGCCTCCTCACACCCGCCACAGGTCAGGTATCGGACTAACTTGTGCGTGGCCCTCAACAGGACACCTATGGCCATGTGCACGTAGCCCAACTCAGTGCCAGCCCACATACAGCGGGAGATACAGCCCTCTCTCGGGTGAATCCGTGACTTGAAAAGTAGCACTTTTCTCTCAAACGCGAGTACGGGTTGGCCTTGTACCAGTTGTAACTCCCGACCCAGGCCGGCCTCAGAAGAATGATGGCTGAGCGACTTCTTTCGGATGCCATTATCTATCCATGTAGAGCTCCTAGAGCTCGGTGGG
>PIVJ01001034.1 GCA_003353955.1 Bacteroidota bacterium | reverse complement strand
TTAGCGGGACCAGGAAAAGAATTACAAATGAAAAATCGGGCCTCCAGGAATACTCAAATGTAATAAGGATGCTGTTTACCCCAAAGGTACCCCTTAGTAAATTGATTATGCTCGGTTTACCCTTGAACTAGGATGTATAAAACTATATATCACAAGAAAGGTATTGAGTATAGCTACCAGATGACACCTGTTTCAACCAGATCGGCCAAGTCTTAAGGTAGCGATGCACATTTTAGTAAAAATCGGATGTTTTTTACTTCAGCGAATTGATCTCAATAACCACTAAAGCCAGATATATTCTGAGGGTGCCCACCAAATCTACTCGGAATGGCCTCCAAAACCGTGTCTCATTTTTTCCCTAAAATGTTCAGGGGCTGAGATATGTGGTCTGTCATGTCACCCTGTCTATATTTCAACCTGGTGCTCTGACAAGGCGAACGGCGAAGGTCGCTGCGCCAAAATTATTCGGTTTATCAAAATTCTGAGACACGGTCTTGAAGGACGATAC
>PIVJ01001033.1 GCA_003353955.1 Bacteroidota bacterium | reverse complement strand
CTTGTACCAGTTGTAACTCCCGACCCAGGCCGGCCTCAGAAGAATGATGGCTGAGCGACTTCTTTCGGATGCCATTATCTATCCATGTAGAGCTCCTAGAGCTCGGTGGGCGGCCTGGGCCAGGAGTTGCGGTGCCGCATGTCCATTTCGCACGTGCTCTTTTTCCCCCTTGGGGGTCCCTTAGGATTTCATTTTCAAATAATTGTGCGCCTCCTTAAACTCGCCACAGGTCAAGTATCGGACTAACTTGTGTTTGGCCCTCAACATGACACCTATGGCCACGTGCACGTAGCCCAACTCAGTGCCAGCCCACATACAGCGGGAGATACAGCCTTCTCTCGGGTGGCTCCGTGACTTGAAAAGTAGCACTTTTCTCTCAAACGCGAGTGCGGGTTGGCCTTGTACCAGTTGTAACTCCCGACCCAGGCCGGCCTCAGAAGAATGATGGCTGAGCGACTTCTTTCGGATGCCATTATCTATCCATGTAGAGCTCCTAGAGCTCGGTGGG
>PIVJ01001032.1 GCA_003353955.1 Bacteroidota bacterium | reverse complement strand
TGTTTTGGTTTAGATATTTTAAATTACGGTGTGACATTAGCCCCTTACTCTATATCCTTAGAGCCTATTGTCACAGTCATATCACCCTGCAATGTTTTAAAAATCATATCTTCGGCTTCTATATATTCTTGAAAAGAATCAAATATTTTACTTGAAGTATTCATAGTGTGATTTATATTTTAATAATTGTTGTCTTTTTTCTAAGTTAACTTTGCCAGTTGTTATAGCTTCTTGACAAAGTTCGCTTTGTAATTCAGCCATACGTTGTCTAACGTATTTTTTATGCCTCATACATCTACGTTTCTTAATTAGCTCTTTCATCTTTCCCAACTGTATTTAGTTTTGTCTCTTACTTTATTTAGCTTATCAATTAGTTTGTAAGCAACGTCCTCGCTGATCTCATCAGCATAAAACATATCATATATTAATCTTCTCATAATTCAGGGTATTCGTCTCTGCATTTGTCGCATATATCACAAAAATTGTGATGTTCTTCTGTCATAAATTCA
>PIVJ01001031.1 GCA_003353955.1 Bacteroidota bacterium | reverse complement strand
TTACAAAGCTCATTTGTACTCTTGTATGATATAAATTAATCATATTTCCTGACACTAAAGATCTTATATCAAGAATAATACTGCACATATTCCTATCCCTTCATGTATCTCTTAGATTAAGATACTAGAACCATAAGTACCCTTTACCATATCTCGCTTACTACTGAATATGTACTGTACTTGTCTCCTACATTACAGTTAAGATAACTTAATGAGAGTCTGTGATAGAATATTATTTAATACCAAATATAAATGAGGTTTCTTAAATCATAATTCCTATCTGTGTTTAGTGATATCTATCAAAGTATATATTTGTAAGATTTCACTTGAAAAACCTAAGGACAAACAAAAGTTGAAGCCATGTTAGCGATTTTTCTTGTTCACATGCTAGATGAGAAAACCCCTTTCACTACTCCTGGTAAAAGCAACTACTCTCATTACCGAACATGTGTTTATTGCAATCGCACCTTGAGGAAATATAAATTAATAAATTTGTTCAAAATATATAT
>PIVJ01001030.1 GCA_003353955.1 Bacteroidota bacterium | reverse complement strand
GTTGAATAATCTAATCTTGGAGTATTAGTTTCAGTTATGTATTCTTTAACTGATACGTTGTCTATTGAGAGTTGTGTGGATTCGGTTACAGTCGCATTCATAAAAAGATTAGCATTGATTGCAACAAATCTTTCTGTAAACGTACCATTACTGTTATATTCAGTCCATAAGTTTGAAGCTTGAGATACATTTCTAATATTTCCTTGAATATAATTAGAAATTGTAAAAGTAAGTTCGTATGTTTTACCAACTACCAATGCAGATTGATATATATTACCATTACCACCCAATATCATATTAGCGTTAGCAGTACCTCCACTTATTGTCCACCCAGCTTGTTTACTCCAACCACTATCCGTATCAAACGAGCCATTTGTAATTTCTTCTGCTCCTAACTCATTAGTGCTTTGAATTAATCCTTGTGCATTTACAAACGTAGCCTCTGAATTTCTTGTGAATGTGAAATCAGTTGCTATTGTATTAAAGTCTAAATCAAACGTTGCAGCAGT
>PIVJ01001029.1 GCA_003353955.1 Bacteroidota bacterium | reverse complement strand
GCTCCTTTATATAGCTTAAAGTTTTTACGACCATCTCTATATTTAATATTAGTAAGTAATCCACCTACAAAATAATTAAACTGAATAGTATTCTCGGGTTTACCGGTCTGTGGCATAAACTCTTGACCAACACTTACTTTAACATCTTTTAATGTTTGTTCAGATATACCTCTTGTATTGAACCACTCAACTATCTTATTATCTAAGTTTCCAACAGTAGTTCTTTCAGGTACTACATATTCACGTTCAGCTTTGCCTTTACGTTTGAATGTATGTAGTTGGTAAGATTTGTCACAGTTATGGCAAGTACCGATTCCACGCTCCCAATCGTAAGAAGAGCATTTAGCTTTCTGATTCTCAGGTTTCCTATCAATAGAACACAGGGGACAAATCCCCTGCGTTTTTCCTACTTCTAAGTCGTGCTGATTAAAGTTCTCAATTAAGAACCCGTTTATTTCTTTATCTTCGACTTGCATTTATTTGATTTAATTAAAATGGTAGATCTGGATC
>PIVJ01001028.1 GCA_003353955.1 Bacteroidota bacterium | reverse complement strand
TATGTGAAATATGTCGCCTCCTAAATTAATTTTTGATGTAACGTATGTTTTACCCAATAGTTTACTCTATACCAAACACAAAACAGGCATGTTAGTGGTTCTCTAAAGTGTTACATAATATGCAAATGTCTTGTCAAGTCGAAAAACGTGGACAGAATTTAGCCCGATATTTAATTTTCAAAAGAATATAAGTCAGTAACGGAATGACCCAGTCGGCTGAAATTTTGGCTGCGGCATAACGAATACCTGGGCTACCAAACGTTGTCTCAAAATTTTGTTAAAGGTCTTTGTTTTGAAATGAGGGTCATTTGACGAATATAGACATGATTTAGTCTACTACACAGTCAAATACAAAATGCTAAGACTCATAAAAAAGTTTGAATCAATTCATCAAAATTCTGAGACACGGTTTTGTAGCGCAGGTATTCGTTCTGCCGCAGCCCAAATTTCAGCCGACTGGGTCATTCCGTTACTGACTTATATTCTTTTGAAAATTAAATATCGGGCTAAA
>PIVJ01001027.1 GCA_003353955.1 Bacteroidota bacterium | reverse complement strand
GGCAACCCCTCCCGGTGCGTGGCATTGGGGTCAGGATTCGGCCGTCTCCCAACACACTCAGCCGCAGCGGCCACATCCCGCACAATGATCTCATTGACTACATGAGCACTGGTAAGCAATGCCTCAAGAGAGACTCGAGAGGACCAGTACGCCGTCGCACTAAGAGTATTCCACGAGAAAGCCACGTTGGGCTGACCAGTCGGCATAAAGGACCGACCACATGCCTTTGCTCTCGCCAGAACCATGTGCATAAACCACCGAGCAGACTCCCCCATAACACCAGTCGAGGTGATCACAAACGGGACGAAATTGTTATTTCCCGACTGCGCGCACCACGCCTGACGAATAGGGTTTGAACGCCGGCAATCCCTCTCCCTAGCCCTAAGGCGCTCCGTAATCCACTCCACCGACGGGTCCCTGGACCGCAGGTAAGAATCGCAGTCAAGGTTAATAATCTTGACATCAAGCGCAAAGGACTCCTGCCCATTCTGAACGAGAACGTCGCTCCTCCA
>PIVJ01001026.1 GCA_003353955.1 Bacteroidota bacterium | reverse complement strand
TGTTAAAATTACGAAATTCCTTATGATAGTGAGTAGCGACCTTAATAATTGTGCGATCTGATTAAAACCTTTGTCGGCAGTTAGGGAATTTAATAGCCTTTTAGGGGATGTATGGTTTGCTATAGCTCTGATGGATAATAAAGACACTATTGCACAAAACGTAACAAGGAAACACAACCTGCATCGCCTCGTTAATATGCGTCCGAATATAAGTCAAAGATACCTAACCACCATTATGTTTATCAAGCAGTTCTGGTGTCTACATGTGACTGCATCAATGATTATACAGAAATCCTTGTAATCGCTTGGAGATCACGTTTCGCATGTTAATCTACAGACATTCTTGCTGCTTAGCAGTTTACCTCTGTTACAGTTATGTATGTATACTATCAGTTTGGACGGTGGTAACCTTATCGAGACGTTAAATTTATACATATAGGCCTACCACCCGTCAATGCATTCTTTACGCATTACTTCATTAGTGACGTTGAAGTTGCCGTCACTGCTAATGGC
>PIVJ01000262.1 GCA_003353955.1 Bacteroidota bacterium | reverse complement strand
AGTAATAAAAATGCTTTTGCGTAATACTTAAGAGCAGTCGAATATGAGGAATCAACAATTGCCAATTCTGCTTGATTTATGATTTTATTGTAGCTGATGAAATCATTGTTTTGTGAAAACGCATTGTTTCCTAGAACAAGTATTATTATACAAATTGTTGCTAGTTTCTTCATGGTATTTATCTTAATAATGCATAACGACTCGCATATAAAATCGTAAGGGCTTTAATAAACTTACTTATCAATTTTGCTCTGAGCCAAATATGCGATTATACACAAAATTAGCTTTTTTTATTAATTAGTCAACCTTTAGCTCATGAGCTCCTTATTAAGCAAAAAATCTGCGAATAAATCGCAGATTTGGCGGAGCATATTTCTTGCAAAAAACTAACTTAAAACGCCTGAAACCCTTATGTTGTATGATGCATTGTTAGGCACAGTTCATTATTTCTCTTTTAGCTTAACTAAATCTTCTCTTTTAAAATATCTATTTTCAGAATAATTCTGTTCGCAATATTTTAAATACTTACTTCCTGTTTTATTCTTCACATTATTTTCTAATGCAATTTTTGCAATAAAATAGCTGAAAGAAAGATTATATTGTGGTAAGCGTTTTATACACTTTTCTAAAAATTCTATTGCTCCAATTGGGTTATTCAAAATCAAATATGAGTCAATTGCCTTTTTAAAATTATAATAAAATACACGTGGAGAAGTACCTTCAAAATTTTCAATTGTTTTATTCCAATATTCAATAGACTTAGGATGTTGATCCATCCAGAAATAGTGCCAAGATCTATCATATGCTAAAATCTGAGAAATTTCATTTTCAGTGACGTATTCAACTATATATTCATACATTTCTACATCTTTATTATCAAGAATTTCTCCAAAAAAATAGTCAATGTCATTTTCATTCTCAGATGGTATAAAACCATAATTATCCTCAATAATATTTTTGTAGTTTATTACGTATTCTTTATAATCTTTATATTGAGATAAGTCTCTATAGTCTTGAAAAACATATGAAATTCCATCTATTAACGATCTTGAAAGAACACTCTGATGATCAGCGCTATACAATTTGTTTTGAAAAATAATATTGGTATTCTTATGGTTATAATATAGTTCTTCTATTGATTTACCAGCTTCAATTCTATCTGGGCTATCATATTTTGCACTTGAAATAAAATAATATAATTTCTTGCCGTTATAAGTTTTAAAATATTCTGAAATATCTTCGCTGACATCATTATTTAAATTTTCACTTATGTTAATAAATCCTCTAAATGGATTGTTTTTTTTCAACATTAACAAGTGATTAAATTCTGCACCATCAGAATGACCAATTATAGCATTAAAACCTGAAGTTGAATATTCATTATTTATATACGTAATAAGTTCACTAAAAATAAAATCTTTGAATTTAATTCCATTATCGTTCCAAAAAATATCGAGCTCATTTCCTCTGTTTTTTTGTGTTATTCCAACCAATATAGTTTTAGGAATTGAATTGAATTTTATAAGTTGAGTTATATAACTCGAAGCTATCTCAAAATTATATTTAGCATCAGTAATATAAATTACAGGATATTTGTTTTTTACAGAATATTCATAAGGTAATAAAATTTTAATTTCTCTTTTGTCATTTAAAATTTTTGAATCAATGAATATTGAATCTTCAAAAATTTGGGCTTGTGTATTTACTATTTGAAAAAATAGAATTGTAATTAGTAGATATTGATACTTCATTTTCGGTTTGTTTCTTAAATTTCACTAAAATAGTCCTTTTTTACTTCTTATTCCTACTTCTTCGTTAGCTAAGGAAATTAATTGAAATTTCAATGTGGGAATTGTGCACAACGGTTTGTACATGTTGCGGAGCGGATTTCGGAGCGCGTTCCTGTCCGCGAGGACGGAACGATGATGCGAGAGCCGCAGTTGCTAACCGCACCAACCCCGCTCTGAAATATGTACTTTGTTACAGCCAGTTGTGTGTCCTGCGTTACTCAAGGATACGAAAATAAAGATTAAGTTCTTTGAAATAGAGTAACATAACTGTGTTTGAGATGAAAGGATGTATCATACTGTTAATTTTATGATACATGG
>PIVJ01001025.1 GCA_003353955.1 Bacteroidota bacterium | reverse complement strand
ATTTTCAGTCACTATGGCATCACTTCCTGGTCTTCTGGAGTCATTTACAGTTGAGAATAGGCTACTTCCTGTTATTATGATGTCATTTCCTGTCTCCAGTGGTCACTTCCTGTTCCACATAGTCACTTCCTGTTTACAACAGACTACCTCCGGTCACTTCCTATCTCTAGTACTAACTAACTTTTGACAATAGACCATCTATAGCAGCTGAAATCCTCAACAACAAAAACTGCTGACTCATCACTAAATGACCTTGACCTTGATGACCTCATTTTTTTCATGTGTCTTTCATATAGGTCATGCCATATATCAAGTTTGGATCACCTGGCTACATTTGTTTAGGAGTTATGACATCATATGAGGAAGTAGAGCAGCTGAAATCCTTAACAACAAAAACTGCTGACTCAGCACTAAATGACCTTGACCTTGATGACCTCATTTTTTTCAGGTGTCTTTCATATAGGTCATGCCATATTTCAAGTTTGGATCAGCTGGCTACATTTGTTTAGGAGT
>PIVJ01001024.1 GCA_003353955.1 Bacteroidota bacterium | reverse complement strand
AGAACAAAATAACACCCTAGATTCCTCCTGATCCTTCTAACCTGTCCCAATGTGTCATACACAACTTTTATTCCTACTATTGTCTGTCTGGTTTTGCCTCTAGAGGCCCCCAGAAGCCTCCAGAGGCCCAGATGACCTCAAATGAGTGTTTTCGGGACGTCCCTGAGTGATATTATCATGATTCATCACTTCCGGGCCCGTTGGACGCTTCCAACCTGCTCCAACTTGCCATACACAACTTTGATTCCTACCATTGTCTGTCTGGTTTGGCCTCTAGAGGCCTCCAGAGGCCCAAATGAGCCCAAATGAGCCCCAAATGAGTGTTTTCGGGACGTTCCCAGAGTGATATTACCGTGATATATTACTCCTGGGCCCGTGTGAGCCCTCCCACAACATCGGGGGAGGTGTCCCGCCCACTCTGGACCAAGTCTGACCTCTTAACTCTTCCTGGAAGATGATTTAGGTCCGAAACCATCATTTTGAGCCCGTTTTTGAACCCCGAAAAAAAGTGTAT
>PIVJ01001023.1 GCA_003353955.1 Bacteroidota bacterium | reverse complement strand
ATCGCATGGTCTATCAAGCCGAATACGGCGCGCTTCCTTCGAAGCAAGGTACCGAAGGCAAGCCCACGAATACGTTAACAAGCCCAGATACAAGGTATTTGTCTACCTCAATCCATACGCGTGAGGTAAGGGGTGCCTTGCACCTTGGTATGTCAATTTTGGCTCCAAATTGTCTTGTGAAACAGGTAATTTTCCACACATCGCACCGTCTATCAAGCCGAATACGGCGCGCTTCCTTCGAAGCAAGGTACCGAAGGCAAGCCCACGAATACGTTGACAAGCCCGGATACAAGGTATTTGTCTACCTCAATCCATACGCGCGAGGTAAGGGGTGCCTTGCACCTTGGTATGTCACTTTTTGCTCCAAATTGTCTTGTGAAAATTAGCTGTCTTCCACACATCGCATGGTCTATCAAGCCGAATACGGCGCGCTTCCTTCGAAGCAAGGTACCGAAGGCAACCCCACGAATACGATAACAAGCCCGGATACAAGGTATTTGTCTACCTCAATCCAA
>PIVJ01001022.1 GCA_003353955.1 Bacteroidota bacterium | reverse complement strand
CGGTAACAGGAAGTGACCTCATAATAACAGGAAGTAGCCTATTTTCAACAGGAAGTGACTCCAGAAGACCAGGAATTGATGCCATAGTGACCGGAAGTGCTCTACTGTACCTGGAAGTGCTCTATTGTAAACAGGAACTGACTCCTGGAGACAGGAAGTGACCTCATAATAACAGGAAGTAGCCTATTTTCAACAGGAAGTGACTTTAGAAGACCAGGAATTGATGCCATAGTGACTGGAAGTGCTCTATTGTACCCGGAAGTGCTCTATTGTAAACAGGAAGTGACTCCTGGAAACAGGAAGTGACCTCATAATAACAGGAAGTAGCCTATTTTCAACAGGAAGTGACTTTAGAAGACCAGGAAGTGATGCCATAGTGACCAGAAGTGCTCTATTGTAACTGGAAGTGCTCTATTGTAAACAGGAAGTGACTCCCGGTAACAGGAAGTGACCTCATAATAACAGGAAGTAGCCTATTTTTAACAGGAAGTGACTCCAGAACACCAGAAATTTAT
>PIVJ01000090.1 GCA_003353955.1 Bacteroidota bacterium | reverse complement strand
AACATCTCAAAATCTATTACTTTGCCTATCTTCTCTAAAGGATTTCCAATATCTGATAGCTTTTGACATGTATTTTGTTCGTCAAATAATCCTCTATTTCCTGTTGCTTTGTATTTTTGTGCTGTCATTGTATACTTGCTTGATTTGATACTAAATTACAATTATTCGACTGAATAACAATGATTTAAATTATAGAAGTCCCCTTAAGAAAACTCTAAAGGCTGTTTTAAGGAAATTGTTTAACATAAATATGCTATTAAGGTGAATAATTATGTTTTAAAAATCGAGGAATACTATTCCTCGTTTAAAGGTACAGCTTTTATCGAATAAATATATTCGTGGTAAAAATATTTTTTCTCCCATAAAAAAATGTGCTAAGTTTTTATCTTCATCCACATATAACTCTAAATCCCAATTTGTAACTAATCAGTGTCCCTTGATTCTTCGAAAATAAGCCATTATTAACAATTTATTCTGGTTGTTAACAGATTTATTGATTTCTTTTCGGGTTGTGGTGTATTAAATCTTGGTCACAATAATAGTTATATACTAAAAGGTATTGAACAACATGGTAACAAGATTATTCAGGGATTAGATTTTCCAACAAAGATTAAGATTGATTTTATGAAAAAATTTAATTCACAATTACCTAAAGAAATGCAAGGTAAAGTGAAATTTAATTTTTGCGGGCCATCTGGTGCTGATGCCATTGAAGCTGCGATTAAACTAGCAAGAATATGTACATCTCGACAAAATATATTAGCATTTGAGGGTGCATATCATGGTATGACAGAAGGAGCATTAAGTATAACTGATAGTGATCATCATAAAAAAGATTTATCTCACATTAAATCGAATAATGTTTTTTTACCATTTTGTAATTGTTATCGTTGTGCTTTTGGAAAAGATAAAGACGATTGTAATTTAGAATGTGCTCAGAATGTCCGAAAAAGTGTTGAAAGATTTAGTAGTCAAAATGAGAAACCTGCAGCAATTATTACAGAACCAGTTCAAGGTGAAGGAGGAACTATAATACCTAAAAAGGAATTTATAGAACAACTTATGCAAATTGGAAAAGAATTTGATATTCTAATAATTTTTGATGAAATACAAGCCGGATTCTATAGAACAGGGTATTTATTTTCATTTCAATATTTTAATGTAATTCCTGATATTGTAACTGTTTCTAAAGGAATAGGGGGTATTGGAATGCCTTTAGCGTTATTGATTATTAAGAAAGAATTTGATCGTTGGGATTCCGGAACACACGCAGGTACATTTAGAGGAAATCAATTAAGTATTTCTGCTGGTTTAAAGGCATTGGAATTTGTAGAAAATAACAATATTGAAGAGCATGTTAAGGAATTGAGTAAGAAGATGATGGATTTTCTTTTAGAAATGATGAAAAACTCAAAATTTATTGGAGATGTAAGAGGTTTAGGTTTAATGTTTGGTATTGAATATGTAAAGGATAAAAAGAATAAAGAACCTTTCCCTGAATTCGTTAAAGAATTGAGAAACCAGTGTTATAAAAATGGCTTACTTTTAGAAGTTGGTGGAGTAAGAGTAAATGTTGTTAGAATGTTGCCTCCATTAATTTCAACAGATAAAATTGCATTTAGAGGTTTAGAAATTTTCCAAAAAGTAAATAAGATTGTTGAACAAAGATTTAAATAAACCATCTCGAAAGAAATCTTAATAAATATCTAGGGTCAATACTAGATACGATATAATTAAAACCACAGTAACTTAGCATTGACAATGGCTAACAGATATTTTAATCGTTCAAGAGTCACGATACATGACATTATTAGAGGTAGTTCTCATATTAATAGGATAGAAGGCTTTGGGGATTTACAAAATCAAGCTTGTATTTCATCAAAAATTATTGGAATGCAGAAATCTTTTCCAATTTACATCTTAAAGAAACAGAATTTAGATACAATTATCGTAATGAAGTTTTGCATAAATTATTGTGAAAAATTATTAATTTCAGAACCCAGAACTATCTGGCCCTTTATTATTTGCGTAATAAATTTAAATTATTAAAAAATGTTTAAGAACTATTTAAAAATTGCAATTAGAAGATTAGTTAAGGAAAAATTATATTTTGTCATTAATGTTTCTAGTTTAGGAATTGGAATTGCGACGAGTTTGCTTCTTCTTTTTTATATTCAAAATGAGTTGAATTATGATAGGCATTTTAAAGAAGCAGATAGGATATGTCGAATAAATCAAAAGTTCAAAAATTCCAATAATCATTTGGCAAGATGTTCTCCAGCATTTGCTAAAAACCTGGAAAATGAATTCCCGGAAATTGATAATGTTGTCAGAATAAAACAAAATAAAATATCTGTTTTGATAGATGATAGGAAATTTAAAGAAGATAAACTTTTCTATGTAGATTCTTCTTTTTTTAAAATTTTCAGCTATAATCTTAAACAGGGGAATCTGAAAACTGCATTGAAAGAACCTTATTCTGTTGTTATTACTGAAGATATTGCTAAAAAGTATTTTGGAGATAAAAATCCTCTAGATCAAAGTATAATACTCTCAGATGATGCAGGATCGAAAGAAATCTATAGAATAACAGGGGTAATGCCTAAAATAAAAAGAAATTCGCATTTTAATTTTGATATATTAGCATCATTCAGCAGTTTAAATAAAGATTCTTCGCAATCATTCAATGATGTAGGAGGTTTCACTTATATAAAACTTAATAAAAATCAAGATCATCAAAAGTTAGAAGAAAGAATGCCTTATTTTTTAACTAAATATTATGGTGAGGATATAACTTCTGTATTTAAATTGTGTGTACAACCAATTCTTGATATTCATTTAAGGTCAAATTTGCAGGGAGAATTAGAAAAAAACGGAAGTATTAAGATGGTTACTATGTTTGGTATTATTGCTTTTTTAATACTATTTATTGCCTCTGTAAATTTTATTAATCTAACTACAGCGAGATCCGCATTAAGAGCAAAGGAAATAGGAGTTAGGAAAGTTCTAGGCGCATATAGGAGTAATATTAACAAACAGTTTTTTGGAGAGACAGTAGTATTGAACATAATTGTGTTGATAATCACACTGATCTTATTATGTATATTTATTAAGCCTTTTAATGAGATGGTTGACATGGATTTAAAACTATTTTCTTTTGATTATGGATATATATATATTGAACTGATTCTCTTAATTATTATTACAGGAATTATTTCAGGAATCTATCCAGCACTTGTTTTATCTTCATATAAACCGGTTGAAACTCTAAAAGGGGTTCAAAGTGGTAAAAAAGGAAGTTTGTTAAGAAAAATATTAATAGTTTTTCAATATACGATTTCATCTTCACTAATAATTGGACTGCTAGTTATATCAGAGCAGATGAAGTATATAGAAAAGAAGGATATTGGTATTACAACAGATAATATTATTTCTACATTAGAATATGATTATGGAACAATTGATAAAAAATACAAAGTATTCAAAAATGAATTAATTCATAGTAGTACCATTGTTGATGTAACATCCGTGATGAGTCCGCCTTCAAATAAGATCCTTGACAGAGGTCTGGTTGATGTAGCAGGTTTTGATTATAACACAAAAAATGGACCTCGTTTAGAAGCAGTTATATTACCTGTACAAAATAACTTTCCTGATTTTATGTCAATGGAGTTTATTGCAGGTAAAACGTTTAATGATATTGAGTATAAAGACACTATTTCTTATATTATTAATGAATCTTTAATGAAGCAAATAGGATGGAATGATCCTTCAGAAGCGATCGGTAAATTAGTCGCAGTAAATAATCTTGGGGTTGGTCGTGTTTTAGGAGTTGTTAAAGATTTCAATTTTTCTTCATTACATGATAAGGTTGATCCAGTTGTTTTATTTGTGAAACAAGATTGGTTATTTACTATTCTAGTTAAGTATAGAAATAATTTGGAATCATCTATAGCACAACTTAAAACCGCATGGGAGAAAATTTATCCTGATGTAACTCTAGAATATAATACAGTTAAAAGTCTTTATGAGAATCTTTATAAACAAGAAAGGAATCAGTTTAAGGCGATAAGTTATTTCTCAATGCTGGCAATAATAATATCTTGTTTAGGATTATTTGGTTTACTTTCATTTATTGTGCAGCAAAAATATAAAGAAATTGGTATAAGAAAAGTACAGGGAGCATCTGTGTTAAGTATTATAATTCTATTCTATAAGAACTTTTTACAGCTCGCAATCATTGGTAATTTAATAGCATTCCCAATTGGGTATTATGTTATGAATAAATGGCTTAATGATTTTGCATATCATATAGAAATTAAATTTTGGATATTTATTCTGGGTTTTATTATTACTGTGATAATAACTGCAATTACTATTGGTTATCATACATTTAAAGCGGCAACAGTAAATCCAGTAGAATCCTTAAAATACGAATAAGATTTGATAGTGATTAACTGAAGTAGGGTAAAGTAACCGTTTTTTAACATGGTTGGTTTGCTTGAATAAAATAACATTTATGGATATTTCTCTGAAAGTAAAACCAAAAAATATTTAGATTTATGAAAGAAAAATTATATGGAATTAAAAAGACAGCCGGGAACAGAATATAAATATGCCACCATTAATTATGATATACTTGGATTAATAATAGAGAAAGTTAGTGGTTATACCTTCGAAGAATATCTGCAAAAAAATATATTTAAACCTTTATCGTTAAATAATACTTCAGTAGGAATTCCTAATAATAATAATTTTGCAAAAGGATATAAAACAAGTTTTTTTAATGCAAGGGAGTATGAGGCTCCAAGATACAGAGGAAACAATCCTGCAGCTTATGTGATTTCAAATGCAGAGGACATGGCTAAATGGCTAAAATATCAGCTATCGATTGATCAAAATCCTCTAGAAGGAATAATCCGCAAATCTCATGTCCCTGATTTAACCGTAAGTCCATATGGACTATCATCTTATGCATCAGGTTGGTACGTGGTGCCTTATGGAGAATCTAAAATATATCATGGTGGTCTAAATCCGAATTTTTCATCATTTGTTGGATTTATTCCTTCCAAAAAAATAGGAATTTCAATATTATCAAATTCGAATAGTAGTTATACAACTTATTTTGGTAATACAATTATGGGGTACATAAATACACTGCTTATCTTACGTTTCTGTTCTATCTTCTTTTTAATAAATACATGCTTACTAAACGTAAGAAATCTATTTGAGAAGCATTTTTAGTGTGAGACTTTACGACTGATCCGACTTTACACTATGGAAAAATAACAATTCTTAAAACCAGAGTTAATATTGGCTCTTATTCCTGGTTTTGCATGTAAATATGTATGTGAAAGAGCCATAAATACTTCATGGCTCTAATTCTCAAGTTATTGGGTTTTAATGGAGTGCCCAGAACAAGAATCGAACTTGCACAACCTAAAGGTCACATGGCCCTCAACCATGCGCGTCTACCAGTTCCGCCACCTGGGCAATTGTATGCAAAAATATAACTTTTTGTGCTTTCATAAACCAAATTATCAAAATTATTATTCCGTAAAATCGTAAAGATTTATAGCACAAAATGTTTTATTTTTATCCTGTTAACTGAAATTTATAAAATATGTTTAACAGCAGTGATATTGAATTCATTAAATCAAAAGGTATTAATGAAGAGCAGATACTAACACAAATCCAAGGTTTTAAGGATGGGTTTGCATTTGTTCATCTTTCTGCTGCAGCTACTTTTCAAAATGGCTTAGTGAGATTTTCAAAAGATGAAATTTCTGAATTGACAGATTTCTACGATTCAAAGTCGCCGGATAGAAATATTTTAAAATTTGTACCGGCTTCCGGAGCTGCCAGTCGTATGTTTAAGCATCTTTTCGAGTTTAGAGATCAATTTGACCATAAGCCACTTCCCGAACTATTGAAAGATAAATCATTCAACTCTGTTCATTATTTCTTTGATAAACTTAACGATCTTGCCTTCTTTAATGATTTGAAAGAAGTAATGGAATCAAAGGGAGCAGACCTTGAAGATTGCATCAAGGAGAAAGATTATAATTGTATCATAGGATTCTTACTGGACAAAGACAATTTAAACTATGCCTCGTTACCAAAGGGGTTGATAAAATTTCACAATTATAGTGATGGATCACGATGGGCTATCGAAGAACATTTGGTTGAAGGATCGGTTTATTGTAAAAATTCGTCGAATGAGGTAAAAATTCATTTCACAGTTTCACCCGAACATCAGAATAAGTTTACCCAAGCCTTGGATAAGGCTAAATCTGAATATGAAAAAAAATATGGTGTTACATTTGATATTAGCTTGTCCATTCAAAAACCATCAACTGATATTCTTGCGGTTGATTTGGAGAATAATCCCTTACGAGACAAACAGGGAAAACTGATTTTCAGGCCCGGTGGGCATGGGGCTTTAATTGAAAACTTAAATGATATAAAAGGTGACATTATTTTTGTTAAGAACATCGATAATATTGTGCCTGATCGATTGCGAGGCACCACTTATACTTATAAAAAGTTAATTGCCGGCTACCTTATTAAACTACAGGATCAAACTTTTAAATATCTGAATATCTTAGAGAAAGATTGGAATGGCGAGAAATTAAAAGAAATAGAATTATTTACCAGAAAGGAATTAATGATTAGTCTTCCTGCTGATTTTAATTCGTTGGAAGAGAAACGTCAGGTATTATTTAATAAACTTAATCGCCCGATGCGCATTTGCGGAATGGTAAAAAATGAAGGAGAACCCGGAGGAGGGCCGTTTTGGGTGAGTGTTCAAGATGGTTTAAATTCTTTACAAATAGTTGAAGCCTCGCAAATCGACAAAACGAAGGCTGATCAAAAAGAAATTTTAAGTAATGCCACACATTTTAATCCCGTTGATTTAGTTTGTGGTGTGCGTGATTATAAAGGTGAGAAGTTTAATTTAAAACAATTTGTTGATCCCAAAACTGGATTTATATCAAAAAAATCACAAAATGGGATAGTATTAAAAGCACAGGAGTTACCTGGTTTATGGAATGGTGCGATGGCTGACTGGATTACCATTTTTGTGGATTGCCCGATTATCACATTTAATCCGGTTAAAATTATAAATGATTTATTGAGAGAGCAACATCAGTAGGAAAATAGCTTCCGGTTATTAGCTATTAATTGTAGGGCATTTGGGAAATCAAATATATTACAAGGAAGGAATGTAATTGAAAAATTAAACACAAAAAGCTATCCAACGAACGTTTTAAGATTTGCTAGAGGCATTTCACCTAAAGATGAGAATGATACGAAATAAGTTGTTTTTTATGATTGGGGAACTGGTTCATACCATGATTCAGTTCAAGGTGGTACACTTGGTAAGGGATTAGAAAGAAATGTTATGGATGGATATCGTTTTATCATGCATAACTACGAGCCAGGAGATGAAATTTACTTATTTGGTTTTAGTAGGGGAGGGGAGCTTACACTGTACGAAGTTTGTGTGGGTTATTGAATAATTGTCACATCCTTAAAAAGGAGAATTCTCACTTGGTAGAAAAAGCTTTTACTTTGTATAAAAACCCAAAATACTCGCCCAGCTGGACTTATTCAAACAAATGGAAGTCAGGCAATTCCACCTCCAATAGTGACCAGGTTGCTTTTGTTGGAGCTTGGGACACAGTTCACCCAAAACAACAGAAGTTTATACCAAAACAATTGAAATAAATAATAAAAAAATTGCAAGTCCGCTTGATAGTTTAACAAGAAATATTAACTTGCACATATAAAAAGATATAACTACAATGTGGTTATACAATTGTTGGCTGTAAATTAAAAAGACCCAATATGAAAAAGAGACACTTTTTAGCACTGATAACAATTCTACTTATTGAAATTCAATGTTATTCCCAAAATCATAATGAAATAAGAGTTTATTACGGAATTATTGACAGCGAACTATTAAGAAAAGAGAGTTTAGTTGGTGCAACAAGCTATGACAATGAAGACACGTATGAGTTTGGACTTAGATATATAAGAAGGATTTCCGAACAGTTTAGTATTGAAACTGGAGTAAGCTATATGAATTGTAAGGTAAAAATAACTCCAGCCCCAACAGGAATGCCAGTTAATTTTCGGTATGAAGATTTAAAAATGATTTCAATCCCAATCTATGCCAACTATACATTTGGAAAGTATTTTTTCTTAAATGGAGGGCCAATTATAGATTTTCAAACAACAGATAATTCAAATGACTCTCAATCTGGAATTGGTTTTAGCTTAGGAATTGGTGGAAAATATGAATTTGATAATTTTATGATATTCATAAATCCAAACCTCAAAAAACATTCTGTAATTCCATTTGAAAAAGAGAATTACCATCAAAAATTAACTGAATTAGGTGTGCAATTTGGAATAGGTTATAAATTTTAAGATAAAAGTCGAGTAGGTAAAGGGGAATCTCACCCCTAAACCTCTCTCAGAACCGTACGTGATGCTCTCACATCATACGGCTCTTCTTAACAAGTCTTAAGGCATAAAACCTTTTGCCAATGCACAAACATGTTAGGATACTGCTTGGCAGTTTCCTGTAACCATTTGTAAGCAAAGAACCAATGTTTACGCCTAAATCGCCGATATTTGTTTCGTACCCACTTTGCCAGTC
>PIVJ01001021.1 GCA_003353955.1 Bacteroidota bacterium | reverse complement strand
ACTTGAGGTTCCCATTCGGACAGTTGGAGAATATCTCAGTCGTTGGGGCTTTACGCCTCAAAAGCCTACAAAAAGAGCATATGAGCAAGACCCCAAAAAGCTTGGTAAATGGCTTGAGTTAGAATACCCAAAGATTTTAGTTCGTGCAAAAGAAGAGAAAGCAGAGATTCACTGGGGTGACGAGACAGGAATAAACAGTGAAGGTTACAATGTCAAAGGCTTTGCTCCCAAAGGGATTACACCAGTTTTAAGGTTAACGACTAAGCGTAATAAAGTGAATATGATTTCAAGCATAACCAACCAAGGAAAAGTACGGTTTATGCTTTATCGTGAAACAATGACATCTCAGGTTTTAATAAAATTTTTATCGAGACTAGTCAAAGATTCAACACAAAAAGTATTTTTAATTCTCGATAATTTAAGGGTTCACCATAGCAAAATAGTCAAAGAGTGGCTCAATAAACGGGAAGATAAAATTGAGATATTTTATCTCCCTCCCTATTCACCAGAAGTTAA
>PIVJ01001020.1 GCA_003353955.1 Bacteroidota bacterium | reverse complement strand
AAAAATGGCAACAGTATATAATTGGAATTGTAAAACAGTAGACGTTCACCCAACAGAAGGTAGTGAAACAGATGTAGTGTATAATGTACACTGGATAGTAACTGGAGTTTCAGACAAGCTTGATCCACAAGGAAATCCATATCAATCAACTAATATCGGTACGCAGACTGTACCTTTAGATCCTGAAAGTGAATTTATCCCTTTTGAAGATCTAACAAATGAAATAGTAGTTGATTGGACTAAAAACGCTATGGGCGCAGAACAAGTAACTTCTATAGAAGCTAGCATACAACAAGCTATTGATTTAGAAATAAATCCAACTTCTGTAACTATGACAATAGCAGATTAAGTAAAAATCACTAAAACCAAGTGAGTATATAGAATATAACCGGCCAGGTGAATGGCAAACCAAATAGTAATTTAAAACCAAAACCAATGACACTATTTTACCAGACTCAATCGTGGAGTAGTCAACCACAAGTAAACGAAGAAACCATTAAACTTTGGAAGCACGTATC
>PIVJ01001019.1 GCA_003353955.1 Bacteroidota bacterium | reverse complement strand
AATATCCCAGCTAAGCCTAGTGGCAAATTTAGAATACCAACAAAATAAGACAAAGAAGAAATATATGCCAGGGCAAGTACTAAGAAAAATGAGTGAAAAGTTGAGTGGTTTGGCTTTAACTAAAAAGTTTGCTGAACTACATAGAGAGTTTTTATTAATAAAAAAGACTATTTCAGAGCTTGCAAGCAAAGAATGGAATTTTTGTGTTCCTTATATAAAAAAAATTTATATGTGCCCTCCTCGAACAGAATTTCAAGAAAGTCTAATAAAAATGACTATAAATATAGAAAAAGGAGGAGGAATAATAGGAAAAAAGAACCGTACACTAATGTGTGAAGGAAAAGCTGTGTTGGGGCACATAGAAATAGGGATGCCACACATTCATGAATACAGGTGTATTTATCCTAAAAATTTAAATTTATATCGCTTTAACAATAAGTTAGAAAGAACAACTACACTAACTTATTTTATTGTTACTCTTGGTTTTATAATAGCCTTAGGAGCAATATATAATTGCA
>PIVJ01001018.1 GCA_003353955.1 Bacteroidota bacterium | reverse complement strand
CCAAGGGGGAAAAAGAGCACGTGCCATATGGACATGCGGTACTGCAACTCCTGACCCAGGCCGCCCACCGAGCTCTAGGAGCTCTACATGGATACATAATGGCGTCCGAAAGAAGTCGCTCAGGCATCATTTTTCTGAGGTCGGCCTGGGGCGGGAGCTACAACTGGTGCAAGGCCAACCCGCACTCGCGTTTGATAGAAAAGTGCTACTTTTCAAGTCACGGAGCCACCCGAGAGAGGGCTGTAGTTCCTGCTCTAAGTGGGCTGGCACTGAAGTTGGGCTACGTACACATGGCCATAGGTGTCCTGTTGAGGGCCAAACACAAGTTAGTCCGATACCTGACCTGTGGCGGGTGTGAGGAGGCGCACAAATTTTTAAAAATGAAATCCTAAGGGACCACCAAGGGGGAAAAAGAGCACGTGCCATATGGACATGCGGTACTGCAACTCCTGACCCAGGCCGCCCACCGAGCTCTAGGAGCTCTACATGGATACATAATGGCGTCCGAAAGAAGTCGC
>PIVJ01001017.1 GCA_003353955.1 Bacteroidota bacterium | reverse complement strand
AAGTAAATAAAGAAGAATACGAATGGCTAGAAGCAAAACTACAAGAAAAAGAACTAGATTAACTTTTGCAAAGCTAACTAGTGCTCAAATAGAAACGTTTGAGCGTGAGTATTATGAGCGTTATAACTCTGGTATTCCACAGTGGCAAGCAGAGTATTACAAATAAAATACGACGCTTACTGGATAATATAATAAACAATTACAAACTATGCAATCAATCAAATTCTTGTCGAACAAGACAATCAAGCTTAACGGCGAAATTTACAAGCCTTACAACGTAGGTAACTTACCTCCATCATTTGGCTTCAAACAAAGACTAACCGGTGATGGCGATATCCAAGAAGGTATCTATCAATGGTTCAACTACAAAGGTCTAACCTACATACCTAAATCAGATAACCCATGGGCGTAATGACTATGAAAGAACTATGCGAATACTCTTCGCTCATGAGAAAACAGCGAGCTGCGGTGCATAGACGTAAGTTCGCCCACGAAGGCAGGTGCAGTGGACTAACTGA
>PIVJ01001016.1 GCA_003353955.1 Bacteroidota bacterium | reverse complement strand
ACCATTAAACTGATAGAACCCATCTGGAGATTTAATCAATAAATTAACATCATCGTAAACAGATATTGCTGTTGCGAAGTTTTCAGAATCAATAAATTTATTTACTACACTCATTTTTTTAATTAATTTTAATATTTAACACGTACCTAAATCGTTTAGCGTTTCATTTGTTGATATTATTTCTATAGCACAAAACTCTTCACCTTGACAAATTGGGCTGCTACATTGTTTAAATATAGTTTGCTGGTCTCCATCACAATCAATATATGTAATTTGTAAAGTATTGTCATAAGGTATACTTTTATATCTATTACAAACTGGTGGAGGCGGTGTACCTCCAGTACATTCACAGCAAACATCTAAAGGAGTGACATCATAACATAGCTCTATTGGTGTAGGACTTCTTAAATCCCAAACTAAATACAAATAAGTATTAGCTGTGTTATAAATGAATTGAGCCTCGTAATTTTCAGGACCTCCTGAAATTGGAGTTGCTGTATTTAATAATGGAAGTAATAC
>PIVJ01001015.1 GCA_003353955.1 Bacteroidota bacterium | reverse complement strand
CCATCCGACGTGTTTTATAGTGTTCTACACCAAGCTAAAAAGAAAAAACATTTTTGTCATTGCAATTACGTAATAATGACCAAAATAGGAAAAACTGCGCTCCTCTGCAGAGAGATTATGAAACATTTTTCGACAAAAAGCTAATTAGTTCCTGATTCAGTAAAGGACGGCCTTTCAAAAAATGTCATGAGGGCCAAATTCGATTGACCTTGAAAATCCGGCTTTGACCTTGAGAATGAGGTGTTTTGACCTTGACCAAGGTCAAGTTTTGCAAGACCAAAATTAACGCTCACACAATTGCTAAATTATCCTAGCAGCTTGACCTTGAGATCTTAATTACATTTGACCTTCAGCCAATTAAAAAAATGGACATGATTCGTTCGGTTAAAAAATCCCATTTTTCGGAAAAAATGAATTCCTTCAATTTTGATGAAACAACGTATCTTATCAACAGGTTTTATGCCAAAATGAAGATGAAGTAGGAAAACATGAAAAAGAATCACCTTTGGATAGAAAGTT
>PIVJ01000089.1 GCA_003353955.1 Bacteroidota bacterium | reverse complement strand
AGCTTGTGAACTATCAATCAATTAATTTTGAGCGTATGAGGAGCCGTATGATGTGAGAGCATCACGTACGGTTCTGAGAGAGGTTTAGGGGTGAGATTCCCCTTTACCTACTCGACTTTGATTACTCATTCCAAAATACTTTTACTATTCCAGTTTTATAATTATCATTCATTGTCCAAACTGTTCTCTTTTTCTTTTTACTAATCAAATTAGGCTTTGCCTTAATTTTCATTTCTTTATCGCCGATTGTTATTAATAATTCTAATTCATCATCCGATGATGGCATTGTTAGATTTACTCGATTAAACCAATCTATAGGTTCTCCGTTAATTTCTGAGATTACTATTTTTCTTGCATTTTGCTCTTTATTAAGATTAGAACCGAAAAACGCTATTTCCAATTGATTCTTTTTGAAATTCACAATCTTGTATATCTTTCTTGCATTATAAGTATAAATCAAAGTGTCATATTTTTCTGTAACCATATTATAGCCTAAATCATTTGATATTTTTGAAAAATCAATTTTTACTTTCTTATCAGTATTAAGATTATCAATACCAGAAACTGCACAAAACTCATCTATAAAAGTATTTGAATTAAAAGGTTTATCTGGAGAGTACTTTTGCTGCAATTCATTCATGACATCAAATAGGTCTTGCTTTCCATTTGACTTTTGCAATATTTCTAAATCAAGTTGTAAAGCAAATAAGCTTCCTGTTGTGTAAAAATTATCGAATAGCTTTTGCCCCTTTTTATCATAAATATTCTGACTTGTTTTTCTAAAATTAATATTCTTTGAATACTCATCAGAAAGCTTAATCTCATTTAGAAAATCTTCGTTGGTGAATATCCTAGAATCCAACAAGGTTTTAATAGAAAGGTATTCTGTTACACCTTCGTAAAACCATAAATACTCATCACACAACGGCGATATAAAGTTAAAGTCATTTATAATTTCACTTCTAATTCTCAAAGGAGCATAGATAGCATGAATATACTCATGAATCGACACCCCAATAAATATATTATTATCACGAAATGCTGTATGATAGCAAACCAATGTAGAATTTGGATGTTCTAGGGCTCTTAATCCAGGTGCAATAATAGAATATTTTGAAAAGTAAATAAAAGTGTAGTCTTTATGTTTGTACTCAGAATGTTTTAATAACTGGTTTAAAGGCTCAATTAAAAGTTCTTTTATTTTTTGTGCAGCTAACAATGTGTCACTACCTATGCAAGAAATATTAAAATTACTTTCTCCAATTTGGAAGCTGGCTGTATCAGGAATGCCATATATCAGAGGATTATGTATTAAGTCTTTGTAATTACTTGCAGTATAAATATCAATAGTATCACTTAACGTTTCTTTGTCAAGTGAACTTGTTCCAAAAAGCCTATTATTTCTAATGATACTTATTTTATAAGGGCTATCAGTATCATTCTGGAAGAATCCAAGTAGGTAATGCCAGTTTAAAATATAAATTGAGTCTTTTAAATAATAAGTATCTTCTGCCGACACTCCAATTCTGATATTCACTGAACTTTTTGCAAAATAAGAAAAAGAATTTGAAACTGAATCACATACAATTGAAAAGGAATTATCAATACATGGTATTTCCTTATCGTTTTGATGTAATTTAATCAATGAATGATGGCTGTTCAAACTTTCATAAGTCCCCGGAATAGTCTTAGGAAATTTGTACAAGATATTACCTTTTAAATCAGTTGGAGGATAAACATTAACCTTTAATCCTAATGAATCAACTTGCTTTAGGTCGATTACAACATTTATTGTATCGTTATAATCATTTGCAAAAACATTTAATGTAATCAACAATAAACCAATAATCAATCTTATATATTTCATGTGGTTGTATATATGTTTGGTAACAATTGTATAACCACATTGTAGTTATATCTTTTTATATGTGCAAGTTAATATTTTTTATTAAACTATCAAGCGGACTTGCAATCCTTTTATTATTTATTTCAATTGTTTTGGGTGAACTGTGTCCCAACATATTTTGTATATGACGTAAGTTTACATTGTTTTCAATGCAGTGAGTTGCAAACGAATGCCTTAGCGTATGTACAGGATCTAAAGCAGTTACTCCTGCCTTCTTTTTTGCAGTATGTAATACATCCCTAATACTTGTGCTTGAATATTCCCCACCTCTTGGGGCGAAATAAAATAGCATCCATCATGATAGCCCGTCCGCTTGCGGCGGGGAGCTTCGTTGTATTTGGGAAGCTGAAGAAATGAAAATTTGTTGGACTTAAATAAAAATAGACTGTCTGAAAGGTTTAAAATGTCATAACATATTCTTCTTAGCTGAATTAAAAAGCCCTGAAGTCATCATCAGGGTTTTAAATTTTATTTCAAATTGAAGTAATTTTTAACTTCATCATAACTTTTCAGATTGAGTGATGATGGAATGTTAAGGTAACCATCAATAATTACCACCTTGAATTCCATATCCCCCGGATTTACCGTCAGCCCATCGCTATCTTGAAAAGTTACCCATACTTCACCAAGATTTAGCATAAGCCAAATGGATGTTAAATATTCTCCTTCAGTTGTTGGCTCCACAAAAGTCATTGGTAAGGAATATAAGCTTCCACTCTGATATAAATAAACCAGGACTGCACCGTAATTCAAAACATCTTCCGTGATTTCAGGAAAATCCATGGAACCGATATATCCAAATCCTATACCGGGATCTCCAAATGTATCCCAATCGGACTCGAAAATTGTATAGTAATAACTGTAAACATCAACTACTCCATCTAAACCCGGAGCTCCTTCTGGTCCGATGGGTCCTTCTTTTTGACAAGCGGTAAACGTAAGAGCGATTATGGAAACAAGAATGAATAAGTAATTTGTTTTTTTCATGGTTTTATCTTTATGATTAATGTATAAATGTTTTCACTCAATTATCACAAATACTTTGCCAAATGAAACACTCATGTTTTTATTAAGACACTTTCAAGAATGTGACTAAAGTGTAAGCGGCAAATAAACAGCATCTTGCAAAATTCTAAGCATATAAAATATTATTTAATCACATTGGGTTGTTAAATGAATTTTTCAGATAGTGGAAGATTAAACTCGATATTAAATGATTCCGGATATGAATATACCGATGATGAAGATCAGGCTACAGTGCTTGGAATTTTGGCATGCTCTGTGCGCCAAAAAGCAATCGACAAGGTTTATTCCAGAATCTTGAAATGGAGCAGGAAGAAAAATAATGCGAGTTTGATAACATTCATTTCTGGTTGTATTTTACTTCTCCACATTCAAGGGATACGAACGATGAAGTCATTGATGTTGTTTCAAAATATTCGTGTTTGGCTAAACAACTTCATCTTCCGTTGCAATCAGAAGATGATAAAGTGTTGATAAGAATGAACAGAAAACACAATCTTTCAAAATATAGAAAGATTGTTGAAAAGATACACTACACTATTCCTGAAGCCACCATCTTTACTGATATCATTGTTGGATTTACTGGTGAATCGGATGAGCTAATTTATAACAGTTAAAACATTTTATTTTTAAGAATATCAGTTGTGATGGTTAACATATCGTCGGTGAAGTCGAGGTGAGTAACAAATCTGATTAATCTTGGCCCGAAACTAATGGCTTTAATTCCTTGACTTTCCAATTTGTTTAAAAAATCAGAATTACTAATATTTTCCCGTAATTTGAAAATAATAATATTGGTTTCAACTGGAATTATTTCTTCAATATAATTTTGTGCAGATAAAATACTTTTGAGTTCTTTAGCACGCTGATGATCTTCATTTAATCTGCTGATATTGTTATCCAACGCATAAATTCCGGCAGCAGCAATAAATCCTGCCTGTCGCATTCCACCACCATATACTTTCCGGATTCGTCTAGCTTTCTTAATAAAATCGCTGCTACCAAGTAGTAAAGAACCTATAGGTGAACCTAGTCCTTTGGAAAGACAAATTGAAATAGAATCAAATAATGCCCCGTGCTCCAATGCTGTTTCTCCGGTTTTGGTTATTGCGTTAAAAAAACGTGCCCCGTCAAGATGTAATGGTAGATTATTTTTGCTACATACCTTCTTAATTTTAGAAAGTTCATCAATATCATAGCAACTTCCACCACCTTTATTTGCAGTGTTTTCAACTGACACTAAATTTGTTATCGGGCAATGTGGATCCTCAGGATTTATATTATCCAACACATCAGTTGCTGTAATTCTTCCTCTATTTCCGTCAATTAATCGTACTGAGGCACCGGAATTAAAAGCGATTCCACCACCTTCATATCGATAAACATGAGAAGTAGAATCACAGATTACTTCGTCTCCCGGTTGGGTATGTGCTTTAATGGCAACTTGATTGGTTTGTGATCCTGAAGAGCAATAAAGTCCTGATTCTTTTCCAAACAGTTGGGCACCTTTATTTTCCAGTGCATTAACTGTTGGGTCTTCCCCAAAAACATCGTCCCCAACTTCGGCCTCCATCATTGCCATAATCATTGATTTACATGGTTTAGTTACGGTGTCACTCCTAAGATCGATAATTGTTTGATTCATAATTGTCTCTTTTTACTAATTTTCACACTTAATTATTTGCAATATCTCAAATATTCAAGAAGCCTAACTTGACGATCGATTGCATTTTCTCCCAATTCAATATTGAAGTCTCATCTTTGTAATGATGATAAATAGAATCAAAACCTGCATTGGATGAAAAGAAAGGAATATATGTTGAACAGAAAAGTACATAATCAGAACCACCACTTGATGTGCCTGGGTTTATCTGCTTGTACATTATTTCGAGATTCAACCCGAAGATTGCAATATTATCAGAAGTTAGCTGTGTAAACAAATCGTTCCCTTCAGTCCAATCGGATGCTGAAAATTTAAGTGGATCCTTAATTGATTCCCTGATTATGGGTTTTAGGCCAATTCCTTTAGCAGTATCTTGTGATCTCAGTATGAATGGAGCTAAAACAAGAACAAATGCGATTATTGCATTGCTGATTTTTTTCATAATAATTAGGTTGTACTTAGCTTATTTTTCTATAAGTTCTTTAATTTTTGCTTTCATATAATCAAACTCTTCTTTATTGAAAAGCCTTGTTTTAAGAACAATGCGCCCATCACGATCGATAATCACATTTCGAGTAACCCCACTTTTTTTCAATGCAAACAAACCAAATATATCAGCATTGGGATCAAGAGCCAACGGATAAGTTATTTTCATCTTTTCTTTGAATTTAAGAACGGTTTCCAGCGGCTCGTCCCTGTCAACTCCAATCAAAACAAAGTCTTTGTCTTTATAAACCTGCCAGATATCTTCCTCAATAAACGGCATTTCTTTACGGCAAACTACACACCAACTGGCGGTGAATTGGAGCATAACTATTTTTCCCCTCAAGTCTTCCATACTTACTTTTCTTCCATCATCCAATGTCATTGTAAATTGAGGGGCTATATCCCCATTCTTAACAATATAACCCACTGAATCGGCTTCCTGAGCATTCACATTGATTAAACTCGTCATTAGAAATATGACAAAAAGCAAAGTCTTTCTAGTTGTTTTAGCATTCATGTTTATCGTTTTTTTGTATATCCGTAATTAGTCATATTTCTGTAGTGCTAGCAATAACAAGCCGATCAAAGATTCGCTCTCCAAAATATCTTCGATTTAACTTATAAACAAACTCATTAAGATAGAGTTGCAAATATTTTCTTTTGATTTTGTGGTAGTTTCCAACAACGTTTCTTTTAGCATTGCTGATGGCTATATGAACCCATTTTAATGTTTCTTTTGTGATTTGTTCAGTTGATTTTTTAGTTAAATGTATCTCTACATAGTCAGCTATATTTACATATGATGTGCTTTTGTTAGTAAGGACAATGGTTTGCTCGTTGTCAATGGATTTCTGAAATGTTTCATCTGTACCGTCAGTCTTATGGTCATCAAGTACCTTTGCTTTAAAATATCTGCATTGCCTGTCCACTTTTCCAGTCTCAATGTCTTTCAGGATTGTACTTTCTGCTATAACCATAACATTAGATTTGGTTTTGCTGCCTTTACCAGCCTTTTGTGTTTTATGACTATGTTCTGATGCTTCTATGGTAAAATAGCCTTCATCCATTTCTATCATTCCCTCTAATGTATACCGATCGTCTCGTTTACCATGGCTTTACGAAGCTTATGTGCCATAGCCCATACTGGTTCGCAACCATCTGTTTTTATGCAGCTTTACTGCTTGTGAGTACAATCCACAATGTAAGGCAATTTATGATAGAATCGTAGCGAAAGGAAAATCAAAGAAACTGGCATTGATTATAGTTTGTAACAAGCTACTAAAACAATCATTGGCAATTGCAAAAAGTGGAGTTCCTTATGATCTGAATTATCGAAGCGTTTTAAAAAGCGTTGCAAATTAAGAAAAGAGAAAACTGTTTGGATTTTAGTTCAGTTCTTTGTTTAATTTCCTACTCATATGGCTTTTCGGGTTCGCCCCGTTTTTAAAGTGGTCGCTGGTCTCCACTTTTAATTCTTCTAGTTGTAACTAGTCAAGAACTATCAAAATAATTAGTTGGTGCTTCTCGTGTCATTCCGCCATTTCGTTTCTTTAACTTACCCATAACTAGTATATATTATATGTACACCTTTGCTAACTATATCCATCCATATTGGTGTGTATTGCTTACTTTCTGGTGTCTTTTATTTTTCAGAATCATTTAGCGTATTCTCATTTTAAGCCTCCATGTGATTTATGAAATCTGTTAAAGGTATAAAAATTCTCCCATATCTTGATTTTTTTAATTAAATCTACATCAGACTTCTATTTCAATAGAAATGTCTACTTCACGTTTAACATTAGTATTCTTATCAATAATACATTTTAGAAATGAGATCTTAGCGTTGTCAGGTAACTCTGTTGATTCGATTATGGAGATTCGTTTCTCAAATTCTTTTCCTTTTATTGGCATAAACTTTATCCAACACCCTTTATGCCATCTGTACCACTCTTGTCTACAAAAATTTTACATCCCACTCTAACCCCTAAAGATAAATGAAGTCTTTTGTTATTATATAGCTTAATAGCACTTTATGTAGCTTCTTTTGTAAACGTAGCACTTACAACCAACATATTATCAATTGCAAATTTGGTACAAAAAGAAAAAGCCTTTAGGAGGGCTAATTCAAGCTCAACCATTCTTGCCAATCTTCTAAGCCTTAGTTTTAAGGGTTTTGCAACGACTACCGTTGTTAGGCAAAGCATTTTCTTCATATTTATTATGGATTGTTATTATTGCCAATCCAAAAAGAACCGCCGCAACAATTAATACAGTACTGATTAATCCGCTTACTCCAAACGACATTCTTATTAAAATTGTCGAAATGACAAACCCAGAGTTTCTGATAATTTTATGAAACTGGTCTGTATAAAAGAAGGAAATTAAAAGTAGTACTACATCTATTAAAATTAGTACTGTAAAAAATTGATCAAAAAATTGATTGTTGATGCTTTCAAATGTTGGCAATTTACTAGATGAAATGGAAATTCCTGTAGCCCAATCAATGAACGTATATAAAGCCATGAAAAAAAACAGTGGCACTAAAATAATAGCAATTAACTTTTTCTTCTTTACAAATCTTTCGATAATAACTTTATAGCTTGTTTTCTGTACTGCTTTTTGGTTTCCTTGCTTTTGAAATATAAATATTAAATAAAAAAGCAAAAGCGAAGCAATTAAATCGTAAGTAAATTGCAAATCTCCTTTTATTTCAAACCAATCTGTAGAAAGTTCTAAAGCGGATAAATCTTTAAATAATTTACGGATAATAATTAGAGTTATAATCTCGTATTGCTTTGTTATATAGGTGGTAAACGACTTGGGTAAGTAATAAATTAATAAATAAACTTCATAAATAAGAATAAAGGAGAATGGTGTATAAACAGCTGATATAGGATTTTTCAGCAACTCTGAGTTTGCTGGAAGATCTATAAAACCGAATTTTATACAATAGATTATTGCCAAATGGGTAAAAAAGCTAAATACCGCTACTTTGAGAATGATATTTTCAGTTTTTCCACGAGTATTTTCCGAGAGAAGCTTATCGAAGATGAATGGTACTGCTTTTTTTTTAGTCATATCGACATATTTTGCCTAACGCCCCGCGCATATGAGTAGTAGTGGCTTGCGAGGCATCTTGCTTATCATATTTCTGATTAGGAAAAACGAAAAATGAAATCTTAGAATACCTGTAAGCATCATAGTTATTACTTATGATGAGCTGTTACCTTGTGCTTCAAATATTTTTTATTTATAGACACAAAATGCCTTTTTATCAATTCTTTTTCTTCTTTGTTTAATTCTTTATTATCATCTATACATTCATAAATATTTATTCCTTTTTTAGATTCTGCTGTAATATCAGTATATTTATTGATTAAAGATTTAATTATGGTCAAATTTGAATGCTTGCATGCAAACATAAGCGGTGTCCATCCATCTTTATTTGTAACATTTATTTCTGCTCCTTTTTCAATTAATAACCTTGCATTCTCTGGTTGGTCATTTTCTAATGCAAGCATAAGCGGTGTCCGTCCATCTTTTTTTGCAACATTTATTTCTGCTCCTTTTTCAATTACTAATTTTGCATTTTCCGGTTGATCGTATCTTAATGCAAGCATAAGCGGTGTCCATCCATCTTTGTTTGTAACATTTATTTCTGCT
>PIVJ01001014.1 GCA_003353955.1 Bacteroidota bacterium | reverse complement strand
CATCCCTAGGTCACATTGACCTAAATTTGAAGAATTAGGTCACTGTGACCTACTTTCATGAGTATATAGGTCAAACTCCATTTTCAATGCATTGGCCAGTAAATGGTGGCACGTTTTTTCGTTAATAGGGGGATTTGAAGTTTGTGTGACCAATATGACCCTTCTAGGTGACCTTTACTTGCATGCCCAAAATTAGGTTGCTGTGACCTACTCTCTCTGAGATATAGGTCAAAACACGTTTTTTTTAAACGGACCCTCATTTGACCAGAAATGGCCAAATATGAAATGTATTTGACATTTTGGACATCTCTTGGTCACATTGACCTACATTTCAAGATTTAGGTCACTGTGACCTACTTTCATGAAGATATAGGTCAAACTCCATTTTCAATGCATTGGCCAGTAAATGTTGGCACTTTTTTTCGTTTATAGAGGTATTTCAGTTTTGCAGGACTCATATGATACCTATAAATTACCTTTACTTCCATGTCCAAAATTAGGTCGCTGTGACCTACATTC
>PIVJ01001013.1 GCA_003353955.1 Bacteroidota bacterium | reverse complement strand
ATACTGACAAATATCCTTCAGTACCTTCACCAGTTACTCGCAAAGTTTCTTCCTAACAAATGCCATTGCAGTGAATAATTCTCGCTTTCTTCTATTATAACTGAACGTTCAATTTTACTGCTTAAAACTTCTGGAATAATTCTAAATAACCAACATTCACTATCTATACTCATGTATTCAGAAATAAAATCCATTGCTAGTAATTCAACATCTTTAAGTTTAGGCTCTTTGAGAGTTATTGTTAATTTTAACACTGATTACTTATCGTTAATTAATTCCAGTACGGATTTGATGTTTCCTATTTCTGTCTTCATTTCAATATTGTCTGCTTTCAACACATCCATCTCATTTACTTTGGCTTTTAGCGCTTCGATCTCTGACTGCTGTGCTTCGATCTCTGACTGCTGTGCTTCAATTATTTTTTGCTGTTCCTGAATTGCTTTTACAATATGAGGTTCAACAGAAGATGTATTAAGTTGCAGTACGTTTTCTACATTGCCATAGCTTTCTTTACTTTGT
>PIVJ01001012.1 GCA_003353955.1 Bacteroidota bacterium | reverse complement strand
TCAGCCATCATTCTTCTGAGGTCGGCCTGAGTCGGGAGTTACAACTGGTACAAGGCCAACCCGCACTAGCGTTTGAGAGAAAAGTGCTACTATTCAAGTCACGGAGCCACCCGAGAGAGGGCTATAGCTCCTGCTGTAAGTGGGCTGGCACTGAAGTTGGGCTACTTGCACATGGCCATAGGTGTCCTGTTGAGGACCGAACACAAGCTACTCCGATACCTGACCTATGGCGGGTGTGAGGAGGCGCACACATTTTTGAAAATGAAATCCTAAGGGACCCCAAGGGGGAAAAAGAGCACGTGCGACATGGACATGCGGTACCGCAGCTCCTGACCCAGGCCGCCCACCGAGCTCTAGGAGCTCTACATGGATATATAATGGCACCCAAAAGAAGTCGCTCAACCATCATTCTTCTGAGGTCGGCCTGGGTCGGGAGTTACAACTGGTACAAGGCCAACCCGCACTCGCGTTTGAGAGAAAAGTGCTACTTTTCAAGTCACGGAGCCACCCGAGAGAGGGC
>PIVJ01001011.1 GCA_003353955.1 Bacteroidota bacterium | reverse complement strand
ACAATTATGCATTCAAATTCGGAAAAAGAATAGAATTATGTATTACCGAGTTAAGGACAAGATAAGATATGTGGTCCTCAAAAAAAGCCCGGGCGGTGATAACAAAATGAGCCGCTGCCATATCATCATAGCGATAAGTCGTCACAACGTTGAATCACCACAGTGCAAACCGACACTACACTAAGCCGGTTACACACAACGATAAGTCACCACAACGTCGAATCATCTCGATGAAAACCGACACTACGCTAAGTCGGTTACACTACATTTGTATATGTCGGTTAATTATATTTGCACAACCCTAACCCTAACTGTTGCGGAGATGGTACTCCTTATGGATCGAGACCCACTTCCAGTATATTATTTTTTGGTGGAGCTAGTTCTGGCATAGTTGAAGGTGAATATCTAAGCATACGTGTAGCAAGAGCAAAAAGTTCACCGCATGCATATCAGAGATTGGTTATGCAATGATGATTTCATGCCTTTCTTAGATAGTGACGTACATGAGGCCTCTCAATTT
>PIVJ01000088.1 GCA_003353955.1 Bacteroidota bacterium | reverse complement strand
GAAAGTGCGCCAGCCAATTGAGGGCTTCTTTAATTGGTTGATCGAAAAAACAGATTTTCAAAGAGCTAGCAAAGTCAGATCAACAAAAGGGCTAATGGTACATGTCTTTGGTAAATTAGTTGCTGCATTTATTAACTTAATTTTTAACCCTTGATTCACATAAATAGTTCAATATTTACATGTCAACTTTAGTGCCAAAAAATTATTTGAAAGTAACAACAGTGATCCCATCTCCTCCACGATCCGGTTTCTGATCTTGATAATTCTCAACCTGATCTATTGTGTCCAAATATTCTCTACTAATTTCACGCAATATTCCATCGCCCTTTCCATGCAGAATATTAACCTCTTTGACACTTAATAAAATCGCTTCATCCACATATCTTCTAACATCAGACAATGCCTCATCCGCTCGTTTCCCCCTAAGATCAATTGACAAACTAAATTTTGTCATTTTGTCATTCAACTCATTAATTATAGTTGAATAACCCGACCTCTTCGTAAGCTTAGCTTCTTGTTTGGCTTGCTTTTCACTGACTTTTCTCAACTTCTCAATGGGCGTTCTGAATTTAATCGAATTAAAAGAAATGACTGCTTCATCGCCATGAATATCAACAACCTCACCTATGGTATCCTGATCTTTTATTTGCACAAAGTCGCCCTCAGCTATTAATGAATCAATTGCAAAGTTTTTCTCAACCTTATCCTCTGCCGGCTTTGCTTTCGCGGCAGGAATATTAGTTTTCACTTCTTTTTTCTTTATTGCATCAGAAGTTTGCCTGATGCGTTCTCGGGCAGCCTTGGTTTTCTCTTTGTCTGCCTGTGCTTCCTTAATTTCTTTAATCGTATTTTCAATCAATCTATTGGAACTATTAAGTAGCTCAAGCGCTTCATTCTTTGCAGTTGTTAAAATGTTTTGTTTAGTATCTTCTACTTCTTTAACAAGACCTTCATACTTTGTAACTAATTCAGTTAAGAAAGAATCTGCCACATTAAATTCTTCCTGCTTTTTATTTAAAGCCAGTTTTTCAACTTCCAATTGTTGTAATTGTTGATCAAAGTTAAGTTGGTTCTTTCCGGTTTTATTCTCGGCTCTTTTTAACACTATTTTTGGAAAACCGATATTTCGTGCAATCTCAAACGCGAATGAACTTCCCGGATTTCCAATCTTTAATTGATAGAGAGGTTGCATATTTACCGTGTCAAACAACATCGCTCCATTAACGATACCAGCCTGTGTATCCGCTAATAATTTCAGATTGGAATAATGGGTAGTTATAACCCCAAAAGCTTCATTTTCATTTAGCCTTTCAAGTGCTGCTTCAGCGATAGCCCCTCCAAGTTGAGGCTCGGTGCCAGTTCCAAATTCGTCAATAAGAAACAATGTTTTGGCATTGCAATTTAGTGTAAAGAATTTGATATTTAACAGGTGTGAACTATACGTACTTAAATCATTTTCCAGCGATTGCTCATCTCCAATATCAATAAAAATACTTTCAAATATACCAGCCTCTGAACTCTCATCCAAAGCCGGTAACAGTCCGCATTGTATCATAGATTGCGTCAGACCAACTGTTTTTAAACATACCGATTTACCACCGGCATTCGGCCCTGAAATAATTAAAATTCGTTGCGCATTGTTAAGCTGCAGATTTAAAGGAATCACTTCTTTTTTCTGCGCCTTATGCGAAATGAATAAAAGTGGATGCCGTGTGTCCACCCAATTAATAATTTGTTTATCAAGTAGAACTGGTTTCTGAGCCCGGATTTCAATTGCAAATTTTGCTTTTGCTCGAATGAAATCCATGAGCCCCATAAAGCGATAAGCTGATTTTATATCTTCCAATTGTGGCCGAAGGAAGTTTGTAAACTCGATTAAAATTCGAATAATTTCACGTTTTTCCGCATTCTCTAATTCGCGAATCTCATTATTGGTATCAAAAACTTCGGTAGGCTCAATGTACACAGTTTGCCCTGTTGACGATTCATCATGAATAAACCCCTTTAATTTTCTTTTATGAGCCGCTAAAACCGGAATTACCAAGCGATTATTTCTCAGGGTAGGTTCCACATCCGTAGCAGCCCATCCTTCACTTTTTACCTGCTTCAGAGTTTGATTAATTTTACGATCGATTTGAGACTGTTTTTTTATTAGGTCACTCCTGATCTCCTTCAACTTCTTTGAAGCACCATCTTTAATCTTTCCTTTTGCATCAACAATTACACTTATTCTTTTCAGAATGGATTTATCCAACACTACGGATTCTGCCAAAACTTTTAATTCAAAATATTTTTCAGCTTCTGATTTTTTAAAGAAGGCCAGAATATCAACGATTGTGATTAATGAGGATCTCAAATCAAACAATGCTTCCAGTTCTAGTATCGTGCCCTCAATTCTGATTCTTGATAGTTCGTCTGTGAGATCATAATAATCCTGAGAAGGAAAGTTATCCGAAAATTGCAGAATTTCAGTGAATTCATTTACCTGGGTTAACAGTTTGTCAATTAAATCAAAATCCTTGTTGAACCTGATTTTATCAACATAACTCTCACCCAATGAGCAAAGGCAGTTGTTTTTTAGCTTAGCCCTTATGGAATCGAATCCTATTTTCTGTTCAAAATCTTTCGGATAAATCATGGATAAAAATCGAGATAAATATTATCATGTAAATATATAGAAACTGCATGAGATAATTTACACAAGGATCCATTCAACGTTACTATTCTTTTTTGTTGAAGATGTAAGACAATCTCCTTGTTATTCTTATTTGAATATAAACGATTTTACTAATTTAGTGTTCCTAATTCAGAGTATAAAGAAAAAACAATCATCAAAGTTTGTGTTGACTCCATTGAATCTGTCACAACTGCCCGAGAGAAATTAACAATTGACCTTAATGTAATAATCAAGCCACGTGGTGGAGATTTTCATTATTCTGAGATTGAAATGGATATTAATGAAGCTCCCTGCCGCAAGCGGACGGGGTATCATGATGGATTCTATTTTATTTCGTCCCAAGAGGCGGGGGAATATAACCCACAAGATCCTTCGACTTCAGAATCACTTCGCCTAATTAATTTTGTTTCACAACATCAAAGGCTCACTGATTTAAATCTTTAGAGTCAAAATCTAAGAGAGTATTAATTCAAAGTTAGTTGGTTTTTCTGATTGCGTCATGGATAAATAATTACACCTCCAGAACTATCCCGAACTGCTCCGGTTACTGACTTTAAGCAATTCACTTCATCTCTCATTTTCAACACTCCCAAGAAGGCAAAAATCAACGCCTCTTTATAATCAGTTATTTTCTCCTCAGGGATTTTTATAGTAGAGATTGATTTCCTTTGAAGTTGTTCAATTAAGTAAGAATTATGAGCACCGCCTCCTGTAACTAACACTACTCCTTTAGGTTTGTTTGAAAATGATTTTCTAATTTGTGCTGCAATATGTTCAATTAATGTACGCAGTAAGTCATTGATAGATATAATGTATTTGTCAATTATGGGGTCAAAATTTGTTTCGACCCATTCGCGTGATAACGATTTTGGGGGTAAGTTTTTATAATAACTGATATTATTTAACTCAGCAAGTAGCTTTTGATTAATCCTACCACCAGCCGCTAATAAACCGTCTTCATCATACTGTTTATTTATTCTTTTGCAAATTGCATTGAGAATGATATTGACCGGACAAATATCGTAGGCAATACGATTACCACCCTTCTCAAAGGATATATTTGCAAATCCTCCCAGATTTAAGCAATAATCAAATTCGCTGAAAAGATACCGATCTCCAATGGGAACAAGAGGTGCTCCCTGACCTTCAAGGGATACATCGAGTGACCTGAAATCGTTGACTACCCTAAGCTTAGTTTGATGAGCGATCTCGATTCCATCGCCAATTTGAAGTGTTTTTTTAATTTCCGGTTGATGATAAACAGTATGGCCGTGTGAGCTTATAAAATCCGGTAGGATATTATGTTTGAGTATGAATTCTTCAGCAAGCTCACCTAATAATATCCCATACTGTTTGTCCAATTCCAATAAATCATCTACGTTTAATTTAAAAGCATTTTGCAGACGTTGAACCCATTGAATTTCGTATGGGAAGGTTTCTGCATGATCTATTTGAAATCCCCAACCTTTATTACTTTTAGTAAAATGGCAATGAGCAATATCCACCCCATCTAATGAAGTTCCGGACATCATTCCAAGCACATGATATTTATTCACCTATTTGTAATTTTGTACTATTTTGATTATTTACCACTTTTGTTTTAATTTCCGCAAAAGCGGGACAAGCTATTCACTTGCGAGTTTCTTAATGAAGCCATGAATGTTTCATTTTATAAAATTTCAATGAGTTTTTCTAATTGTATCGCTCTGGAGGCTTTCAACAATATTGAAAATTCAGATAATGTATTGGTGGTTAAATGCGCTTTAGCATTTTCGACAAACTTAAAATGGATCCATTTTTTATCTAATTTGCATTGCCCAAAATTCTGTCCGACTAAAATCACTTTCCGAAAATTATACTCTTTTATTTTATCTGCAATTGCCTGATGTAGATCCTTGCTTTGATCTCCAAGTTCTAGCATATCACCAAGAATTACTACTTTGTTTTCATCTTGAATCTCATTGAAATTAGCCAGTGCTTCACTCATGCTGTCGGGATTGGCATTATACGAATCTACAATAACTTTATTGCTGTTGGTTTGAAGAAATTGTGAGCGTTGATTGTTAGGTGTATATTCTTCGATAGCTGTTTTAATAGAATCGATTGGGATCTTGAAATATTGGCCAATACAAGTGGCAGCCATGATATTTACAGCGTTATACTTACCAACTAACCTGGTTTTGATTGTTATCTTGTGTTGATTAATTAGCCATGTTAAATGTGTAAACGGATCTGAATATATATTTTCGAATTTTGACGTATGACGGCTGGACATTCCATAAGTTCGCCTGTTGATATTTTCTGAATTTCCCATCAAAAGTGTATCATCGCCATTTACAAAAAGCATTGATTCCGACTGTTGTTCGATAAACTGATATAATTCTGATTTTGCCTTCACTACTCCTTCAAAACTACCAAATCCTTCAAGATGTGCAATTCCAATATTTGTGATTAATCCGTAATTAGGCCTGGCAATTGAGCAAAGATGAGCGATTTCACCAATGTGATTTGCGCCCAATTCAATTACTGCTATTTCTGTTTTATTTCCTATTTCCAGAACGCTAAGTGGTACGCCAATGTGATTATTGAGATTTCCTTTAGTAAAAGAAGTATTATACTTTTTGGAGAGAACTTCTGCACATAATTCTTTTGTAGTTGTTTTACCATTTGTTCCTGTGATTCCAATTACCGGAATATTAAGTTGATAACGGTGGTAGCTTGCTAACTGCTGAAGTGCCTCCAAAGCATTCTCAACATAAAAACATTTATCAGTGTTTTTTAAGGATGAGTCATCGACCACAGCGTAAGCACATCCTTCTTTAATAGCTTGTAATGCAAAGTTATTGCCATCAAAATTTTCACCGTTTAAGGCAAAAAAGATAGCGTTTTTTATAAGAGAACGGGTATCCGTAGAAACGAAAGGATGATTCTGATAAAGTGTGTATAATTGTGGGATAACAGATCTCATACTTCAAAGATAAAGAAAACCCTTCCCGATAAAACAAGAAGGGGATTATTATGAAGAGTTTAAGTTTATTCTCCTTGGGAAGAGGTTTGTCCTACACTGACCATCGCACATCTAAAACCTATAAAGTTAGCTGCTTCGTTTTGATCCAGAAAGCGTCTCACACTAGGACTGAGGAAATAGGCAGGATCTTTCCATGATCCTCCTTTATATACTCTAGCCTGATCACTAATCAGTGTGCTTACACCATAATTGTACATTGTGTTGAGGCTTTGATTATCAAATTCGGATGTATTTAACCAATCGGTAGTAGTTATCAATGATTGTTTATCACCATCGCGATAATTAATATTATTCGCATAACGATAGTTTCGTCTGGATTTTGATTCTTCATCTGTAACTTCTATATAAGGAATTCTTCCCAAACTGTCTTTTTGCACAACAGCCCCTGTAGAATCAGTTTGTTTATTCATGAAAACGTTACCCCTGAAAGGACTGTAATCAGCAACATCCTCCATCGAAAGTGGTCGGTATACATCTAATACCCATTCGCTTACATTTCCAGCCATATTGTATAGTCCATAATCATTAGGCCAGTACGAACCAACCGGAGCTGTAATACTTGCCCCATCATTTAAGTAGCCTGCTACGCCCATATAATCACCTCTACCGCGTTTAAAATTGGCCATAAACGATCCCTGATATTTTGCATCTCCAGTACGGATATAATGACCATTCCATGGATATACTTTTCTTTCAACAATTCGCTCATTTATTGTATTTCCAAGTAAGCCTAATGCCGCATATTCCCATTCAGCTTCTGTTGGTAATCGATAGTCCGGTAAAAGAATTCCATCTTCAATTGATACCCTGGTAAATAAATCTGTCGCTCCACTTTCTGATCCGTATTGTCCAGCCCGATAGGCATCGGTACTGAAATTATTTTCGTTCTTCTGATTGACATCCCAATTTAACGCACCGGCATTAATAAGCAACAATTCATTAACGCGGTTAGTTCTCCATAAACAATATTCATTGGCTTGTACCCAGCTAACACCTACAACAGGATAATCCTGATAAGCAGGATGTCGAAGGTAAAAATTAACTAAAGGTTCGTTATAGGCTAATCTAGCACGCCAAACAAGTGTATCAGGTAGAGCTCTTCGGTAAACTTCCGGCTGATCCTTACCAAAAACCCGTGCGGTCCAGTAGAGATATTCCAAATAATCCAGATTACTCACTTCAGTTTCATCAATATAAAATGAGGGTACAGTAATTCTTCGAGGAATGTTATTCCATTCTCTTAATACGTTTTCCTGAGTAGAACCCATTACAAATGTTCCACCCTCAATGAAAACCAGGCCAGGTCCTGTTTCCTGTTTATTTAATTCGGATACAGAAAAGCCACCATTTTCCTCTGTGTCAAAGGTCCATCCTGTACTGTGACTGGTTGCTGGTCTTTTTTTAAAAATATTCAGTTTATTACATGAAGTAATAATCACAAATACCAGAAGGATACTTAAAAAGTTTATTAATTTATGGCACATAGGCATTTTATGTTTCTGTAATAACAAAAAAAAAGAAAACTTATTGTTTATACGCATAAACTTTTCTAATAGATACAATTACTTTCTTTTTTATTGAGTTTTGCAATATTACAAACAATATTTTACTAAATAACATTTTTTAAGCCAAATAAGGAACAGGTAAATTCAACTAGCAAGTGCAATTTCTTGACCAAAAAAGGAAACTAAAATTAGTATCATGAATTAAAAAGAATATTGCTAAATTTGAACTTAAACCTGAAGATGTCGGATTTGATAAAACACTGACTATTAGCATTTAAAAGTTGACGTTAATTGGAAGGCGAAGTACGATGTGTAAAATTGAAACGAAAAACTGTAATTTATGAGTTTTAAAGAGAATATTGATTTATCAATACAGCGAAGAAAATATAATAGCAGAGATTCTGGATTAATAAATTGTCCAGAATGTGGAGCTTTATTGATTAAGAAGAACTGTTCAGTGATTTTATGCGTTAAGTCAGATATTGATACTGGAGAATTTATGACAAATCTTTCTGGAAGTCATTTTTATAATAAATGCCCTGTTGTTGTATTTGATAATGAGAAAATTGAACAAGCTGCACTAATTGGAATTAACAATAATAAAAACGTCAAGTACATAATAGCGGGAATTGTTGACTTTAGTGCAATTCCTGAAGAAAAAAGACATTTGGAGATTGGAATTGATGAAGATCCAACTCCTCTGGTAACTTTTTTACCTGATTTAAATACTACGACTTACTATTGCAGAAAAGAAACTTGGTAGAAATGAGCCTTGTTTTTGTGGTAGTGGAAAGAAATATAAAAAATGTTGTGGACAATGATTAAATTTGGTTGAATAGGAAAGACTTTGCTAAAACATTTTTACCACTCACAAATAATGGTAAACAGGTTTGGGTGATTAATAGGGTTAAACAATTGCCTGATGGCTAATTACCTTATTTCGTGTAAACTTCAACTATTTCTTAAGATTGTAAGCCATGGCTGCCATCATCATAACTTTGTTCGCCTGATTTATTCCAAGCGTATTAGTTTTTCGCATACCCATGAACTGAGTTAAGGTTCCAAAACCGGTTCAACCGTGCTTTGTCGCTTAGATTTCATATACCGCCCCTTTTGCTTTTTACCCGTACAATGGCGCGTTCATACACCACTACTTTGTAAATAGTGATTGTAATACATTCCTCTGGAGCTTTACCGGCACATTGTATTTTATACGGACAGCCTTTGCAATCACTTGATTTGGTTAAATAGAGTTTATTGTTGTTTCTGTTCTTTTCTACAGTAATCTTTATAAAAGTAAATTTGATGAATCAGGTATAACAATAGACAGAGATGAATTTTTTGATTATTTGCGTTCAGAATATTTGCTTATAAAGCCTAAGAAAAACTATACCAAAACCACTAACTCCTGTTTTCAGTTTCGCAGCACCCTAGAATATTTTCATGACAATTTGGTATAATTCAGATTGCAACTCATCCATTTTAAGAAGTTTTGAATTTTTATGTTTTGATTCTGGAAGTGTAAATGGAACTTGATACATATTATGGGTTAGTTCCG
>PIVJ01001010.1 GCA_003353955.1 Bacteroidota bacterium | reverse complement strand
GAGGAACATAGGTTTTGGAAGTCCGCCTATGGCCAGAGACTGGTGGCACCCGACCAACCCCTACAGCCGACGTTAGAAGCACCTAGTGTCATCTGGAAGGACATGAGGAGGTACTCTGTCCCTGCTCTTGGCCCTATATTGCAGGCTAAAGGTTTGTACGAACCAACTACCACGGAGGAAGACGAAGGAAAAAGGCGCCCAGAGGAGCGCGAGTCAGAAGTCGAAGAGACAGGGAGTGAGGACACCGATTCCTCACCCGAGATGGAGGAGGAGTATTCCGAGGCTCCGGAGGCTCCTGAAGGTTTTCAGAAGCCCCAGGGAACCACAGCTGCTCGCTCTGCCACTCCGGGAGGAAATGATGATCCACCCCAGATTCCACAACAAGGGTTGCCCGGTGTATCCGGAACCACAGGATCTTTGGGTGCTGGTCTGGATAAGTACCTCTACCCCCTGCCTGGTGAGACAGTAACCGATGGTAAGTTACCCCTCACCGACCCGAAGACAGGCCGTGTAGTGCACCC
>PIVJ01001009.1 GCA_003353955.1 Bacteroidota bacterium | reverse complement strand
ACTAGGTGTTTTTTTCGTGCGTGATCGCCGCCCCACATAGCGCGTATTTGTGGGATGCTTACATGGCTTTCGTCTACAAATAGTAGGTAGTCTTTAGGAAAATAGTCTATCAAACAATAAGGGCGTTCGCCTGCTGTGCGTTGGTCAAAATACCTAGAGTAGTTTTCTATACCTGAACAGTAGCCTAACTCTTGCATCATCTCTAGGTCTAGCTCTGTACGCTCTTGTATACGTTGTGCTTCTTTTGGTTTTTCTATTTTATTAAAGAGGTTTATTTGTTTGACTAGGTCTTTTTGTATTTTGTCTATGGCTTGTTGCATTACTTCTTTGTTGGTTACAAATAGGGTGGCTGGATAAATGCTTACTTGTTGTTCTTTACCAAGTCGCTCGCTTGTACTAGGGTTTATGCGATGTATGGCTTCTATTTTATCTCCAAAAAAGAAGAAACGATAGGCATAGTCTACATAGGCTAAGTATATATCTATGGTATCGCCACGTACTCTAAAGGTTGCTGGTTTAAA
>PIVJ01001008.1 GCA_003353955.1 Bacteroidota bacterium | reverse complement strand
TCTATTGCCATTGTTTTGTTTGCTAGACAGAAGTAATACGGCCAAAAGTTATTCATTTTTTAAATGAATTTGTCAAATTCAAATAACTTTAAAATGATTTTAAAATTTAAAATATTTAAATTCCATTTAAATTAGCTGAATTTTCCTCAATTCTGAATGAATTCAGTTTCTGATCGATTTGTTGGATGGAACTAGGCACTTTGCAGCAAATGTATTCATTTGTTTCTTAATTTTAATTTTAATTTTAATTTAAATTAAAATTGAAAATATTTTTCAACAAATGCTACTCCTCTCTCAATTCTTGTCATATTTCGATTCTGATTGATTTGTATCATAGATATACGTGTTGTCCACCAAACTTATTCATTTTTTTTGTAAAATTTCAAATTTAAATTATTTTTTTAAATTATTTAAACAAAAACTTTAAAAATGCTTCTCCTCTTTTATTTCTTCACATATTTCTATTGCCATTGTTTTGTTTGCTAGATAGAAGTAATACGGCCAAAAGTTATTCATTTTTTA
>PIVJ01000261.1 GCA_003353955.1 Bacteroidota bacterium | reverse complement strand
GCTAGGAAACTATGTTCTTTGGTAAATTTTTTGTCAAACAGGCCTCTTTTTCCTTGTGAATTGTACATGTTTATAATAGTGTTTTTAATATTTAGAAATCTCCTTATATTGTTGCTAACGTGGCGCTGCTAAAGCCGTTTGGCGTTTCGCCCCACGCTTATGTTCGCATTTTCCTTTAAAGTTTCAATATCAAGTTTGTATTTGCACTTTACGCCAAATTGCTTTTAGCAGCATGTTATGCCCCTGTCATTTAAATTCTGTTTCTAAAAATGGCCAAAGTTTTAAACTTTCGTGTTTATTTTATAAGCTAATAGTGTATTTCCATGTCTTATATACATAATTCCATTGGCTAACACCGGGTGGGAAAAATGATGCCCGGTTCCTTGTTTTACTCTGAAAGTACCAGTAATATTAAATCTATTTTGCTTGTAATTAATAAGGTTTATCTCTCCATTCATGCCGTAACAGATGAATTTATTATCTGCATAAATAAGACTGCCTGTTGCCACTTTTACCGAATCTGTAACTTCGCCATTTACGTCATTCAGTGCCTTTAACCAATTTCCTTTTATCGTAGTAAATAGATTATTTTCAACTTTAACATATCCATTAAAATTATTTCTGATCTTCTTGTTGCTCCAAACCTCTTTTATGCTTTTGCCGTCTTGCGATAATTCTAATTTCACTGCTCCGCTTCCTTTTTCATCGTTGCCAATAAAATAGATAAAACCATCTGCATAAACCGGCGAATTGCAATGTTCTCCATCCCACTCGCAGCCAATTAAACTAAATGAACCAAGCGTTTCACCATTTTTGCAGTTTATGGCATACAGATTATGACGCGAATGAGTAACCAGGACTTTACAGGTCGGCAGGCCTACAAGAATTGGCGAACAATATGAAAAAGTATCTCTCATCGCTTCTGATGACCAGGCTAATTTGCCCGTAAACCGGTCGAGTGCTGCCATGTTTGTTTTAGCCCCGCCTGCGAAACAATACACTTTATTGTCATCTACGATAACAGATTCTGTATATCCAAAAAGGTTTTCGCTACCACCTAAATCTTTTACAATATCTACGGCCCATTTTTCGGTGCCGGTTGAAGTCTCGAAACAGGCAATCCGTCCCATGCCGGAAGATGCATAAACTAGATTATTAACAACAGTTGGAGTCGACCTTGCACCCGGATAAGCACTTGAATAACCTTCTCCCATAAACTCTTTGCCGTTGGGTGATTTCCACAGTAAGTTTCCTTGCAAATCGAATGAAAAAAGAAAACTGCTACTATCCTGTTCGCCATTAATAAAAATCTTATCGCCTAAAACTGACGGGGCAGCATATCCTTTTCCAATTCCTTTGTATGCCCAAAGTAATTCGGGACCGTTGTCGGACCACTCGTTTAAAAGTCCTGTTTCGCTGTAAATACCACTTCGGTTTGGCCCTCGCCACTCCGCAATGTCTTGCTTAACACCGGAGGTGCAACTTTGGATCAGGACAAAAGCCACAAATAAAATAAGTGCCTTTTTTACAGATATAAAATTGATTTTACTCATCATGGATTTATGTTATTTGATTAATAATGATTTCATTCGAGTATCCTTAACTTGATTTTTGTTTTTGTGTATTACGGAATCATGTCTTGAGGGATATAATAAAAATACAAAGTTACTCATTTTATAATTGTAGAGAAATACTTACATAAGAATAAGTACTCAATTGGTTACAGTTGATTTCATAGTTCGCTTAATAGTTGAAAAATTATAGTTGTAATTTAACAATTATTATGTATTATATTTTGAAATAGGAAAAAACTCATTTTTTTATATCCTAACATTAAACTTTTGAATTATAAGAGAAAAAATAAATTATTGAATTCATAATTAAACTCAACCTGGGACATAACGTTGTTGTATAAGATTAATCACGAACGGCGAAATTCCGAAGGAATTTCCCAAGTGAGCTAAAACTAGCAATTAATTTTATACGGTGTTGTAGTGCGTTGTGTGTCCTGCGTTACTCAAGGATACGAAAATAAAGATTAAGTTCTTTGAAATAGAGTAACATAACTATGTTTGAGATGATAGTTTCTGTATATGAATAGGAAACGAGCCAATCAAAAATGGGTTGGATGGTCTCACAGAAGTTCA
>PIVJ01000260.1 GCA_003353955.1 Bacteroidota bacterium | reverse complement strand
ATAATAATTAATTGGAACTAATTCAATTAGTTCAAAAAAGGGTAATGAGGCTTTTAGGATGAGCTCGTTTCGAGATGTTAAAAAATAAACAGATCAGATAATATTTTCTATATTAGCCAATCTAAAAGCGAAATAATCTATTAAAAAATAAATTTTATGGACACGTTCAAAAAAACACTTAAAGATTCACCTGCAATGCGGTGGTTCGCCTTAATCTTGGTTAGCGGACTGATATTCAGCACTTATTGGGCTCAGGATTTTTATGGCGGACTGAAAGGATTGATGGAGAGTGAAATGGGTTTTACCAGTGAGGAATTTGGTCGAATGATTGGCTTGACAACCATTGCCAATATATTCGGAATGATTATCGTTGGAGGGATAATCCTTGATAAATGGGGAGTGAGAGTGGCTGGTCTCCTATTTGGTAGTATTGCTGCTATCGGTGGGTTAATTTCTGCACTCGCAGTTTCAGGCTACCTAGGGTCGGATCATTCAAGCACCTTGAAATATATGATTATAGGAAGAATCTTTTTTGGATCTGGATTAGAGGTTGTTTGCGTTGTCGCCACCAGAACAATTGTAAAATGGTTCAAGGGTTATGAACTTGCGTTGGCAATGGCCATTAATATGGGTTTTGGCCGATTAGGAAGTGCAATGGGAATTGCCTTGTCTATTGATATTGGTGGTGGATCTGTTTCTCCTGCTGTAACTTTTGCTGCAACTTTAATAGGTATTACATTATTAATGTTTGTTGCATACCTGTTTTTTGATATTAAACTAGATAAACAGATAAAGAAAGACAAGACTGGTTCTAGTGATGAAGAATTTAAAATTTTAGATTTATTGAAGCTTATTTCAAACAAATCATTTCTATTTATTGCCTTATTATGTGTTTCTTTTTACGCTGCTGTATTTCCCTTTATACAATACGCTCCAGATTTATTAATCAATAAATTCAATTTTACCAGTGTATTGGCAGCTGAAGGAAATTTAATATTGTTCGGTAGTACCACCTTAGGTAATGCAAGTGTATATATTGCATTTTTCCTTTTTGCCATTGCATTTTCTGTAATTCCCGGAAAGATTGCAAAGAAATCAAGCCGCAAATTATTTATAGTGCTTGTATTTGTTGTGTTCATTGTATACATATATAGTATTCACGAACAGTTACAACTTTGGTTTCAAAATGGTCAAAAAACAGCGAGTTTGATACCGGTTGGCACAATCCTGTTTACTCCGATTTTTGGAAATTATGTGGATAAAAAAGGTAAAGCTGCATCATTGATGATCTTAGGATCATTATTATTGATATTTGCACATATATCACTTTCATTATTTAATAATGTTTACTTGGCATATGCTGGTCTGTTCTCCTTAGGAGTAGCTTTCTCATTGGTACCTGCCGCAATGTGGCCATCAGTAGCTAAAATTGTGCCCGAATCCAGATTGGGAACTGCATACGCATCTATGTTTACCATTCAGAATTGGGGACTTGGATTATTTTTCTGGGGTATTGGTGCATTACTAGATTATGTGAATAAATCAAATATTGATGATATCCGTGCTGGTGTATCAAATTACGATTACACATATCCGATATTAATTTTAGTAGGATGTGGAGTTATTTCAATCTTTTTGGCATATCAACTTAAAGCAGCAGATAGGAAACAAGGTTATGGGCTTGAACTACCTTCAGGCGCAGTTGCCCCAAAAGATGCTGAATAAATAAATAAATGATATTTTCAAAAGGCGTCATTGAATGCCTTCTGTTTTTTTTATATAAGTAACAGTAGATTACAATATAAAAATCAGTAAATTTACAAATTAAACTAATTAAGTAATATAAGGGAAATATGAGTACTGTATACAAGGGATTAAAACCCGCTGCACTTTGGAAAAACTTTGCAGCAATGAATCAAATTCCAAGGCCATCAAAGCATGAAGATGAAATTAGGGAATTCGCCAAAAAATTTGGCGAAGATTTAGGTCTTGAAACAATTGTGGATGAAGTAGGAAATGTGATCATTAGGAAACCTGCAACTCCCGGAATGGAAGATCGTCAGGGACTCATTTTACAAGGTCATCTTGATATGGTTCCACAAAAAAATAGTGATACTGATCATGATTTTCTAACTGATCCTATTCAAAC
>PIVJ01001007.1 GCA_003353955.1 Bacteroidota bacterium | reverse complement strand
CCTGTGCCCATCCCTACACATCTGCCTTCACCCTAGTCCATTCTAGTCCACTGCAATACATTCTCACCCATTCCTGTCCATCTGTGCCCAACCCTACCCATCTGCCTTCACCCTAGTCCATTCTAGTCCACTGCAATACATTCTCACCCATTCCTGTCCATCTGTGCCCATCCCTACCCATCTGCCTTCATCCTCATCCATTCTAGTCCACTGCAATACATTCTGACCCATTCCTGTCCATCTGTACCCAACCCTACCCATCTGCCTTCACCCTAGTCCATTCTAGTCCACTGCAATACATTCTCACCTATTCTTGTCCATCTGTACCCATCCCTACCCACCTGTCTTCACCCTGATCCATTCTAGTCCACTGCAATACATTCTGACCCATTCCTGTCCACCTGTGCCCATCCCTACGCATCTGCCTTCACCCTAGTCCATTCTAGTCCACTGCAATACATTCTCACCCATTCCTGTCCATCTCTGCCCATCCCTACCCATCTGCCTTCATCCTCATCCATT
>PIVJ01001006.1 GCA_003353955.1 Bacteroidota bacterium | reverse complement strand
AAGTGTTCGAAAGTCTCAGTCAAGGAGAGAAAAATGCAGTACTGCGAGCAATATCTGTTCTGTATCTCTTTGCTCTCAACGGGATAATGCGAATTAAGGTTGAGAGGAACTACTACGATCAAGAATTCGAGGCAGTGCCGGCCTACACACCCTTGAAGTTGGTTCAGGTACCCGCAGTTGATTTTGTCCATGTTGTTAGAAAACACAAGCCTCGCATTCTTCATAGTTTCGACGAACAGATATTGGCCGAGATCAATAATCAGCAGCAGCTATTGGCTAAAGCTGTGGCCCGCGAGCCCCGCCTCAAGGCAGCGTTGGAGAAGGCAAGCAGTGGGTCATTCAACAAGGTGTGGGCCCCGGTGGGAGGTGAACGTTTCTCTTCTTTGCGTCTCTTTTGCTCCGGTTTATCTTCGGTAATGCCCACCACGAGCCGAGTGGAAGCCGACTTCTCGTTTATCAATTACAGAAAGGATGACTTCAACTCGGCGATGTCTGATATCACGCTTGAAGGAGTATTGTTTGC
>PIVJ01001005.1 GCA_003353955.1 Bacteroidota bacterium | reverse complement strand
TTATTATCTTGCCGAGATACAATCTCGGCAAGATATATTAATCGCAACCGTCCGTCCGTTAGTCCGTCCGTCCGTCCGTCACGGGTCCCTCTCACGCCTACAGTATTAGAATGATCTCAACCAAACTTGGCACATTATTGGGGATGGTCCCCCAGATGTGCACAAACATATTATTTTTTTTGCCCCACCCCCAGGGGGTGGTTGGGAGCCACCTAGAAATTCCAGGAATCCCAGTTTGGGCACTTCCAGGCATCAGAGAAGGATTCTGATGTTACCTACCCCCCTATTTATGGGGTCAGTAAGTTCAATGGTGACATGACCTTGAAGGTCAAAGGTCAAGCTCATGTCCGAAATTGAGGTCAAACATTAGAAAACACATAAAAGTCCCACTCATGTCTACCCTATTGCAATGATCTCAACCAAACTTTGCATGTTATCTGGGATGGTCTCAAGGATGTGCACAAACTTTTTTTTTTGCCCCACCCCCAGGGGGTGGTTGGGAGCCACCTACAAATTCCAGGAA
>PIVJ01001004.1 GCA_003353955.1 Bacteroidota bacterium | reverse complement strand
GCAGGAAGTGATATAAGCCTAGTCTGTGTGACCTTAGATCTGTTTGATTTTCTAGAGCGGCACTGTTGTGCCAAGTGATAACATTTTGACCCATGAAAACATCCACAAGATTTGGCCCTTTAAATTTGTTATCTGTGGGGTCAAATAGGCCCAAAATTCCCCATGGGCCTCTAACTCTGTAAGTATTGAACCTGTGTTGACAATATTTGGCACATGCCTTAACCTTAAAAAGTTCTATTCCTCCAGCCTACAAATGACCTTGACATGACCTTGAGGTGACCTTGGCAGAGTACAATAGCCCTGAAAAAAATGGACTATCTAACTTTAAAGTAACTTTAAACTCATTTTTGGGAATGAAATTGCAAAAACTAAAATGATAGCATTTTCGAAGAGATATCAGAGAAATCTTTTCAAACAAAATTAGTGCCGATATCTCAATGTCGGCCATTTTATATGGAGGGTGTATTTCAAAAAGTTTAAAAAAAACTTTAACTCAAATCTGATGAAAGGCATTGGGCCTGAC
>PIVJ01001003.1 GCA_003353955.1 Bacteroidota bacterium | reverse complement strand
ACTATCCCCTTTCACTTGCAGTATAAATAGTGATGATACAACAACCATGAGGGAAGCTAGCGCCATTTGAATGTGAAAAAGTTGTGTTTTAAAGGTGGCGTAAATTCGCTTTTTCTAGCTGTAGCTAGGTAATTTGCACTTCTAACGGTGTATCATATGTTTAGGTACCGTACATATTTTAGGAATACTGAGCTTTCAAAAATCATAAAACCTGTGAAAAAGCGGATTTGCGCCACCTTTAAAACACCGCTTTTTTTACATTCAAATTGCACTAGCTTCTCGCCTGGTTGTTGTATCATCACCATACTGCAAATGAAAGGGGAGAGTATCAGCTTTCATTTGCACTATAGTTGGTCTATTTCAGTCCACTAGAATGGATTCTAGAGACATTTGAAGCAACCCCGACCCAAGTTTTCTAGATTTGCGCAATATAGTTATAATGGGAGCTAATGGGAGAACCTAAATTAGGCTATATTTTTTGGAAATGTAATGGTAGGACTAAACTGATGATGCATTTTGGTAG
>PIVJ01001002.1 GCA_003353955.1 Bacteroidota bacterium | reverse complement strand
CGAACAGGGTCTGTAAACAGTTGCAGAACAACCTTGGCCCACAAGGCCGTCATCTTATCAAGGTTGATCCCTGTGCTGTGAAAGTTATCCAGCAGGTTGTCGTAAAAATCCCCATGCAAGCCAAGTGCACGCACAATGCTGGTCACACCCATCTTCTCAGTGCGTACGGTAAGACCTGCCACGCATGCAGCAAACCACATGAAAGTCTGTAGGCGTGAACAGGCGGGACGTAGCAACCAAATCGCTTCCCACCAATAGCACCATAATTGCATTATTAAACCATCTCATTTGACAATAGCATGAATGCCATGCATGCTACATCAATGACTAAAAAAAGACTCGTACAAATTGAAAAACGCATTGAAAAGATCAAGGGTGAATTAGCCGGGATCGGAGAAATGCGACCAGGATCGCTGACCCAGCAATATAAGGATAGCAAGCGCAAGACTGGGGGGCCGTACTATCAACTCAGTTACACCTATGAGATGAGAAGCCGGACGAAATATATTCGCAAAGATTTAGTG
>PIVJ01001001.1 GCA_003353955.1 Bacteroidota bacterium | reverse complement strand
GAGCCTGATGATCAAAGGTCAAAGTCAGTCACAGGAGCCTGAAGATCAAAGGTCAAAGTCAGTCACAGGAGCCTGAAGATCAAAGGTCAAAGTCAGTCACAGGAGCCTTAAGGTCAAAGGTCAAAGTCAGTCACAGGAGCCTTAAGGTCAAAGGTCAAAGTCAGTCACAGGAGCCTGAAGATCAAAGGTCAAAGTCAGTCACATGAGCCTGAAGGTCAAAGGTCAAAGTCAGTCACAGGACCCTGAAGGTCAAAGGTCAAGGTCAGTCACAGGAGTCTGAAGGTCACAGGTCAAGGTCAGTCACAGGAGTCTGAAGGTCACAGGTCAAAGTCAGTCACAGGAGCCTGAAGATCAAAGGTCAAAGTCAGTCACAGGAGCCTGAAGATCAAAGGTCAAAGTCAGTCACAGGAGCCTGATGATCAAAGGTCAAAGTCAGTCACAGGAGCCTGAAGATCAAAGGTCAAAGTCAGTCACAGGAGCCTGAAGATCAAAGGTCAAAGTCAGTCACAGGAGCCTTAAGGTCA
>PIVJ01000259.1 GCA_003353955.1 Bacteroidota bacterium | reverse complement strand
CGCCGCTGGTCAACCCTCGCCTGCCGCGCACCTGGCTTCGCGTACGCCGGCGTCGCAAACGCGCGGCCGCTGCCCTCGGCGCCTTGGGTGCGCATGCGTTGTCATCTGCGCGGCGCCGGGCCGCCGCCTTCTCCGACCTTTGTGCCATCTCCTGCGCGGCCCGGCGGGCCGCTCTGCCAGCCCCGCCCCACTCACTGGCGGCGGTGGTCCGGGAGGCGCCTGCGGCGGCCGCCGCGTCCGCGCTGGCCCCGGCTGCGTCGCCCTCTACTGCGGCGGCCGCGGCGCCGCCCCCCCAGCCTCTGGTGGTGGCGGCGTCGGCGGCGTCCGCAGTGGCACCGGCCGCGACTCCTGCGCCACCCTCGGCGGCGGCAGCGGCGCTGTTCGCGGCGGCGTCGACGACCGCGGCGGTGACGGCGGCGGCGGCGGCGGCCCCGCCTTTGGCCGTGGCCCTCGCCGCCCTTACGCCGCAGGTGTGCCTGGTGGAGGCCCTGCTCCGTTTTCTGCCCCGCCGCGCCCGTTGCTCCCTCGGCGCCACTTGTTGGGCCATCGGTGCGGCCGCCGCGGACCGCGCCGTCACCGTCCTTGTGGCCCTCGTGCGCACGCCCTCGTCCCGATTGACCCTAGCCCATTCTGTGTCCTTTTCCCTCCCGCGCGCGCCCGCCCCTCGCGGCCTGTCTCGCGAGAGCTCGGTCGTAGCTGCCGAGAGCTTGGCCGCGCGCCTGTGTCCCTCCCTCGCACACTGCATCTGCTTTCTCGCCGCCGACTTGAAGCGGGGTTCTGGCCGCGAGCGCGGTTGCCGAGTGGTCGTCGCCTCCGTCAGCGCCGACTCCCCGCCGCCACCGCCGCCGGGATGGTCCTGGGTACCAACGGTCGCTCTGCGCCGGCACCCCGACGGCTTCCTTGCCGACTGCGGTGTGGCCGCGTCGCTGTCCTTAGCGCCGACTGTGACCCCGTTGCCTCGCCTCTGCGCCGAGCCCCCCCGGCCCCGTCTCCCGCCGGCGCTGCCGCCCGCGCCCCTTCCGGCCGCGGACGTCGCCCTGGCGGGGATGCACGGGGTTGCGGCCCGGCTACGCGCGGCCTTACAGCTGGGGTCACCCTACGCCCGCAGCTGGATCGACGCGGTCGGCGGGGTGGACGTGGCCTGCTGGCGCGCGGCCTCGCCGGCTCTGCGCGTGCGCGGTTCCCATGTGTCGGGCGACCACTTGCGCCTCCTGCGGTTACCCGAGCGCCACGTCGCCCCTTCGACTCACCCTTACCCTTTTCCTCGCAATGGGGTCCCCCCACCGTGGTTTCGCCCCAAGTCCATCCGGGACCTCTGGCAACCGTGTGCTTGGAGACGCGCCTCGTTGTGGTGGCGAAGCGTTTGGCCTTTCCTCGTGGACTGCAACCGCCTGGGGCCTACCGCCAGGCGCGGGCGGATCGAGACGGTGGTGTTCGGCCAGGCGGATCTCGTCCCGGAGGCCCGGGGGGTGGTGTGGGACTGCCGCGGTGAGCGGCCGGTTCCGGCGGACTGGGGGGCTGACATTCACTCCCACTGGGACACCGCTTTCCTCGAGTCCGCCCTCGCGGAGTTTCCGGACAAGGAGCTCGTCAGCTTCGTAACGCGGGGGGCGGCCACGTCGTCAGATGCGGCCGGCTTGACGATGGTGCTCGGCCCCCACCTCACCTCGCTGGCCGCGGGCTTCGCCAAGGCTTCTGCCAACGTGGACGAGTTCTGCGACCTCGGGTGGTTCGAGGCGGTCCGGGAGCGGGCCTTCCCCTTCGTTCCCTGCCGCTCCTGCCCGAAGGGCTCCGTGACTAACTCGACAGGGAAGACTCGGACGACGTCGGACGGCGGCTGCCCACGTTCCGAAACCAACCCCCCTGCCATGTCCCTCAACGAAGCCACTCGGGCCAGTCACCGGGTCCCCGAGGTCAAGCCCACGAACGGCGACGTCGCCAAGGCCATGGCGGTCCTGCGCTATGCGGCGGACCTCTTCGGCGAGGACCTCATCGTCCTCAGCGACGACTTTAAGTGCTACTTCAACCAGTTCAGAACGCATCCATCAGAGTGGTTCAAAGCTGCGTTCTTCTGGCTCGAGGTGGCGCTCGGCACGCCCGTTCCCGTGTGGATCGTGGAGTATGTCCTCGGCTTCGGCCTCACCGCCTCGAGTGGCAT
>PIVJ01001000.1 GCA_003353955.1 Bacteroidota bacterium | reverse complement strand
TTAGACAGAGTGAATAAAGTTTTGTATTATTTCAATACTAGAGATGTTTCCCATGCCAAAAATCGAACTTGTTCTGCCAAATTCTTTATAATGTATAGCAGAGGGAGAAAATAAGCAAAATTAAATATTTACCCCTACCCCATAACAAAACTAATCTGAAGCGTGACATGAAACGATCACGGTGTGTTACTTTACATTGAGTCATGTAGTTGTAACAAGACTGCCGACAGAACAACACATAATATCCGTAGAAAATCCCTCTTTGAAATTAACTCGATAGCATTATGGAAAGGGAAGCTATAGGTGTTTGAAGTATTGGCGCTGCTCTTAAAACAGCGCAAATCACGGCATTTTGCAGTTTAGTGCAGTTACAAAATGACACAGTTTAACCAGATTAGTAAAACAAAGTGAATAACTGTTTGTATTATTTCAATACTAGGGATGTTCCCCTTGCCAAAAAGCAAACTTGTTCTGCCAAATTCTTTATAATGTATATCTGAGGGAGAAAATGAGCAAAATAAAATG
>PIVJ01000999.1 GCA_003353955.1 Bacteroidota bacterium | reverse complement strand
CCCAAACTGGGATTTGTGGAATTTAGAGATGGCCCCCACCCACTCCCTGGGGGTGGGGCAAAAATATTTTATTTACGTGCACATCCCGGGAACCAACCCAGATAACATGCAAAGCTAGGTTGAGCTCATTGCAATAGTGTAGGTGTGAGAGGCACTTTTATGTGTTTTTTAATGTTTGACCTCAATTTCGGACATGACCTTGACCTTTGACCTTCAAGGTCATGTCACCACTGAACTTACTGACCCCATAAATAGGGGGGTAGGTAATATCAGAATCCTTCTCAGATACCTGGAAGTGCCCAAACTGGGATTCGTGGAATTTTGAGATGCCCCCCACCCACCCCCTGGGGGTGGGGCAAAAAAAAAAAAATGTTTGTGCACATCTGGGGGACCAACCCCAAAAGTGTGCCAAGATTGGTTGAGATCATAGCAACACTGTAGGCGTGAGAGGGAGGGGTGACGGACGGACGGACGGACGGACGGACTAACGGACGGACGGACGGACCGTTGCGATTAATATATCTT
>PIVJ01000998.1 GCA_003353955.1 Bacteroidota bacterium | reverse complement strand
CTTAAAATCAATAAATTCTAACTCTTCCTCTAATTTCATATCTAATTTCTTTTTCTTTTTTCTTACAATTTTCTTTTTCTTTTTTTCCTTTTTATCATTATCAGCCATTAATTTTAAAATTTCCTTTTTGGTTTTAAGATTTGTTTTAATTCTTTTTTCCTCCTTTTTAATTTGATTTAATTTAAACTCATTATAAGCATTTTTATATAAATCAACCGCAAAATGACTTTCATTTTCAACTTTACTTCCTTCTAATACAAAGTTTTTAGCATTTTTCCCTTTCTTTTTCCCATCAGAACAATGCATATCAATAATATAATCATCTAATTCTAATTTATAATCATCATTAATATTTCTATTATAAATCTCATTCACATCTTCATTACTTAAATTAATATCTTCAATCTTATCTTCCCAATTAATTTCATCTCTTCTTAAATAAAATAATACCAAGTTTAATAAATATAATAAGTTTTCTCCTCTACTATTATTATTATTAACATACCAATTTTCATGAATTTTAAA
>PIVJ01000997.1 GCA_003353955.1 Bacteroidota bacterium | reverse complement strand
AACCGTCAGCCGGATTCACTTCAAACTTGGTGGGGACGTACCTTGGGTGGATGGCTACCAAGTTTGTTCACTAGGTGGCGCTGCGGTCATTTTCTGATTTTTTATGATTTTTTAGCTCAGCTGAATTTTAATTCAGGCTGAGCTTTTAGGATAGTGGGCCGTCCGTCGTCTGTCGTCGTCGTCGTCGTCCGTCGTCGTCGGCGTCCGTCAACTTTTACATTTTCGACTTCTTCTCAAAAACCGTCAGCCGGATTCACTTCAAACTTGGTGGGGACGTACCTTGGGTGGATGGCTACCAAGTTTGTTCACTAGGTGGCGCTGCGGTCATTTTCTGATTTTCTATGAATTTCTTAGTTCATTTTTGGGGCGAATCTTAAAAAATCTTCTTCTCCGGAACCGCCAGGCCGATTTCTTCGAAATCACACAGGAACACTCCTGGGGGGTCCCAGACCTTAATTTGTTCACCAGGTGGCGCTGCGATTTTTTTCAATTTTTTAACGATTTTTTTTGCGTTAAAGCTATTTT
>PIVJ01000258.1 GCA_003353955.1 Bacteroidota bacterium | reverse complement strand
AGCCTATATTTCGCACCTTGAAAACCGAATAGAGAGACAGAGATGACGAAGATGCCCCATATGTGGCAAAGTAAGGGTACAAAAACCAACTTTGCAGGAGCATCTTCCCATGTATATTGCCACGGAAACGACTCGCACACGAATTTGGGTCTGGCTGGTGTGGGCACTCGTCTTGTTCGCCTGCCTGAGCACGCCGACATCAATCAGTCTGGAAGTCACGCCTGCGCCAGCGGTGGGGGTGGTTTTACAGAAAGAGGAAGAAGGGGCACTATTTCCCTGGCGGAGCCGCTATCGCTGGAAGAAGTGGGCCTGGCGGCGGTATCAAGCCTGGCGGCAACGCTATCGTCGGGCCCAGCAGGTGGCAGGGTTGGCTCGGTTGGCGTTGCGAGGGATGGTGCCGATGGCGCAGGTGGTGGACTGGTTGACTTCGAGCCAGCTACGTTATCAGTTGGGGGCATTGCCGGTGCTGTATGCCTTACTGGAAACGTTGAAGGTGCGGACGATCATCAATCAACACTGCCCTACTGGGGCCGAGGTCGACCATGGCACGGTGGCGCTGGTGCTGATCCTCAACCGTTTGATGTTCCCACTGCCTTTGTACCGGATCGCCGACTGGGTGGGACAGACCGTATTGGTGGCGGTGTTGGACATCCCTGCGGCCAAGTTCAATGATGACCGTCTGGAACGTACCCTGGACGCCCTCTATCCACATCTTGAAGCGATCTGGTTGGAAGTGGTGACCAGCGCTTTGCAGAAAGCAGACATCGACTTGTCGGTGATTTTCTACGACCTTAGCGCCTTTGTGGCGCATGGCCGCTATGCCGACAGCGAATTCATCGATCATGGCTTTGCTCACAACACCCCCAGCAACAAGCGTAAGTTCAAGTTGGCGCTCAACACAGCGGCCGATGGCAATCTACCTTGGCTCTATCGCTTGTGGTCTGGGCGGATGGCCGATCAGTCGACTGTGCAGGAGAACATGACCGCACTGGCTCGTTGTTTGCAGTCACAAGGACAGGCGCTTGAGCAGACCCTGGTGGTGGGCGACCGTGCCATGCTCAATGCTGAAATCGTGATGGCTTACAAGAAAACAGGTCTGCGTTTTCTGGGCGGCTTGCGTGGACGTAAGGAGTTGCTGAAGGTGTGGACGGATGAGCAGTTTGAGGATTGTCCCATCGTCTCAGGTCCTGACCCGCAGTACTGGGGCCGAGGCTGTCAGGTCATCTTCAAGCACGAAGGACGCACTCTCACCCACAAGGGACTGGTGATCCTGGCTGGTCCCCTGCGAGATGAATGGCGTCAGAACCGTCAGAAGCAACTGCAAGCTTTGCAGGAGGAGTTGGCTCAGGTGCGGTCTGACATTGGTCAGCCTCGTCTGCGCAGTATCAAAGCGGTACAACGCCGGGTCAACTCGAAACTGCGAGCCTCGAACGTTGGCAAGTTCATGCAGGTCAATGTCTATGAAACCCCCTCTGGTGCTGTGAACCTGCACTGGCAACTTGACGAGGAGGCCCTGGCTCAAAAAGAACGCAACGATGGTCGCTATCTGCTGGTCAGCAATGATGAATCCCTTTCTCACCAGCAGATGTTTCAGCTTTATCGGGACAAGGACGGGGGTGAAAAACGTTTCCTCGTCAGCAAACAGGACCTCAAGGTCTCACCCATTTACTTGCACAAGGATAAACGCATCGCTGCCATGCTCCTGCTCAATATGCTGGCTTTGCTTGCCTACAGCCTCCTCGAACGCCAGATGCGTCAGCAGGGACTTTCTCTCACCACCCGACAGCTCATCCGCAAATTGGAACAACTCTCGCTCATCGAAACTCGTTGTCATGACGGTAGCCGCCTCTATCGTCTCACGCCGCTCTCGCCTGAGTGTCAACATCTGCTCGAACTTGTTGCTGTTGCCCTCAATGAGCTTCTGCAGGAGCATAGCCCCCACCCCCTACCTCAGCTCGTTCAGCCTCTACTGGCCTTGAGGTGCTAGGTCTCATGCCCATCCTGGCACCCGTGCGTCTGCTGCTCAAAACGCAGGCGGATGGAAAGCACAGATGCTTACAAAACCGTAGAAAACGGGCTCGTGAAGACCTGACCTGAGGATCAGAACACGACCTGGTTTCTGTCTGTCTCTTTATTCAATTGGTAATGTGCGAAATGTAGGCT
>PIVJ01000996.1 GCA_003353955.1 Bacteroidota bacterium | reverse complement strand
AGCCATCATTGCAACAGCTTTCTGCCTTACAATTGCAAATCCTCGCTCTACTACCCCATTTTCTTGAGGTGTATTTGGCGCAGTCCATTCCATTTTTATGCCACGCTTTCCGCATATTTCTTTCAGTATCTGGTTCTCACCAGCATTATCACACCTCAAATATTTAATCTGGTACGGGTTCGCATGAGAGTCAATGAATTTTTGGATCGTATTACCAAGTTCATCTTTAGTTTTCACAAAGTAGCTCCATTTAAATCGTGTGGCATCATCCACCACCATGATCCAGAACTTGGATCCTCCCATGCTCTTATTTGGCAATAAGCTCGCATCCACAAAAATTCTTTCCAAAGGGAGACTTGCTCTACTTTGTGTAAATTTCTCAACAGGCTTTTGGTGGGCCTTACCATTGTGCCGATATAGGTAGATATGCTCGTTTGTTGCCTCCGGTTAGGGCAGTCAGGTTTCTGAGGTTGTCAGGAACCGATTGACCTTGGTTAGAGCCTCAGAGGATCAGTAGTTAGTGAGA
>PIVJ01000995.1 GCA_003353955.1 Bacteroidota bacterium | reverse complement strand
TGCTACCACTTTTAGCAGCAGCTGTTAAAGCATATTTAGCATCACTGTTTGTTGTATACGAAGGAACATCCCATGTGTTGTCTTTAGATAAGAATCTTGTGGCAGTATCAGAAGTACCATCAACAGCTGTTAAATCTACATCACCAATATCAACAGCACCTATTGCTCCTGAGTTTGTTGATCCATAAGCTACATAAGTCCCACCGTTGCTATTAGAGAATGTTGTAACACCTTCATCACCCTGTACAATAACCCAATCATTTATATCAGAAGTTCCCTGCGCAGCATCTTCTTTAGCAATAACAGAATCACCAACGTCTAATGAAACAGAGCCATAGAAACTACCAGCAGTTGTTACAACATAGAAGTCACCAACTGAAATAGCAACTCTAGAAGCTCCAGTTGTTAAGTTACCACCACCATCTAGTGCACCTGTACCAGCATTAAAACCGTCTTTAAAAGTTAAGCCTCCAGCTACTAAACTATCTACATAAGATTTAGAAGCAGCATCAGTTCCAGCGCTTGG
>PIVJ01000994.1 GCA_003353955.1 Bacteroidota bacterium | reverse complement strand
TTAAGGGGCCGCGAGGCCGGGAAAGGGAAATCATCGTGAAAAAGATTCTTTTGGGGACCACCGCCCTTGTCGCCGTTTCCGTGGCCATGGCTCCGAGCGCCCGGGCCTCCGATCCGATCGAGCTCAGCCTCGGCGGTTTCATGGTGCAGACCTTCGGCTACGCCGAAAACAATAGCTCGTATGAAGCCGACGAGGAGGAGCTCAAAAACTGGGACCAGAAGCAGACCTCCGAGGTCCACTTCAATGGCTCGGTCGGGCTCGACAACGGCATCAGCGTCTCGGCCCGGATCGAGTTCAACACCGACGGCGGTGGCGACCCCGACGATGGGGATGGCTCGACCCTCTACAACTTCACCTTGGACAAGGCTTACTCCACGGTCGTCAGCCCGTCGCTCGGCACCCTGGTTCTCGGTCAGCAGCCCGGCGGCGCTATTGCCCAACTCGCCCACAAGGCCCCGACCGGCGGCGTGATCACCGTCGACGGCGGCGAAGTGCAGCCGTGGGTCTTTATCGAGTATAGTTCTGA
>PIVJ01000993.1 GCA_003353955.1 Bacteroidota bacterium | reverse complement strand
CAAGGATGTTTTTTTTCAGCACCTTGGATGCACCATCAAAAGTAATTATCAGTTCTGGTTGATCTGTTATTACAGCTAATCTTACTGAAATACTGAATTTAAAATAAAGGTTGTATTGAGTGGTTGTTTTTTCTTTGTTTAGAAACCAGATGGTGGTAGCATTTACAAAATTGGGATGCACCACATGGGCTACCTTTTTGAAATACTTAGCAATTTTATAATGGTAATAATGCTTGGCAAAATAGATGCTGAAAGAAAGTTCAACCGGAATTGTGTAATCGCAATTCTTGGTTGTTGAAGAATCGCAATAGAGATTATCAATATCTTTTAATTCATTACTATGATTGGCCCATAATTCTTTTGGATACTCGCCCTTTCGTAAGGGACTATGACCGTCTTCTTTTTGAATTTTAAAACCAAAGGTTATTTCTTTTAAAGGATGTGGAAAGGTAAGTACGTTGATGATGTGTTTTGGGTCTGTCATAGTTTGGATTATTTTTTATTCAATAATTGAAGGAAAATATTTC
>PIVJ01000992.1 GCA_003353955.1 Bacteroidota bacterium | reverse complement strand
GCAGATTCCGTAAACCACGCCATCCAGTCCGATACGGCACAATATGCGCTATTCGCAGATTCCGTAAACCACGCCATCCAGTCCGATACGGCTCAATATGCGCTATTCGCAGATTCCGTAAATCACGCCATTCATGCTGATACAGCTCAATATGCGCTATTCGCAGATTCCGTAAACCATGCCATCCAGTCCGATACCGCTCAATATGCGCTATTCGCAGATTCCGTAAATCATGCCATCCAGTCTGATACGGCTCAATATGCGCTATTCGCAGATTCCGTAAACCATGCTATCCATGCTGATACGGCTCAATATGCGCTATTCGCAGATTCTGTAAATCATGCCATCCATGCTGATACGGCTCAATACGCGCTATTCGCAGATTCCGTAAACCATGCCATCCATGCTGATACCGCTCAATATGCACTATTCGCAGATTCCGTAAATCATGCCATTCATGCTGATACCGCTCAATATGCGCTATTCGCAGATTCCGTAAATCACGCCATCCAGTCTGATACGGCTCA
>PIVJ01000991.1 GCA_003353955.1 Bacteroidota bacterium | reverse complement strand
GTAAACGGATGAAGGAACATCGTTAGTTTGTAAAGCCTTTTTAAAAAGGCTTTACAAACTAACGATGTTCCTTCATCCGTTTACCACGTAGGTTAAGCTACAGTATATTCGCGATGTTCATTCGACCGTTTACCACGTAGGTTAAGCTACAGTATATTCGCGATGTTCCTTCGACCGTTTACCACGTAGGTTAAGATACAGTATATTCGCGATGTTCATTTCGCCCGCCTACCAGGTTGTCGCCTTGGGTCGCCTCGTGGTGCAGAATAAGGTGATCACTATTAACGATGTTCCTTTCGCCCACCTACCAGGTTGTCGCCTCGGGTCGCCTCGTGGTGCAGAATAAGGTGATCACTATTAACGATGTTCCCTTTGCCCGCCTACTATGTTGTAGCCTCGGGTCGCTTCCGTTGAGAGAGGGGTTTGGTGGATGGTGTTTAGTGCTGCTTCTTGTCAGATCGTGTGAGGACTGGTTGTGTATGAGAGAGTGATTCAGGAGTGTGCGATATGGTGAGGAAACTTTCTTG
>PIVJ01000990.1 GCA_003353955.1 Bacteroidota bacterium | reverse complement strand
TACTAGCCTACAAGAAAAGTAATATATTAGTACATTATTTATAGTTTGGTGAGTTCGGCAGTCTACAAACAAGTGCAATATGAAAAAGTTTCAATAAAATGCATTTCACAATTACTTGAACATTATTTGATTATTTAGCTTTGAATTGCAATTCATAATGACATTATATATTTTATTTTATTGGTTGATTTTATAAACATTTAAATCATTACGTTTTGTTGATGAGATTACTGTTTTAAAAATGTTTTTTATAATGTTTTATTACTGTCTGCTGTCAAAAGTTTGTACAATTTGTGTGTTTCATAATTAAGAATTGTACTTACTTCGCTCCTCCAGCCAGACTGGACACTAGTGTGTAGGTCTGAGCTGACACTGGCCAGGTACTGCCCAAAAGCCTCGTTGGGCTTAGGTGGAGGCTTGTTGAGGGCCTCAGTCATGGCCCCAGTGACCCTGTCCCTCATGGACTCTGCAAATGCTGCCTGGCGCTGCATCAAGTCACTCTCGTGAAGGCTGCTATTGCTGGATGA
>PIVJ01000989.1 GCA_003353955.1 Bacteroidota bacterium | reverse complement strand
ACTGGACAACATTTTGGCGGCCATTTTAAAAGGCTAAAAATTGGCAGAGTGCCAAAAAATGTCAATGTGCAAACTGTGGATGGAAACCTACCAGCATGCCAAATTTGGGCTTCCTAGGTCAAACAATGTGGATTTGATGGACCGGACAAAATTGTGGCGGCCATTTTGAAAGGTATTTTTTTGGCCGAGTGCCAAAAAAATTAAATATGCCAAACTTTGGATGGAAAGCTACCAGCATGCCAAATTTGAGCCTCCTAGGTCAAATAATGTGGATTTGATGGGCCGAACAATATTTTGGCAGCCATTTTGAAAGGCTAAAAATTGGCTGACTGCCAAAAAATGTAAAAATGCAAAACTTTGGGTGGAAAGCTACCAGCATGCCAAATTTTGACCTCCTAGGTCAAACAATGTGGATTTGATGGACTGGACAACATTTTGGCGGCCATTTTAAAAGGCTAAAAATTGGCAGAGTGCCAAAAAATGTCAATGTGCAAACTGTGGATGGAAACCTACCAGCATGCCAAATT
>PIVJ01000988.1 GCA_003353955.1 Bacteroidota bacterium | reverse complement strand
TGTGCACTGAACGTTTGTCGCTCCTCCATCACGGACTTCTGGACCTTCCGGTTGTCGGCACCGAAGCCGCTGATGGGCTTGTCGAAGATGCTCGCAGGTGGATCTGAGCCAGGAGGCAGATCGATGTGCGCGCGCACCCCAAGATTGATGGCGCTGTGATGGTCATACGCATGTCTGAACTCTTTTGCGATGCCGCGGTCTCTGCTGAGAAAGATGTCCCACTGTGTCGCTTTGTTGCGTTCATCGAAGGAGTCTTCTCCGAAGACCGAGGAAAGGTCGTTGAAGTAGCCGGCCGTCACATTGCCGTCGTTGTCTTTCTTGTTGATGAGCATGGGGAGGGCGTGGCACATGGAGTTGAGAGCGTGTGGGCGGGCGCTGATTGGGCGGATTCCTGCGCCTCCCGAGTTTGTTTTGAGAAGCGCGCGGTCACGGGTGAGGGTCGAGTCGGTTTGAGTTCCACCATTTGGTCTGTGGCCAGACTCGTCGAGTAAGTCGATACCGAGGTTCCTTGCATGAGCTTGGCGAAG
>PIVJ01000987.1 GCA_003353955.1 Bacteroidota bacterium | reverse complement strand
TCTTTTCTTAGGCCTTATAGGATTTATCATAATTAATTCTTTTGTCTTAAATTAGTATATTACACAATAAACACCGTTTTTACCTGAAACAATTGCTATTTACACCATATAATATATATGAAGAAACTAGAGAAAGCAAAGATAATTACAGAGATAATAATATATATACTTAAAATAGTCGATGTATTGCTACATATCACAAAAGTGTGACAATAGCCCCTTACTAGGCTAGGTCTAACGGCCTAATGTCACTGTTTTTTATAACTAGTTATAGGGAAGTAAAGTGTTATAGCCCTATCTATCTGATTATCAACCAGTTACAAAATGGTTTTATACATTACCAGCCCCCTATTGTTTTGATTATCAACGAGTTATGTTTTACCTTTTCCTTTTATTTTATAAAATACATTGACATATTACTACAAACTAAATACGATGTGTATTGCATAATATAAATGTAAGTTAAATAAATAAACAACTAATTAAATAAAATGATACTAACAATAATATACTTAACGTTCTTCTTT
>PIVJ01000986.1 GCA_003353955.1 Bacteroidota bacterium | reverse complement strand
AAAGTGAATTGCAATGGAAATAAAACCATCCACCAAGCCAAGAAAAGACTTAGACAATATGCTCGGCTTCTTCAACGACATGGATTCGCAGTGAATCTGAAAAAGATTATGGTCGTCACAATATCAGCCGTGCATAGACTATCATCCAGACTGAATCTTGAAGATTTGTGTGAAATGCTGAGTGCATCCTACAACCCAGAACTATTGAATGCGGCCATTTTGAAAAAGAAGAGAATCAACTTCAACTGCTTCCAGTCAGGTGCAGTCGTCATCACGGGCATTCGGCGCATGCGTGATCTAGACAAGGTCATTTACCCCACTCTCTTGGAACTGGAGTTGTGTACTTCATAAGAAGAGGAGAGGTGACTTTCATCTGACAACCATGGCTGAAGTCTACTTGAAAAAGATCTATTACAATCCATTTCATCCTGCCAGTTACTCAGGACCATCTAAACTCTACAAAGCGGCTCGAGCTGATGGAAAGAAGATCACACTGCAAAAGATCCGCCAGTGGCTTAAAGGTCAAGA
>PIVJ01000087.1 GCA_003353955.1 Bacteroidota bacterium | reverse complement strand
TTTTATCTGCTATGTATTTAAATGGTTCTAACCAGTCTTATGATTTAACTAGTCTACCAGATCCTCTTTATTCAGGCCCAATAAACACGGCTAATGTAAGCTCTTTTGAAGTTGTTAGGTTTACCTCTAAAAATGGTAGCGCAGACACAGCTAGAGACACTGATCAATTATCAGCCGAAGTAGTAGATTCTAATAATTTAACTCACCCTTACTTAATAATAGATAATATTAGATCAAATGGAACTAATTTAGCAAATAACCAATTTGTTTTACATCCAAACGCTAATGCTATAAATCAATTACTAACCCAACAAGGGCAACAGCTTACTACAAACTTTAGAGTTAAAGTATATGATAGTAACAAAACAAGTATTCCAGCTGGATTAACAGACTTTAGTAGAACTATAACTTTTGAAAAATAGTAATATAATTATAAAATAAGTGATAATATAATATGGCCATTGCAATAAAATATTTTAACTCTTTTGTTTTAAAGAAGAATGTTAATGATGTTACTACAGGTAATGCAGCTTATCAACCTGTTTTTTCTGGCTTACCTAACAACCCTAGTGATTACCCTACTTTTGGCGCTAATTCTAGTAGTGACACTAATACTATTGGTATTGGTGGTAGAAACTGGATAATAGAAGAAGCTAGAATAAGAGGTGGTTATAATAATACTTCAACTAGTTATGGTCCAAGAGCTTATTTAGTAGAAAACTCTAATGAGCAATCAGTTAGGGTAAATGCTTTAATATACTCAGGTGTTTATAATTCAAGAACTGATTTAAATGAAACAAATGTATTTTCAGTTGGAGAAGAAATAACAAAAGCTGTAGATCCTAATTATGGATCTATACAAAAGCTTCATGCGTTGGATAGTAATTTAGCTATATTTCAAGAAAACAAAGTAAGTAATGCTTTAATAGATAAAGATGCTATTTACTCTGCTGAAGGAGCAGGATCTGTAACATCGACTAATTTAGTTATTGGTCAAATAACACCTTATGTAGGGGAATATGGAATAAGCACAAATCCTGAAAGCTTTGCTTATTATGGCTATAGAAGATATTTTATAGATAAATATAGAAATGCTGTAATGAGATTATCAAGAGATGGTTTAACTGAAATATCTCAATACGGTATGTCTACTTTCTTTAGAGAAGAGTTTGCTAAAATAAATAGCAATTTTAAAGAATTTACATTTACAGGTGTTATAGCAGGTTCTGGATCAAGTCCAGCCAAGCTAACATTAAGTCCTTCAAATGTTTTAACTAACCTAGAAAAAGGCATGTTAGTCTCTATACCTCAAACAAGTGGTTCACCTATATCAGCTACTATTACTGGTATAGTTAACGCAAATACATTATACTTAAGTAACGATCCTGGAACTCCAAATGTTGGACAAAATGCTACTTTTACTAAATTTATAAAAGATAGATTATTAGGTGGTTGGGATATTCACAATAAAAACTATGTAGTATCTATACAAGACAAGAGCGAAGATACTGTAACTCCTGATACTTATAGTACTTTAAGTTTTGAAGATGATATAAATGGTTGGACTAGCTTTTTTACTTATGAACCTAATTTTGTTGGTAGTTTAAAAAGTAAATACTATAGTTTTTACGATGCTGAAATATATGAGCATTATGACCAAACACCTGGCCATATTAGAAGTACTTTTTATGGTGTAACTTCTAACTCTAGTGTAGAATTTATATTTAACGCTAATCCAAGTATAATAAAGAATTTTAAAACTGTTAATTACGAAGGTAGTAACGGTTGGCAAGTTGAGTCATTTTTATCAGATGCAGAAGGATTTGATTTACAGTCAAGCGCTCAACAACAATATAACGACTCTGCTAAACTAGTAAGAAGCTATGAAGAAGGTTTATATACAGAAAGTGGAGTACCTTATAGAGCAGGTTTTAATAGAAAAGAAAATAAATATTTTGCTAATTTAATAAATAATAGTGTAGCTAGACCAGGAGAAGTATTCTTTGGTGATGCAACTACAGGTATTAAAGGTTATTTAGCAACAGTAAAAGTATCGACAGACGCAACTACAGATTTAGGTGGAACTAAAGAGTTGTTTGCTGTCTCAACAGAATTTGTAGTATCATCAAGATAAAATTATAATTATGAGTGGTTTTTTAGATAACTTTAAGGATGGAACAGGCATAAAGCTAGCAGCGCAAGGCGCTCAAGTAGCATGGGCTACTGGCCAAGCAATACATTCCAACATTAAGTATAAAGAAAAAATGGATGCTATAGAAAACTTTCAAAGACAAGAAATAATAAATCCATTTCAAAATTTATCTAATCCTTATGCAAACCTGCAAGTGGCTACTAAAGCTGCAGAGATGCAGGCAGAGCAATCAGATATAGCACTAGCAAACACCTTGGATAATTTAAGGGAAACTGGAGCTGGTGGAGCAACTGCCTTAGCTCAAGCTGCTTTAAGATCTAAACAAGGAGTTTCAGCTAGCATACAACAACAAGAAACTCAAAATCAAAAACTACAAGCTCAAGGTCAATTACAAGTTGATATAGCTAAGGGAAAAGGAGAGTCTTGGAGAACAGGCATGCAAGAAAGTAGAGAGATTCAAGAGCTAGATAGAATGCAAGGTCAAGCTGATTTACTTAGAGCTCAACAACTATACTCTACGCAAGCTGCTGTAGCTGGCTTAGGTGCTATGGGAGAAACATTAGGTAGTGGAATGCTTCCGCCTCAAATACCAGAGACTTCACAAACTACAGAACAATCAACGTCTCAAGCTAATCAAAGAGCTGCTACAAATGCTCAGCAAGCTATGCAAGATATATTAAGAAATGGTAACGCTGGTCAAGTTGGCTATGCTCAACCAGGTGGTAGAACAACTTTATATCGTCAAAACCCTCTTGAAGCTGTAATGGGCGAAGATTTAACTAGAGACCTTTACTCTAGTGCTGGACTGAGTGCTTATACTATTAGAGATGAGGCTAAAGCAAGATTAGGTAGTGACTGGAGAAATGATCCTGTTGCTGCTCAAGCACAACAATGGATTAATCTTTATCAACCTAAATAATAAATTATGGGAACTTATTCAAGACCAGGAACTAACGTTTCACCTTATATGATAGATAGAAGTGCTATGCAGCTTTCTAAAAGTATTCAAGGTGCTATAACAGCTTTTGATAATCAAGCTGCTATTATAGAAGCTAATAAAAACGCTATAACACAACAACAAATAGATTTTAAAGATAGCTTAACTAAAGCTGCATCAGAAAGCAAACTTAGTTTTGCTGATAGTACTTCTGACATGTTTATGAAAGCTATAGATGACAATTATAGAATACAATACAACTCTATAGGTAGAGATCAAACAGAAGCTTTAAAAAGTTCGGCTAACTTGCAAAAAGGTTTAGATACTTACGTTAATGGTTTAGGTTTATTACAGCAAGAAGCTGATAAATTTAATAAAAACTTACCAAACGCTTTATCTGCAATATCTAATTCTACAGATAAAAAAGCAATGGAGTTTGTTAAGGAAATGGTTAACAATGATGGTAATAATGTTGTTCCTATAATGAAAGATGGTAACGTAATGCTTAATTTGGATACTAAATATGGTAAGTACACTTTAAATCTTTCTAATTATTATAATAGCGTTACAAAAGGTGGTCCTGGTTTAATAAACTATACAGAAGATCCAAGCGAGAGTTTTAAGGCTATATTTAATGAATATGCTAAAAAGTATGAACCTACTATAACAGAGTGGCAAAGCTTAAGCGAAGATGGTAAAAGAGTTACTACAACAACAAGAAAACTTTACGGACAGGTTAATGACGGTATTACTTCTGACATGCGTAATGATACCAGAATACTAGGTGAGCTAAATGAAGATTCTTGGCAAATAATGAGTAATATGCCAGGTGGTAATAAATATTTAAATTCTAAAAAAGAAGATGAAGAGTGGACAGGTAGTCCAGATCAAATAGCTAGGCTAAGAGGTGCTTGGATAAACTATTCTATAGATACATTTGGCAAAGAAAACGCTAAAACAAAAGAAATAACTAAACTACAAACAGGTGGTAAGGTTAGCGAATCTGAAAAAGCTAAACAATCTGCACTTAAATATAAAAATTTATTTACTACAGAAGTTAACGCTGCTCAAGATATACTAGCTTCTAAAACTCCAGAAGATAAAGCTAAAAAGTTTATGAATGCTATAAATAGAGGCATACCTGTTAAAAGTAAAGATAGATTACAAATAGATGAAGACGAAAAAGTTATTTTTATAGAAACACCTAGTGAATTTAAAGATCAAGAGTCTACTTTCACGCCAGTTTATACTTTTGATGAAATAAACAACTTAGATTTTGAAAATTTACTAATAGACATAAATACTAATAAAAAAGACTACGGGGTCCCAACAGAAGAGTTTAGCATTCTACTTGGTGACGTACAACAAAAAACGCCAACTATTACTAAGGCTGTTTTTGGTAAAGGTAGTTTTGTTGGTTCTCCTAGTGGATCTACTATTATAGATGACGGTAAAAATTTAGGATTAAACTTAGATACTAAGCCTAAGGCACTTGTTGTTAGAACTAACGCTGACATAAGTGATCTAGAAGTAGGTACTGTCGTTATGTTTAAGGGTAAAGAAAGAGTAGTTTTTATTGATCCAAATAGCGGTAATAAAGCTATTACTTCAATTGATTTATATAATAAAAAATATAAACAAAATTAAATATGTCAGAAAATTTGACTGAAAATAACGATATTTTAGAAATATTAGAAGACGATACGACATCTAAAACTGCAGAAAATAATTCTATTTTAGAAGTGTTAGAAGATGATCCTATTATTGAAGTAATAGAAAAAGAAAAAGGTCCAGTTGAAGAAATAAATGATTTAGACATTAAGTTAGCTGAGCTAAAGTCTAAAAAAGACACTATTGAACCTGGTCAAGAAAAGTATGATCTAGCTATGTCTATAAAAAGACTAGAAGATCAAATTAGTAAAGCTAAGTCTGAAATTGATTATGGCGATAGATCTTTTGAAAATAGCTTAAGTTTAGTAGGAGCTACTGAAGAAGAGTTTCAGAGTATAATGTCTGCAAATAATATACCTGTTGACCAAGCTGGGACTGGTACTGGCAATGCTATTAAGTATGTTGATCCAAAAACAAACGAAGAAGTTTATATTGACTTACAGCCTTTTACTTATAATGAAAAAATAAAGTCAGCAAAACAAATAGATCAATTAAAAAATTCATTTAAAAGTTTATCTAACGAAGAGTTAAGTAAAAATATAGCTTCAAGAGTAGGCTTAATGGATAATGTTTATTCTATGAACGACGCTCTCGATGGTACTAATTACAGTGTTAAAGAGTCTTTTAAACCTGGAAGTGCTGTTTTAGGTTTTAAAGGAACTCCAATATACCAAGTTTACAAAGGTAAAGATTTAGTAGGTTCTTATGAAAACCAAAATGATTTATCTTCTTATTTTAATAAAAACTTAGATGAGCAAGATATAAATATAATAAACGACAACTCTGTAAAAGCATCCTCTAAGTTGGCTAAACTAAGGGAAGATAGAAAAGAAATAGAAAATAAAAAGTTAGATAACGTAGGGGTAAATAGAGAGTTTGTTGAAGGAAAAGACTTTGCTGAATTAACATATTTAACATTGTCTAATAATGTTAATTTCACAGAAGAAGAAGCTAAAATAGTAAAAGATTATATAAATAATTTCGACTCTAGAAGACCTACTGAAACTATAACTGAAAGAACTGAAGTAGGTGGTTTTATAACGAGAGAAATACCTAAAAAGCTAACTAACGAAGAATATATAAAAGCTGTTAAAGATTTATCTGGATTGCCAACAAGCATTGGTAAAAAACTTCTTAATGTTGATTTAAACAGTGTTTATGAAAACGGTTTAAATCAGTTCAAAAAAAACAAGCTTGACAACAAAATGACCACAATATACGAGACTCTAACTAAAGAGTCTGGTGATCAAGATTTATTAAAGCTTTCTTATTCTTTTGGTAAAGCAGAAGAAAAAGAGTATAAAGAAAATATTAAAAGCTATAAAGAAAAAATATCTAAACAGATAGAAGATTTATCTGTAAGGGATGTTAAGTCTCAATTAGAAAAAATAAGTGCTATAGCTCCAACTGATTCTAAAATAAATATAAACACTATAGATTCTGAGTTTATATATAGTATAGAAAAACCAAAAAGAAAATTAACAAAAGAAGAAGAAGTTAGATTTAAAGAAGCTCAAGCTTCTTTGTTTTTATTATACGAAAACCAAAAAAATAATCAAAAAGATTTAGAACTAGAAGCTGAAAGATTACTTACTAGTATTAAAACTTTTGAAGAGAAAAAACGTGGAGAAAAAATATCACAAGCCGAGTTGTTTAATGTTGCTTTTAAAGAGTATGGTTTAGGTGATATAATTAAAAAAGATTTTAACGATGCTACAGCTCAATTACTTTTAGCAGTTCCTACTTTAATGAACTCTGATTGGGCTATTGAGCAGCAAAGAAAGCTAAACGCTAAAGAAAAAACGTTTGAAACACCTTTAACTTACGATCAAGCTTTAGAACAAGATCAAGGAGGAAGATTTTTATTAAGAACAGGTGCTCAACAAGCCCCTAATATGATATTGGCTATTGGAACTGCTGGAGCTGGAAACGCTCTAGGTCTTTCTAAAATAGCAACTCAAATAGCCGTAGGTTCTCAATTTGGAGTATCCTCTGGTGCTGATAAATTCAGAAGGTTAGAATTAGGCACGGAGTTAGTTGAAACTGCTAAGAATCAAAGAAAACAAATACAAGACGCTTATGATCTAGGTTTTATAGATGACAAGAAGTACAATAATTCAATGCTAGAAGTTAATAAAGTTATAGCTATGAATGATTTAACTGACGATCAAATAATTGGCGCATCTATAGCTACCGGAATAATAGAAGGTACTTTTACTTCGTTTTTAGGTACAGCACCTAACTCTTTAAAAGCTATTAAAGATTTTTCTAAAGGAACTAGAACATTAGCTGATTACGCATACAGCTCAAGGTTAGCTCAGTTTGGATACGCAGGTAAAGAACTCGGTAAAAGAGTTGGTTCAGAAGTATTAGAAGAAGAAGGTATATTTTTTGGTGATCAAATAGTTAGTGAAGGTTTAATACTTGGTAGAGACATGGATTTCAGCCAGTGGGATGACACTGCTGTCGCGGCTATAGTTATGTCAGGTGCTATGAGTGGACCAGGTGTTGCTTACTCCGCTATGGCTAATAATACCGCGGGCAAAAAACTAAAAGAAAGTATTGAAGAAATAAATAAAGAGATAGAAGGATTTAGCCTAGCTATAGACACTGAACAAGATCCTGAAATAAGAAAAATACTAACAGCTTCTATGTCTCAAAAATTACAAGACTTAAGTAGTATTACTAATGGTTTAGAAGTTGAAATGATAGCTTTAGGTTCTGAAAACCAAAAGAAACTATTAGCATTTAACTCTGTAGAGAATAGTATATTAGCTGAAGCTGGTGTTAAACCAACAGACTCTGAAACAACTAAAAATGAAAAAATACAGATCTATAGAGATAACTTAATAAAAGAAGGTAAGAAAAATAAAGCTGAAGACTTTGATCAAAAACTAAAATCTATAAAATCTGAAAAAGAAAATATATTAAAAGATGTTAAATACGAAAGAGTTGATGAAGCTTTAGGAGAAAGAGGTAAGGAAATAGCTAAGCATTTTAAAAGATACAATAACCAAGGTTATAATACTAAAAGTAGATCTGAAAAGCTAGCCCAAGTAATTGAAAAAATAAGATCTGAAGTTGTTGAAGATAATATAATTAAAGCTAAGTCAAATCCAGTTATAGTTGAAAGAGTTGAAAGTTTAAAAACTAAAGCAGGTAAACCACTTTCAAATAGAAGCAAAAATAAAGTATATGCGCAGGAAGGTGAAAATATGCTTTATCAGCAAGGTAAAGCTATTAGTCTAGCTGTAGATGTAGAGTCTAAAGGTAAAGAAATAGTAGAAAATATCGATAATCTTGAAATAAAAGAGTTTAAAAACATAGACGATGCTTATGATATATTAGAAGAAGAAACTAATATAACTAATGAAAACAAAGAAAAAATATTACAAGGGTTAAGAGAAGGTAGTAATGGTTTTATTGTAAATGGTAAATACATAGTAAAAGATACTGAGTCTGCTAGGAAAAAATTAGCCGATGGAAAAATACTTCAAGGAACAATGATACTTCATGAAGTTAGCCACGCTATAGACGATAGAATATTCACTACTCCTGAATTAAAGAAGCAATATGCTGATAACGTTTATAAACATGTAGAAAACCAAGGAGGCGTTTTAAAAGTTTACAGCGACAACATTATAAAAGCTTTAGAAGATCAATTATTTACAAAAGAAAAAGGTAAAAAGTGGAAAGATAAAAGTGAAGCTTTTAAAGATGAATATACTAAAGTACTACAAGAATCTTTATATGCTCAAGAAGATTTACTTAAGCTAGAGAAAAAAGAAGGGATAGCTAGTAAGATAGAAGCAATGCTTGGATTGAATTTAAAAGTAGATACTCCACAAAAAGCTTTTGATTATATGGTCTCTAACAACTCTGCTTTTAGACAAGGTAAAATTAGTAAGAAGACTCAAAAGAGGATCTCTAGAGCGCCTAAAGGTGTTGAATCTAGTATTAAAAAATCTAGTTTAGGTTTTGTTGTAGATGAAACTCCAGCTGAAAGAAAAAAGCGTCAAGACAGAAGAAATGTAGATGTAAATAAGGTGTATCAAGATTTTGCTAAAAGTAAAACAAAAGAAGAGTGGAATGAGTTTTTAGATACTAGAAGAGGAGATTCTGTATTTGGTAAGATGCTGCAAG
>PIVJ01000257.1 GCA_003353955.1 Bacteroidota bacterium | reverse complement strand
GCATACTTTTGGGTGTATATGTCTCAAAACCTAGCAGGAAAATACGTTGGCGCACAGCACATTGGTAATGATATTTGGAAAGTATATTATAGAAATGTATTTTTAGGATACTTTAATGAAAATGAATTAAGAACTAAAGAACAAACAGTAAGGTTAGGAACTAATTTAGTGTAAACTCTAATCTTTAACTTTTGTAAACTATGTGCCTTAACAAACAATGCTCAAGAGCAAAATATTGAGAGTTTAATTTTCTAATTATTGGACATTATAAACAAATAAATTGTAAATTTATATTTAGAAGAAACAATTGTTTAAATTTGTAAAATGAGTACAGAAGTAAATATAAATGCAAACATTATCACTTGGGCAATTTCCCGAGCTGGTTATAAATTGCAAGAATTTGCTCTGAAAGTTCCTAAAATTCACGACTGGATTGATGGAAGTAAAAAACCTACAGTTAAGCAATTAGAAGATTTTTCTAAAAAAGTTTATTTGCCTTTTGGATACCTTTTTTTAAAAGAACCACCAAAAGAAGAATTACCAATTCCTTTTTTTCGTACAAATAATATTGCAGAAGAAAATGTTAGCATAAATGTTTACGACACTATTCTTATTATGCAACAAAGACAAGAATGGCTTAGAGATTATTTAAGAGATAATGATTTTGAACCATTACAATTTGTAGGAAAGTATGGAAATAGTGAAAATGTAAATAAAATAGTTTCTGATATTAGAGAAACTCTTGGGTTAGAAGAAAGTTGGGCAAGTAATTTTAAAACATGGAGAGAAGCTTTAGACTTTCTAACTTTTAAAATTGAAGAAGTTGGAATCATAATGGTTTTTAATGGTGTAGTAGAAAATAATACTAGTCGCCCGATAAAAGTAGATGATTGCAGGGGATTTGTTATGGTTGATGAACTAGCCCCATTTATGTTTGTAAATAATGCAGACGGAAAAGCAGCTCAAATGTTTACTATTGTGCATGAATTAGCACATATTTGGACAGGACATAGTGCTGGTTTTGATTTTAGAAAATTAGAGCCTGCAAATGATCCAACCGAATTATTATGTGATAAAATAGCAGCTGAATTTCTAGTTCCTGAAAAAATATTCAATACAGTTTGGAACAGGAATCCCAAAATAAGTTACGCAGCACGCTATTTTAAAGTAAGTGAAATAGTTATCGCTCGGAGAGCTTTAGATACAGGTAAGATAACAAAGGGACAGTTTTATAATTTTTATGAAGAATACATTAGTCGAGAGTTTGATTTGAAAGCAAAAAGTACTGGTGGAGACTTCTATAGAACTACTAAGAAACGTTTAAGCATGACATATGCTGCGCATATAAATAATGCAGTAAAGTCTGGAAAGCTTTTATATCGAGACGCATATAAGTTAACCAGTTTGAAAGGAGATACTTTTCAAACATTCTTCACCAAACACTTGTAATATTTATGAGTGTTTATGTCGTTGATACCAATTTTTTTATTCAAGCCCATAGAGCATATTATCCTTTGGATGTTGCTTCAAGTTTTTGGGAAAAGGTAAAGCAACTAGCTGAAGATGGAAAAATAATAAGCATTGATAAAGTTAAGCAAGAAATTTACAAAAATAATGATGCTTTAAAACAATGGTGTAAAGTGAATTTACCTGTCGAGTTTTTTAAAGACACTTCTGAAATTATGGATATTTATAGTCAAGTAGTTGGTTGGGCTATTTCTAGAAATGACCATTATTTGCCTCATGCATTAGCAGAATTTTTAGATGTTGAAGAAGCAGATGCTTTTATTGTAGCATTTACTTTAGCTGATAATAATAATAGAATAGCAGTTACTCAGGAAATTAGTGAGCCCTTCCGTAAAAGCAAAGTGAAGATTCCAGATGCTTGTATGGCATTAAATATTCAATATGTAAATTCTGTGGATATGTTTAGACTTCTTCAAGAAACATTTTAAAAGTAATATAAACGCGTCAACGCATAACAATGCATCATAAAGCATAAGGGTTTCAGACGTTTTGGTTAGTTTTTTACAAGTAATTTGCTCCGCCAAATCTACGATTTGACTAATTAATAAAAAAAGCTAAATTTGTGTCTAATCGCATATGTGGCTCATAGCTATTTTGATAAGTAAACTTATAAAAATCCCTTACAGTTTCATATGCAAAGACCGTTGT
>PIVJ01000985.1 GCA_003353955.1 Bacteroidota bacterium | reverse complement strand
ATGATAGGGGTAGATGATTTGAAGCTGTATTTATTAAATGCATCTTCATTTGCTTTAGCTAGTTTAAACTGGATAGAGCCTGCGTTAGAAATATTATTATTAGCTTTAACTATTGGATACACAGTTCACAAATGGTTGTTAATACATAAGAAGAAATGAGAAGTATAAACGAAATTATAGTACATTGCTCTGCTACAAGAGAAGGACAACATATACCTGTTGAAACTATTAAAAAGTGGCACGTAGAAGGTAGAGGTTGGACAGATATAGGCTATCATTTTTATATAGAATTGGATGGTACTATCAAAAAAGGTAGAGATATAGATAAATCAGGGGCCCATACGAAAGGGCACAATCGTAATTCAATAGGGATTTGCTATTGCGGAGGCGTAGAAAGCGATGGTAAGACGCCAAAGGATACTAGAACACCAGAACAAAAAGAAAGTTTGTTACACGTCCTTAAAACATTAATGGCGATGTTTCCACTTGCTACTATTTATTCACACAATGAGTTTGCTAATAAAGCATG
>PIVJ01000086.1 GCA_003353955.1 Bacteroidota bacterium | reverse complement strand
AAATTTATATTTGCCATGAGAGAAAGTTTTTTTGTTAGAAAGCCTCAAAGGTATTTTGAGTTACTGAGATTCTTTCTCTCTTTTTTGTTTTTTTATAAAACGTTTAGGACGCTATTGATAATTTTATACCTTTACGCCGATTTTTCGTTTTCTATCATCATTATACAATCGAATAAATGATTCTTTTTTTTCAGGGTAAGGCTGATTTGTTTTTTGCCGTTCATGCAAACAAAACTGTTTCAAAATCTAACAAACAAAAACTGAGATGGCTATTTAATGAGGCATTGCCCATTGAAGAAAATACAATTGAAGGAAACTTTGTAGGACCCCGAAAGGAAATGATTACGCCATGGAGTACAAATGCTGTCGAGATTACCCAGAATATGGGGATTGATGGTATTGTTAGAATAGAAGAATTTTATAAAGTTAAAGATTCATCAGCCTCTTACGATCCCATGCTTCAGTCGATGTACAAAGCACTCAAACAGGATATTTTCACCATTGAAAAACAACCTGATTCTATTATTTTTATCGACGATATTAAGTCATACAATAATGAAGAAGGCCTTGCATTAAGCGATGACGAAATTCAATACCTGAATGAAGTTGGTAAAAAGATTGGACGGAAGCTTACCGACAGTGAAGTTTATGGTTTTGCTCAGGTAAACTCAGAACATTGTCGGCATAAAATATTTAATGGCACATTTGTAATTGATGGCAAGAAAAAGGAGGATTCATTATTCGCCTTAATCAAAAAAACCTCCAGGCAAAATCCCAATCGATTGGTCTCAGCATACAAAGACAATGTTGCATTTGTGCTTGGCCCTAGGGTTGAACAATTTGCACCTGAAACGCAAGACAAACCGGATTTCTTTAAAATAAAAGACATTGACACTGTTATTTCGATAAAGGCCGAAACTCATAATTTTCCGACCACGGTTGAACCTTTTAATGGGGCAGCCACAGGATCAGGTGGAGAAATTCGAGATCGCATGGCAGGCGGCAAAGGGAGTTTACCCATTGCCGGAACCGCAGTTTATATGACTTCATACCCCCGCCTGGAAGATAACCGAACCTGGGAACAGAAAACTACGGCACGCACTTGGTTATACCAAACGCCTGAAAATATTTTAATTAAGGCATCCAATGGTGCCAGTGATTTTGGTAATAAATTCGGGCAACCTCTAATTTGTGGAAGTCTTTTAACTTTTGAGCATAATGAGGAAAATGAAAAATATGGATACGACAAAGTGATTATGCTTGCAGGGGGTGTTGGTTTCGGGAAAAAAGAAGATAGTTTGAAAGGCGAACCTGAAGAAGGAGATGTCATTGTTATACTTGGTGGTGATAACTACCGAATTGGAATGGGTGGAGGTGCAGTTTCATCTGTTGCCACTGGAGAGTTCAATAATTCAATTGAATTAAATGCAGTACAAAGAGCCAACCCTGAAATGCAAAAAAGAACATTAAATGCAATCCGAGCCTTAGTTGAATCCGATAAAAATCCTATCGTTTCAATTCACGATCATGGTGCCGGCGGTCATTTAAACAGTCTTTCCGAATTAGTTGAAAATACTGGAGGATCAATTGACATCAAAAAACTTCCCATTGGTGACCCTACCCTCTCGGCGAAAGAAATTATTGGGAATGAATCTCAGGAAAGAATGGGACTAATTTTGAAAGAAAAAGACTTAGCATTGCTTAAAAAAATATCTGAAAGAGAGCGTGCCCCTTTTTATGCCGTTGGAGAAACCAGGGGTGATAATCATCTTGTTTTTGAAGCAAAAGGAACGAATCCAATTGATTTAGAACTTGAATATTTATTTGGCAAACCTCCAAAAACTGTTTTAATTGATCAAAACATCACGCCTAAGTTAAATGAAATTATAACCAATGACTCCAACATTATTGATGAGTTAGAAAACCTTCTTCAACTGGAAGCAGTAGCTTGTAAAGATTGGCTCACGAATAAAGTAGACCGTTCAGTTACCGGAAAAGTAGCGATGCAACAATGTGCCGGGCAAATTCAATTGCCCTTAAATAATCTGGGGGTGGTTGCGTTAGATTATCAGGGAATAAGAGGTATTGCCACCGCCTTGGGGCATGCCCCTGTTGCCGGATTGGTCAATGCTGTAAATGGGTCTTTATTGTCTATCGCGAAAGCATTAACTAATATTGTTTGGGCACCCATTCAAAATAATATTGAAGGAATTTCTTTAAGCGCTAACTGGATGTGGCCCGCTAAAAATATCGGAGAAGATGCACGTTTGTATTCAGCTGTGGAAGCCGTTAGTGAATTTGCCTGCGAATTAGGCATCAATATTCCTACCGGGAAAGATTCCCTATCGATGACTCAGAAATATGAAAATGGAGATGTCGTTTATGCACCCGGAACGGTCATTATTTCGGCTGTCGGAGAAGTAGAAAATATTCGTCAGGTCGTAAGTCCGGTTCTGAAAAATAACTTAAATACTCATTTACTTTATATAGATTTCTCAAGGGATAAATTTCATTTGGGAGGAAGTAGTTATAGTCAGTTAATGAATCAACTGTTTGTAAAAACACCTGGCATAAATAATACGCCATACTTTAAAAAAGCGTTTAATGCCATTCAGAAATTAATTCGAGAAGAACGAATACTTGCAGGGCATGATATTTCAGCAGGAGGATTAGTCACTACCCTGCTTGAAATGACATTTGGAAGAAATGATCTGGGCTTAGAAATTGATTTTTCCACCTTGAAAGAAGAAAATTTATCCAAGATTTTATTTAGTGAAAATCCCGGAATTATTATTCAGATTTCTGATTTTAACAAGGTAAAAGAATTGCTCGATCAACAATCTATTTCATTTCATGAGATAGGTAAATTATCAACAACTAGAGTGGTTTCAATTAAAAATGGAACCCATAATTTAAAACTTCCCATTGATCATTTAAGAGACTTATGGTATAAGACCTCTTATCTCTTTGATAAAAAACAATGTGGTGATACCTTAGCGTTGGAACGATTTACGAATTATAAGAATCAAAAACTTTCATTCAAATTCCCGAAAAACTTCACGGGAAAAGCATCTCAGTACAACATTGATTTACATCGCAGGACACCGAGCGGAATCAAGGCAGCCATCATCAGAGAAAAGGGTGTTAATGGAGATCGTGAAATGGCTTACGTAATGTACCTGGCCGGGTTTGATGTAAAAGATGTGCATATGACTGATTTAATTTCCGGTCGTGAAACTTTAGAGGATATCAACTTTATTGTTTTTGTAGGTGGTTTTTCCAATTCAGATGTGTTAGGTTCGGCCAAAGGTTGGGCAGGCGCATTTCTATATAATCAGAAAGCCAAAAAAGCATTGGATAATTTTTATACCAGAGAAGATACATTGAGTTTAGGCGTATGCAACGGCTGCCAACTTATGATGGAATTGAATCTGGTTTATCCTGAGCATGAGAAAAGAGCAAAAATGTTAATCAATGAATCGCATAAATTTGAAGCCGGTTTCTTAACCATTAACATTCTGGAAAATCATTCTGTGATGCTTCAATCACTCATCGGAACTCGCCTTGGAATTCATGTTGCACATGGAGAAGGTAAGTTTAGTTTTCCATATTCTGAAAAAAAATATCATATTGCCTCAAAATTCAGTTATGATACTTATCCGGCAAACCCAAACGGCTCTGAGTTTGCCACAGCAGCTTTATGTTCTGAAGATGGTCGCCATTTGGTAATTATGCCACATCTCGAACGTGCTTTCAAACCCTGGCACTGGCCGGAATATCCAGATGACAGAATAGGAGATGAAATCACTCCCTGGATTGAAGCCTTTGTAAATGCCCGTGAGTGGGTTAAAACCAAGACTCACTAAAAATTCTATATTATAACATTAATTTAACTATTTCATGCTATGAAACGATACTTATTTTTATACATTTCAATACTTTTTTCAAGCGGATTATTTTCCCAATCAGATACTTTGTGGATCCCTGAAATTGAGATTAATACAAAACGAACGCCTGAAGTTTATTCAGAAAGTTCCCGAATTATAACCATTTTAACAAAAGCTGAGATTGAATCAGCACCCGTTCAAAGCCTCGTAGATTTACTAGAATATGTCATGAACGTAGACATCAGACAGCGAGGTTATAATGGGGTGCAATCAGACATAAGTATTCGTGGCGGATCCTTTGATCAAACCTTGATTTTAGTAAATGGTATTCCTTTTAATGATCCACAAACAGGGCATCACAATGCTGATTTGCCCATTGATATTGACAATATTGACCGGATTGAAGTTCTGGAAGGGCCTGCATCCCGAACATTTGGACCCAATGCTTTTAGTGGGGCAATTAACATAATCACCGGACTCCCGGAAACAAATACCCTGAAGCTATCCTTAACAGGCGGAGAAAATAATTTATATAGCACCTCTGCTGCGCTCAATACATCAAATAAAAGTGTCGCAAATAGTTTCTCTATTTCGAAAAAGGGCTCGGATGGATATATTGAGAATACGGATTATCAAATGCTCAACTTATTTTATCTTTCACGTATAAAACTCAATAATGCAACACTTGATTTACAGGCTGCGCACCAGGACAAATCGTTTGGTGCCAATAGTTTTTATACGCCTAAGTACCCAAATCAATACGTACAAACTAAAACAAAATTTATTTCTGCATCTTTAAAAGGTGGAGCTGAGCTAAAACATAAAACTTCAGTATACTGGAAACAACACAATGGTCAGTTTGAATTAGTTAGAGGTAATCCCCTCAATTATCATCAAACACAGGTTTATGGAATTGATGAGACGATTAATTTTCATTCTGAGATGGGAAAAACTGCGGTTGGATTTTCTTACCGACATGAAAAAATTTTAAGTAATGTATTGGGGTTTAGCTTAGATGAGCCAAAAAATGTAAAAAATGAAGCGGATGTCTTTTATACTAAAAGCGATAAAAGAAATAACTACTCTTTTTTTATCGAACATAGTTATTACTCAAAACGCACTTCTTTTTCTGCCGGCCTATTAGCCAATTATAATTCTGTTTTTGACTGGCATTTTGCACCCGGAATTGATTTTAGTTACAATTTTACCAATCATATTAAATTTTTTGCATCAATAAATAAATCTTTTCGCTTACCCACATTTACCGATTTATATTATGAAGGGCCTACCAATGTGGGCAATGCTGATTTAATACCGGAAGAGGCCATAAGCTTTGAGGCAGGATTAAAATTTATTCAAGAAGATGTTGCTGCTGAAATGGCTGTTTTTAAAAGAGATGGGACAAACATCATTGATTGGATAAAGTATTCAGATACACAAGAAAAGTGGGAGAGCAAAAATATCACTGAATTAAACACCGGTGGTTTTGAGTTTGCAGTTCATTTAAATTCATCTTTTTTCAGTAAACAAAACCTTCCGATTAATCAATTCAAGTTAAGTTATGCGTTCACGAATGTTAGCAAAAAAAGTGGAGATTTCACTTCGAAGTATGCCTTGGATTATCTGAAACATAAATTAGCGTTAAACCTATCTCATAATATTTATAAGGGCTTAAGCATGAATTGGCAAGCAAGCTATCAGGATAGAGCCGGCACGTATCTTGCTTATCCTGTGGATATTGAAACTGAGTACAAACCTTTTGTTTTATTAGATGCGAAAATGAATTGGGAAATTCAAAATTGGGATGTATATTTGGAAGTGGCTAATTTATTTGATGCCAATTATTTCGATATTGGAAATGTAATTATGCCTGGCCGTTGGGTAAAGATGGGTGTTTCAATTGATATTAACCTCAGTAAATAATTAATCGTTGTGAATAAAACTGTTTTTATTACCGGTGCAACCAGTGGTATTGGTAAATCCTGTGCATTCAAATTTGCACAGAACAATTATAATCTTTGTATTACCGGCAGAAGAGAAGAACGATTGAAACAGCTTAAATCACAACTGGAGAAAGATTATAATGTTAAGGTTACGATTTTAGTTTTTGATGTCAGAGAGCGTATGACCGTTAAAAATACGATTGATAAAATCAAGGATCAAACCATTGATGTTTTAATTAATAATGCGGGATTGGCAGTTGGTATGGATCAAATTCAAGATGGAAGCATCGATGATTGGGATCAGATGATTGATACAAATGTTAAAGGTCTTTTATATGTTACAAGAAGTATCTCACCCATGATGGTTGAACAGAAATCGGGACATATCATCAATATTGGCTCCATTGCAGGAAAGGAAGTATACCCGAAAGGAAATGTTTACTGTGCAAGCAAACATGCGGTAAATGCCCTTACAAAAGCCATGCGAGTTGATTTACTTGAACATGGGATAAGAGTTAGCCAAATAGCCCCCGGTGCTGTGAAAACAGAGTTTTCAATGGTACGATTTAAAGATGACCTGCAAACAGCAGATAGTGTTTACAAAGGGTTTAAACCTTTACGTCCTGAAGACATTGCAGATATAGCTTTTTATATCACCACTTTACCACCTCATGTTAATGTTAATGATATTCTTGTAATGCCAACAGCGCAAGCAAGTGCCACTCAATTAATACGTAAGTAAATATTTCCTAGTTCATTTTTTAGTATTTTTTTCATATAATTGTATAGCCTAATTTATACGAACTAATAAAACTACTATGGAAGTTACAAGGCTATTCGACCTATTACCTCACATTAAAAATAAATTTGAAGTTAAAGATGATTTACTGGCCGGTAAAGAAAATGGCCAATGGATTAAGTTTAATATTGATCAATACATTGAAACAGTAAACAATATGAGTTATGCCTTTTTAGAATTAGGCATACAAAAAGGAGATAAAATTGCAACCATTTCAAATAATCGACCGGAATGGAATTTTTCCGACATGGCGATTATGCAGGTGGGTGGTATTCACGTACCAATCTACCCGACAATAAGTGAGTTGGAATATCGATACATTCTTAACCATGCTGAGGTACAATATGCATTTGCTTCTAGTAAATACCAACTTGACAAAATAAAACACATAGCTTCAGAAGTGCCTAGTTTAAAAGGCATCTATACCTATGATAAGGTCAGCAAAACACAGCATTTAAGTGATTTAATAAAGTTGGGTGAGAAAAATCAAGCTCCGGAAAAACTTGAAGATATCAAAAGCACAATCAAAACCGGAAATATGGCAACCTTGATTTATACATCGGGTACAACTGGTGACCCTAAAGGTATCATGCTTACTCATGCTAATATTTTAAGTAATATTTTTGCAGTAAAGGAAATTCCACCCATGGGTGATTATGCAAAAGTGCTCAGTTTCTTACCACTGTGCCATATTTACGAACGAATGCTTACCTATGTTTATCAGTATCTGGGTTACTCAATTTATTATGCAGAAAACATTGGGACTATTGCAGATAATATCAAAGAAGTTCGACCACATATTATGTCTACTGTTCCAAGGTTGTTGGAGAAAGTTTATGACAAAATAATTGGAAAAGGAAGAAAACTGAAAGGGATCAAAAGAATGATCTTTTTCTGGTCGGTCGCTGTTGGATTAAAATATGAAATCGGGAAACAAGGGTTCTTATATAATATCAAATTAAAGATTGCCCAGAAACTTGTATTAAGTAAATGGCATGCTGGTTTAGGCGGGAGACTTCAAATTATGGTATCAGGAGGTGCTGCACTACAATCTCGCCTGGGACGAATATTTTCCGCAGCAGGAATTCATGTATTGGAAGGTTACGGTCTTACTGAAACATCGCCGGTAATTGCAGTTGGAACTTTTAAAAAAAATGGTCGTAAATTCGGTACAATAGGTCCGGTTTTAGACGGCGTTGAAGTTAAAATTGCTGAAGATGGTGAAATCTTATGTAAAGGGCCCAATGTAATGCTTGGTTATTACAAACAACCCGAATTAACTGCAGAAGCCATTGATGAAGAAGGTTGGTTCCACACCGGTGATCTTGGAGTATTTGAGAAAGAAGGACAACTTAAATTAACAGGACGGAAGAAGGAAATTTTTAAGACTTCTTTTGGAAAATACATCAGCCCACAATTACTCGAAAATAAAGTTAACGAATCTCCATTCATTGAAACTACTTTTGTGGTTGGTGAAAATCAACAATATGCTGCCGCACTTATTATACCGGAATTTGAACATTTGAAGAGTTGGTGCAGAGTAAAGGAAATAGAATATACTTCAGATGCAGAAATGGTTAAGGTTCTCAGAATTAAGAAGAGAATTCAAAAAGAGGTTGACTTTTATAATCAATTTTTAGGCAAGACCGAACAAATCATTAGAATTGAAATACTGGATAAAGCGTTTAGTATAGATTCTGATGAACTTACTGCAAAAATGAGCTTAAGACGAAATTTTATTATTGAGAAATATAAAACAGTTATTGACAACCTTTTTAAGTAGCACATGGCAAATTCTAATTCATGGCTCAAATAACACGCATTTTCGATCTGTTAGATCTTTACAGAACGAGATTTTCTGGTAATAAAAGTGCGCTTGATTTCAAATCACAAAATGTCTGAGATTCATATTCTGCGAAATATTATGTTGATTCTACAAATTGATTTAGCAAGGGTTTAATGAACTACCCCACGGCAAGCAGCGGGCTATCATGATGGATGCTATCTTATTTCACCCCAAGGGGTGGGGAATATTCACACTGCAAAAAAGAAGGCAGGAGTAACTACCTTAGATTCTGCACATACGCTAAGGCATTCATTTGCAGCTCACTGCATTGAAAACAATGTAAACTTACGTCATATACAAAATATGTTGGGACACAGTTCACCCAAAACAACAGAAGTTTATACCAAAACAATTGAAAAAAATAATAAAGAAATTGCAAATCCGCTTGATAGTTTAATAAGAAACATTAACTTGTAGCTATATACGGTATAACTACAATGTGGTTATACAATTGTT
>PIVJ01000022.1 GCA_003353955.1 Bacteroidota bacterium | reverse complement strand
ACCATATTTCCAATGAGGGAATAAATAAGTGTAGTTTCGTGCAAGCTGTCTGATCCAGCGTTGAGTATTTCGGTCTTAGGGTGCCACTCTAAAAGACGCTACAAAATACATTAATTATTCATCTTTCAAAATACCTTTTCTTAAAGACTCTCCTTTTAAGTCAATTCTATGTGATGAGTTTATTATGGGTAAATACATGGAAATTATCGCTCGGATTTATAACAACACTTACGAGTAACTTAAACAGACTTTAGTGAAGAATTTTAAAAACTAATTCCTTCATAAGTTCACCATCAGTAGCCGAAGCATTATTCACACCTTTTGATTTTAGATCATATTCTTTTAAAGATGATATGATACATGCAAGTTTACCGGCGCTGTAGTTTCTAGCTGCGACCTGATAATCCTGAACAAAGAAAGGATTTATTGAAAGTACGGATGCTACACTATTGCGGCTTTTATCTCTTAGGTAATGATAAATTAAAATCTTACTAAAGAACGAAAATAAAATTCCGATTACCTTAACCAATGGATTATCCTTCTGATTAGATGCAAAATAATTAATAATTTGGTTTGCTTTGTAGATATCTTTTTTCCCCAGTGCACCCTGTAATTCAAACACATTAAAGTCCTTGCTGATTCCAATATTGTCTTCAATATGATCAGGGGTTATTTCAGAACCAGTCGGGAGATTAATCATTAATTTGTTTATCTCATTTGAGACCTTACTTAAATCCGTACCTAGAAACTCAGTCAAAATAACGGCTGCCTTCGGTTGTATGGTATAATTATTTTTAATCAACTGCTGACTTATCCACTCCGGGATTTTATTTTCATACAACTTATTCGACTCAAAAAAAACTCCATGCTTATCCACCTTTTTAACCAGGGCTTTTCGTTTATCAATCTTTTTATATTTGTAACAAATTACCAACAAGGTTGATTTCAACGGTTGCTCAATATATGGAATGAGTTCGCCCAGATTTTTAATACTTTGTGCTTCCTTTACAATAACCACCTGATAGTTTGCCATCATAGGAAACCGCTTGGCATAACCTATGATAGAAGCCACATCTGTATCTTTGCCATAAACTATCGTTTGATTAAACTCTTTTTCTCCCTCATCCAATACATTAGTTTCAATAAAATTGGATATCTCATCTATAAAAAAGGCCTCCTCTCCAGCTAATAAATAAAGCGAGTGATAAATCTTTTTTTTAAGGTCGGTAATAATCTGATCAAATTTCATGAATGCTAATCGTCCTTATAATTAAAATATAAATGTTTCACTGTTTCACGTTTTTCGATCAATTGGCTCAGCGATTCTATTCCAATTTTTAGGTGTGCATCCACATAATTTTCAGTAACTGCCATATCGCTTTCCTCTGTTTTAATCCCATCCGAAATCATGGGCTGGTCTGATACCAACAATAAAGCACCTGTAGGTATTGAATTAGCAAATCCTACAATAAATATCGTTGCAGTTTCCATATCAATGGCCATTGCGCGAGTTTTACGCAAATAATCTTTAAATTTTTTATCCGATTCCCATACGCGTCGATTGGTTGTATAAACAGTACCTGTCCAGTAGTCGCATTTAAAATCACGTATGGTGGTTGATAATGCTTTTTGTAAATTAAATGCCGGAAGTGCCGGTACTGCCTTTGGAAAATAATCGTTAGAGGTACCTTCACCTCGTATTGCGGCGAGAGGCAGAATTAAATCACCTAATTCATTTTTCTTTTTTAACCCACCGCATTTGCCTAAAAACAAGCATGCTTTTGGTTTCACTGCACTTAATAAATCCATGATCGTAGCAGCGTTTGCACTCCCCATGCCAAATTTAACGATGGTTACATTTTTACAAGTAGCGCTCGGCATAGCTTTACTTTCGCCCATAATTTCCACACCATTCCATTGTGCAAATAATTCAACATAGTTACTGAAATTTGTTAATAAAATATACTCGCCAAAATCCTTTAACTCAGTACCGGTGTAGCGCGGAAGCCAATTCTCAACAATTTCTTTTTTTGTTTTCATATATCCTATTTTGCTTGACAAAGTTAGTTGAAATATTCGATAATTGTTGAGATTGGAACAAATGAATGTGGCTCAGGAATTGAGGAATAAATTTTCGTATTTTTGAATTCCTTTTATGCGGCAATATGGATAAACTAAATTTACCTACTTACAATTTCAGATTAAGAAGTGTTCAGGGGAAAAAAGAGATTTTTGATGAATTTAGAAAAAAATTTGTTGTACTCACACCTGAAGAATGGGTACGACAAAATTTGCTGATGTATCTTCATCATGTAAAAGGAATTCCGGTAGGATTAATCGCAATTGAAAGAGGATTAACAGTCAATAAACTAAAAAAACGTACTGATATTGTTGTTTATAAAAATGATGGAAAGCCGTGTATGATCGTTGAATGCAAAGCTTCATCGGTAAAAGTTGATCAAAATACCTTCGAACAAATTGCCCGCTATAATATGAGCCTCAAGGTTAATTATTTATTAGTTTCAAACGGATTAACCCACTACAGTTGTAAAATCAATTTCAACAATAAAACCTTTGCGTTTCTTGAAGAAATACCAGATTTTAAAACTATTTGTGGCTAATAATTAGTTTAGCTTTTAACAGATTAAAATTGTTTAAAAATTGAGAAAATATTCTTTTATATAAAAAAAATTATAAATTTGCATTTACTTTAAATCCCTATGAAAATGAAAAGCATTGCACTCAAAGTATTTTTATCGATAGTTATCGTACTTTTAGGCTACATGGTTGTAAAAAGTATTATGGAGCCTGTTCGCTTCAAAAATGAAAAAGCAGACCGAGAAAAGATTGTCATTCAACTTTTAAAAGAAATTCGTGAAGTTCAAGTTGCATATAAAGGAATTCATAAAGAGTATGCAGGAACTTTTGATACCTTGATTAATTTTATCAAAGAAGGAGAAATTCCAGTAGTTAACATTATCTCTGATCCAACTGATACAACCTATACAAAAACGATCAATGATACTACATCCTATATTAATGTTGGGGACTCTATCTTTAAACACCGAGCAGATTTCAATCCTGAGTCCATTCAATATATTCCTTACTCTAATGGAGAGGTTTTCGTTTTCGCTTCAGGAATTATTGAGATTAATAAAGTTCGGGTTCCGGTATTTGAAGTTTCAGCAGAATACATCCATTTTCTTTTAGGTATGGATGAACAGTTAATTTTAAATTTAATTAAAAAGAAAAATGAATTTGAAAGATTTCCAGGTCTAAAAGTTGGCTCTATCACAGAAGCTTCCACTGATGGCAACTGGGAATTTTAACCAATTCCTATCAGATGTCTTTAAATATTTTAAAACTAGATTCTTATATAGATAAGTCTCTGACGAAGGCACGTAACGATTATTCAGATTTTAATACAAACTATATATTATCCATTCAGATTTCTCTGGATGGATTCTCTTTTTGTATTACTGACGAAGAAAGGAACAAGCATGTTGCATTAGAAAACTACGCAATTCAAGAAATTAATGATTATGAAGAATTGTCGAAAGAATTAGGAAATCTACTAGACTCACTTGATATTATTAAAAGGAGATTTAATCGAGTAAATGTATTATTTGAAGGAAATAAAGCTGCATTAATTCCTTTTCCTTTATTTGATGAAAATGCTACCGAGCACTATCTCAAATTCAACCATAAAGTAGAACAAGGAGAAGAAATCTTATTCGATAAGTTAGGTACATTACAGGCTTATAATATCTTTGCTGTTCCAATTTTTATAAAAGATTTAGTTAAATCGAAATTCATTAATTATCAGATTATACATTTCTCGAGTTCTCTTATCGAATGTCTGTTGATTAAGTATAAAAATCAAGATATTACAAATAAAGTTTTTGTAAATGTCCGACATAAATACCTTGATATCGTCATTATTGAGGGATCAAAACTCGTATTCTTTAACTCATTCAAATATAAGACACAAGAAGATTTTATCTATTTCTTGATTTATGCTTTAGAACAACTTAAACTTAATCCTGAAAACATTGATTTAGTTTTATTAGGAGAAATTGATAAAAGTTCAAGGTACTACGAAATAGTATTTAAATATATCAGAAATATCGAATTTATTGATCGCAACGACTTTTTTAATTACAGTTATGTGTTGGATGAAGTTGCTTCGAATTATCTCTATAATCTTTTAAATGTCAGTACGTGCGAATTATAAGTGGAAAATATCGAGCTAAAAAAATAAAGCCACCACAAGAATTGCCAGTCCGCCCTACTACCGATTTTGCAAAAGAAAGTCTGTTTAACATTTTATCAAATCGAGTTGATTTCAAAGAAATTGAGGTCTTGGATTTATTTGCCGGAACCGGAAATATCTCATTTGAATTCGCATCTCGTGATTGTAAATCAATCCGATCGGTAGATATTAATTTCAAATGCATAGATTTTATAAACAAAATTGCAAATGAGTTAATGTTTGAAAACCTTAGTGGTACGCAAGCTAATGTTTTCAGCTTTTTGAAAACAATCAAAAAGAATTATGACCTGATCTTTGCAGATCCGCCTTTCGATTTACCAGAGATTGAGCTCATTCCAGGAATGGTATTTGAAAATAAATTATTAAATGATTATGGGATTCTAATAATTGAACATTCGAGGACAATAAATTTTGAGGATCATCCTAATTTTTATGAGCATCGGAAATATGGGAATGTGAATTTTTCATTTTTTCAAAATTCCTGAGCAGAAAAGATACTAAAACAAAAATGTCATCATTCAATTGAACAATAGCATCTGCTGCTTTTCCCAATTAGTATTCATCCTCATGGAAGAAGAAATCCTCTCTGGTTGGATAATCGGGCCAAAGATCCTCAATCCTATCGTACATCTCGCCCTCATCCTCAATTTCTCTTAAATTCTCAATCACTTCCATTGGCGCACCCGACCGGATACTAAAGTCGATCAATTCATCTTTAGTGGCCGGCCAAGGAGCATCTTCCAGTTTAGACGCTAATTCTAAAGTCCAATACATATTAAAGAATATTAAGGTTTATTTTTTTGCAAAAGTAATTTTTTTAAAGATAAGTTAAGATAAATGTTTGCTATTTTTTTAATTAATGATTTTATCATCAAGTTTGTTGAATTCTATCCCAATCTATGTATAAGGAACAAACACATTTTTAAATTAATCAGTATTATTTAACCCCTATAGTCTGAGTGATTAAAAAATAATCATCTGAGAATTCAGCTTTATTAATAGCTTCCTTGCAATAATCAACTAGTTGCTTTGTATAATCATCTGTAAAAATAGTCGGTTCTAATTTATTGTAAAGAATAGCATATACTATTGTAAACTTATAAAAACTTTTATGGTTTACTGTCGTTGGCGATATGTAACCATAACTAGACTTTACTAAAGAAAATCCGTTTTTTCTAAACAAAGAAGGTAAAGAAAGTGCCAAACGAGGATGTGAACCCATTTTTTTATAAATTTCATCTTCCTTTATCCTAAACTCTGTCCATGTAGAATTTGGATTGTGATGTACATCAATAAACCATTCGGTTACAATAAACATCCCTTCTGGATTAAGTCTTTTGAATACCTCTCTAACAAAAGCATCAGGCTCATGTACATGTTCTACAGAGAATCTTGCTAAAATACAATCATAGCTTTGTTTAGAATAAGATTTGTTAAACATTGCATTATGAAAATCAACATTTTCCTTGCTTTGAGTTTTTTTTGCAATTTCAATAAGTTTACTGTTAGCATCAATAGCTGTTATTTGTATATTTTTAAAATTTGAAGCAAATTTATTTATCCAGTTGCCTTCACCTGTTCCAATATCAAGAACTGTTTTAAACTTGTTTTTTTCAAATAATTCAATAAGCGGTGGAAATTCGATAGAGCTAAAAGCTTCTGTTTGCATTTGATAAGTATCCCCTACCATTTCACTTTCCTCAAAAATGTAATCTTTTACGTCAGACATAGTATTGATTATAAAATTTATAATTCTTTTTTGTATATAATATGTTGTGTCGAAGCTTTTTTTAGTTCCGACGGTTAATAATGATTAGAGGAATATTGCCGCCAAGGAAGAAATTAGTGAACTTTTCCCAGTCGCATTCTCTTCTTTACTTACCATATACTAAACCTTACCCAACAGATGTGACCACTACCAAAAGTGCTTGTGGATTTAACGATTAACTTTAATAAAAACAAAGTCGCGATATCTCTACTTTATTTTCCATAATCTATCCCCATAAATTGCCAGGATAAATATTTTGATTTACCAGACTGTTAATGCTTTCAATAACAAATTCTTTATCCTCTTTAAAAGTAACTCCAAACCATTTTTCGTCACTCTCAAGAACCTTTACTCTTACTCGCTTACTGTTTATCAGATTAGTAACTTCCAATGGGATGAAATATTCTGACTTGTCAACATTAACACTTTCAGTGAGAAATTTAATAAACCCCTTCTCCAGAAAATCGAAAAATCCGGGTGTAAATCCCCAAACATTCATAGAAACTATCGTGTTTTTATCAAGCTTTATCCACTTTCCCTCATCCTCATAATATCTAACCTCATTGTTTCTCTTTTGAATATTGGTTCTCTCATCAACTCGTATTAAGTAATTTTCAGCATCGACCATACAAACCCCTCTTGAAACAGACCCATGCTCTGTGATGGTATTTCTCAATTGGTAACCAATCATGCAATAATCTGTACTTTCCAGGCTGATTTTATTAAAATATTCCACCACCGTTTTATACGCATTTGCCCCATAAAAATCATCTGCATTAATAACGGCGAATGCCTCATTAATCTCATCTTTGGCTGCTAAAATTGCATGTGCAGTTCCCCAGGGTTTTACCCGATTTTTTGGGCAAGTAAAGCCTGTGGGCAGTTTCTCAGTTTCCTGAAGTACGTAAATATTTTCTATTTTACCCTTTAACTTGGGCTCATATACTTCTTTAAAGTCAGAAATGATATTTCGGTTCAATACAAAAACAATTTTTTTAAATCCGGCACGAATGGCATCATAAATTGAGTAATCGATAATACTCTCGCCTGACGGGCCAATTTTATCCATTTGCTTGATTCCGCCATATCGGCTTCCAAGGCCCGCTGCCAAAATTAACAAAGTAGGTTTTTTCATTTTATAAAATTTTTAAGTTACTCCAAATCCTTGATAGTGCAAAGCTAGCGAAAGCAACCAACGAAGTTAATAGTGAGGCGTAAATATAATTTCCATAAATCCAATTTCCAGTAGCAAATAGCGCTCCATAAATGATAAAACACCCTAATACCATTGCCAGTATTCCCTTAGGTACGTCCCATCCTTTCTCGCTTTCAGCTTCGATCGGATCATTATCTACAGCCGCTTCAACAACAACCTTTTTCCATCCTGGACCGCCCGGTTGAACCAATTTATAAAAGCCACGTAAGGTTGTATCGTTGGTCGGTTTTGTAAGAACAGTAACCATGAGCCATCCAACAGTTGTTATCCCCACTCCTGCCAGTAATTGCATTGCGGTACTGAGTTCCGGAAGGTTGGTCGTTGGGTGAATGATTTGAAAATAGATAGCTACCATAAACGAAATTATCATTGCAGCTATCTCACTAAATGCATTGATTCTCCACCAAAACCATCTTAAAATGTAAAGAAGCCCGGTTCCGGCGCCAATTTGCAGCAAAATATTAAATGCTTGTAATGCATTACTTAACATTAAGGCAAATAGTGCGGTAATTATCATTAACACAACTGTAGACAGCCTTCCTGCAATCACCAATTTTTTTTCACTTGCAACAGGATTTATAAATCTTTTGTAAAAATCGTGAACGATATAAGATGAGCCCCAATTTAAGTGAGTTGAGATTGTAGACATAAAAGCCGCTATCAGCGAAGCAACCACCAGACCTAAAAACCCATGTGGTAAAAAGCTTAACATAGCCGGATAGGCAAAATCATTTTTTACAATACTTGGATCAACATTGGGGAAAGCAGCTTTTAATGAATCCAGATCAGGGAAAATTACCAATGAGGCAAGTGCCACAATAATCCATGGCCATGGACGTAAGGCATAATGAGCTGCATTAAATAACAAGGTAGCCTTTACTGCTCCTTTCTCATTTTTGGCTGAGAGCATTCGTTGGGCGATATAACCCCCACCACCAGGCTCTGCACCCGGATACCACACACTCCACCACTGAACTGCTAACGGTAAAATCAGCAGTGTAATTAAGGCTTCCCGATCAGAAAAATCAGGGAGAAGATTTAGTTTGGGAGTAACATTCTCGTGCGACAATAAATTCCTGATTCCTCCAATCTCTAATTCCGGCAGGTTTATTAAAATAAAGACTGCACCCACGGCACCAACCATGGAAATGATAAACTGGAAAAAATCGGTAAGTAAAATTCCTTTTAGTCCGCCGAGTGTACTATAAATCCCTGTAATCGTCATTGCAACCAATAAAGTTTTTACGGCCGACCACTGCAACATCACAGCTCCAATTTTGATTAAGGCTAAGGAGACTGTAGCCATAACCAACACATTAAAAAATACCCCCAAATACAAGGATCGAAAGCCCCTTAAAAAAGCAGCCATTTTTCCGCTATACCGAATTTCATAGAACTCCAAGTCTGTCAGGATTTTCGATCGGCGCCACAATTTAGCATAGATAAAAACCGTCAGCATTCCGGTTAATAAAAACGCCCACCAAACCCAGTTTCCGGAGACGCCGTTTTGGCGAACAATATCAGTGACCAGATTGGGTGTGTCACATGAGAATGTCGTTGCAACCATAGAAACACCCAATAACCACCAAGGCATATTTCTTCCTGAAAGAAAAAATTCAGCATAGCTTTTTCCGGCTGATTTCGAGGCGTAAATTCCAATTAAAAGTGATAAAACGAAAAATCCAATAATAATTCCCCAATCGATATTAGCTAAAACCATAGTACAATTTAGAATTCTAATTTATCTGATAACAACTCTTTTTAGTCACAAACGTGAATAACAAAGTATTATTAAGATTGATAATCCACACTCATTTTTTAATTTGTTTTTCCGGAAATTTGTACGTAATTTCAATAGCTAACCATTCCTCAAGTTTTCTAAACATCTCTTTTCTTACTTTCTTCGGAAAATGCTTGATGCGTGTAGAATGGGATCCACCCGGAAGTACATATTTTACGGCATTACTTTCTCCGGTCAGTTGAACCTGCTGCGATGCATAAGGATCAAATCCACCGTAAATATATAGAAAGTTATCTCCCTTTTTTTGAAGATATTTATTTACTTTCTGCATCAATTCAGGATGATAAGTTATTTTAATTCCCACGGGAAGAACAAAATCATAATTATGCACTTTTACTGCATCAAGTAATCCTTCAAACTCGGAAATATCATAACCATAATATCCAAAATCTTTCATCGCCTGAACCATGAAAGTGAAACCTTCGCGATCTTTTGGTTCAGTTAAATAACCATAAGGGACAATCTTCTCAAAATAGTTGTAAATGGAATCCATCCCTTCTTTTTCATCAGGAATTGCATTACAATCAGCACCCCATTGCCAAAAAGAAAATGCAAATTCCAGCACCATATATTCGTACCCGAATTCATAGCCTTTACGATAGGTAAATTCTTTCTCTTTATTTCCTTCAATAAATTTGGGAAGTAATTCTTTTTTCTTTTCCAGCATTAATTCCTGAAAATTATGGATCGATGTTCTGCATTCCTCCGAGCCTACGGTGTCGAAATATATATCAAATCTTGGGTCTGCTCGTGCAAACATCAATGGCCCAACATAAGGAACCGATGCATCAACATCATCGGGGAAATAATATCGGTGATACATGGTTGTTTGTCCTCCCTTACTAATACCGGTATTGATCCATTTTCCGGTAAAATACGGTTTAAACAATTCCACTACCCGATGATGATCATTCGCGGCTTGTTCAATTGTTAAATAATCATAATCCGTACTATCAGGAAAAGAAGTACCAAAATATCGATGCTCCACAATAATTTGATTTGCATCCAGTATTCTTGTAATTTCTTCGGTATAGTTTGCACGTTTTGCCCGATTTGCATTATAGCCTTCGGTAACCAAAACAACAGGTTTTGTTTTCTTATTTAAGGATAGAAATACACGTTGTTTAAATGTTTTACCATCCGGATTTTTATGATCCAATGGCTGTGTCAATTCCAAATGATAGAATTCAGCGAACTGATCTCCTGATTTTTTTTCTGAAATAATCAACCCTGGTACGGTTCGTAAAAATTTCATTAGATCTGAGTTTTGAGAAAATCCAAACTGGGCTATAAAAACAAAAAGCAGACTTAGTTTTATTACTTTATTCATATTACGTATTTTTTTTTATCTAAAAATAAATCCTTTCCTCAGTGGGTCTTCAGGATCAATATAAAGTTTATGCTGTCCTATGATATACGAATTCCCACTTACTTCAGGTATTACAGAGTTATATCCACCAAAGATTGTTGTTTCTACAACCTTAACTTCAAAACAAGTATCCAAAATACTTTCTATCCTGATCGTTTCGCCAATGTTAATTTCTTTGTTAAGATAATGGATTGCAGCACGAGCACTTATGCCGGTTCCTGTGGGTGAGCGGTCAACTTCACCCTCAGCAAAAACGCATACATTTCGGCTGTGATTTTTAGAGTTCATTGCTTTACCGGTAAAAATAGTCCCGTATAAAAAACTCAATTCATTTTCAAAAGGATGTTTAATTTCGAAATTATTCATCACTGCATGCTTGATCTTTTTTCCCCAATCTATCAGCTGATTGTAATTATTTGCTTTGAGGCCGATTCCAACTAAATCTGCATCAACAAAGGTGTAAAAAGCACCGCCATAAGCTACATCAAAATTTACTAACCCTATCCCTTCCACTTCAATTCTTTGATTTTTCATCAACACAAAAGAAGGAACATTCCGAAATGAAACGGATGTTACTTTCCCATCCTTTTTCTTAACGGTTGACACAATACGTCCAGCGGGTGTATCTATCTTCAACTCGAACATATCACCTTCTTTTTTTATCATCCCTGTTTCCGGCAATACTTTCGATAAGGCAATAATGGCATGACCGCACATAGTACTATATCCTTCATTATGGATGAAGAAAACACCAAAATCTGCATCCGGTGAATTCGGTTCTGTTAAGATGGCGCCATACATATCGGCATGACCGCGTGGTTCAAACATGGCAGATGTTCGCAATTGATCAAAATGTTTTTTAAAATAGGCACGTTTTTCTAATACTGAATTTCCAATGATTTCAGGCAAGCCTTTGGTGAATATCCTTAATGGTTCCCCGGCAGTATGAGTCTCAATAGTTTCGAGGCATAACCAATGATTGGGAGGAGTCCAACTTAATTTCATGAACCTTACAATTTTTGCACTCCAAGGTAAGAAAAAAGCAGGGAGAATTGCTAATAATGACAGGATAATTTTTTAATGTATTGATGTGTAGATGTACTAATGAAATTATTGTAGATAATTGAGGTAATAGCTACTCATTCAGGTAAGCTTGTAGTGCTCATCGTTGCAATGATGGTGCATACCTCTTAACCAGCCTTTCAAATTCATAATGTGTATATGTAGATCAGGGAAACCCTTCCCCGATCCAGATGGTATTTGAGTTAGATTTGGATAGTCTTTTTTCAATGGTTTGTATCCTGTCTACTCATTGGTTTACAATTGTAAAATGAAAAAACTTATTTAAAATCTAATAGTTCTTATACAAACTTATCTTGCATAAGGATTATCTCTATTAGCTAAATCATCACATTAACAAATTAACTCATTGCCTCATTTATCAACTCATCGTCCGCAAAATTGGGTAGGGTAACTTTTAAGTTTGGTTCAGCTTCCATTGCTCTTTTAATTGCAAAAACAGCACCTTCATTTCGAGCCCAGCTTCGGCGCGAGATTCCATTATTTACGTCCCAATGCAACATTAAACGCAATCTGCAGTCTGCATCTTCTGTACCATCAAGTAGCATTCCGAAACCTCCATTAATAACTTCACCCCAGCCAACACCGCCACCATTGTGGATGCTCACCCAGGTTGCACCTCTGAAAGAATCACCAATTACATTTTGTATGGCCATATCGGCTGTAAATTGAGAACCATCATAAATATTGGAAGTTTCGCGATAAGGAGAATCAGTACCCGAAACATCGTGATGATCGCGACCCAACACTATGGGTGCAGAAATTTTTCCACTTTTAATGGCTTTATTAAAGGCAGCAGCAATTTTGGTTCTACCTTCACAATCTGCATACAAAATTCGTGCTTGCGAACCCACCACCAATTTATTTGCTTTGGCTTTTTGAATCCAACGAATGTTATCTTGCATCTGTTGCATAATTTCAGTTGGAGCAGTTGTTGCAATTTCAGTCAAAACATCAATTGCAATTTGGTCGGTTGTATCCAGATCCTCAATTTTTCCAGACGTACAAACCCATCGGAAAGGGCCAAATCCATAATCAAAACACATGGGTCCCATGATGTCTTGCACGTAGGATGGATACTTGAATTTTCCATCTGCCTTAAAAATATCCGCATCTGCCCTACCCGATTCAAGCAAAAATGCATTTCCGTAATCGAAGAAATACATCCCTTTAGCTGTTAAATTATTAATTGCCTTAACGTGACGTCTGAGTGTTTCTTTTACTTTAATCTTAAATCTTTCAGGTTCATTCGCAATCATTTCATTCGATTCTTCAAAACTCATTCCAACCGGGTAGTAACCACCTGACCATGGGTTGTGCAATGAAGTTTGATCAGAACCTAAATCAACAAAGACTTCTTCAGCGGCTAATCTTTCCCACAAGTCAACAATATTACCCTGGTAGGCAATTGAAACAGCTTCTTTGTTCGTCTGAGCTATTTTTACACGATTTATTAATTCAGTTAAATCAGTAAAAACTTCATCAACCCAACCTTGTTCAAAACGGGTTTGAACAACCTTTGGATTAATCTCCGCAATTAGCCCGATTGCTCCGGCAATAACAGCAGCTTTTGGTTGTGCTCCTGACATTCCTCCCAAACCCGAAGTGCAAAAGATCTTACCTGCCAGTCCTTCACTGTCCTTTTCAATTTTCCTTCCGGCATTTAAAACCGTGATAGTTGTTCCATGAACAATTCCCTGAGGCCCGATGTACATAAATGAACCGGCTGTCATTTGACCATATTGTGAAACGCCTAAGGCATTAAATTTTTCCCAATGATCTTGACTTGAATAATTTGGAATGACCATTCCGTTAGTAACAACCACTCTTGGAGCACCTTTGTGAGAAGGAAACAATCCCATCGGGTGGCCGGAATAAAGTGCCAAAGTTTGCTCGTCAGTCATCTCGGCCAAATATTTCATGGTTAAAAGATACTGTGCCCAATTCTGGAAAACAGCACCATTTCCTCCGTACGTAATCAATTCGTGGGGATGTTGTGCTACAATAGGATCTAAATTATTTTGAAGCATTAGCATAATTCCGGCTGCTTGTTTCGATTGGTGCGGATAATCTTCAATATTGCGCGCATGCATTTTGTATTCCGGACGAAATCTATACATATAAATTCTGCCATATTTTTTTAACTCTTCTGCAAATTCAGGAGCAAGCGTTTTATGATGTTCGGCATCAAAATAACGAAGTGCATTTTGCAACGCCAATTTTTCTTCTTCCTTACTTAAAATATGTTTTCTAACCGGAGCGTGATTCACTTTAGGATCATAAACAGGCATTTCAGGTAATTGTGTTGGGATTCCAATTAGGATAGCCTTTTGAAAATCATTCATTTTTTAAGTTTTTACAAATTCAGAAACCAAAATTACGACAATCGATATGATTAAAAATAAGATTTAATAAAATGTTTTGAAGAAATAATTTCTAAACTGAAGTGTGTCAAATAGTGTGTTGAGGCTTGTAAATTAAAATTTTTCGGGGCGATTCTTTAAAATATTATGCAGAAATTCTCGTGCTCTGAATAATTGCGCTTTCACTGTACCCAAGGGTAAATCTAATTCTTTTGATATTTCATCGTAAGAATATTCCTTGAAATACCTCAGCTCTATTAATGTGCGATAGTGTGGTTTTAATTTTTCGACAATCTCGCGCATCATCTCAATTTTTTGCTTTTTAATTATTCTTTCTTCAGGATCAAGGGTTAGGGAAGGCAGATAATCGGCCAATTCACTGCTGTTCTCACTATCACCTTTTACATTCATCGAGAAAGTATGTTTTTTCCTTTTTCGGATAAAGTCAATACAATTATTTGAGGCAATCCTAAACAACCAGGTGCTAAATGCGTAATCTGGTGTGTATTGCTCTAGTTTCATAAATGCTTTACCAAAGGCCTCAATAGTGAGATCATCTGCATCATGTGGGTTATTCGTCATCTTTAAAAGCATAAAGTATAACGAATCCCGATAGTTATTCATCAACTCAGTAAACGCTTTTTGATCGCCAGTGTTCACCGCCAACTGAACCAGTTTATAATCTCTTAGCCCTTTCTCCGTTAAATGGGAACTTACTTCCATTTATTTTTTTTGGTGAACAAATTAGTAAACAGGAGAATTATCCGAATTAATATTAATAGTATCTCCAGTAATGGCGAAATTAATAACAGTCCTCGCTCATTTAAGTTAATCATGCATTTTTTGATAATGAATAATTGCGATAAGAATCTTAATCCAAACAACGAAATTACTATTATAATATTATAGTTTGACAACAATAGAAACGTAAGAAGTCCATAAAATAATAATTGACTAAGCTTATCTCTTCTCAATAAAAACTTAGTATTCCATTTATAGTATCGGGCTGCTACAGATTGCCTGCGTTTCTTAAGAATCCATGACCTTAAATTACTTTTTGAATCTGACAGGGTGTAGCTATCATGTCCTATTTCAATGTTGGTATTCTTTTTTGTGGCAGCGCTGTTTATAAACAAACCATCATCGCCGGAAACAAGCTTATAATGTGAGATAAATCCTTGAGATTTATAAAATAAAGATTTTCTATAGGCTAAATTTCTACCTACTCCGGTAAATGGTTTTCCAAGTAAAGCATATGATAAATATTGAATGGAATAATACAAATTATCGAAGCGTATCAGTGTGTTTAAAACCCCTTTTGTAGCTTTAAACGGGGCATAGCCTAAAACGATATCTGTTTTGGTGGTAAACGCCAATGCCATATTTTTTAACCACTGGTTAGAAATGGGTTTACAATCTGCATCCGTTAATAAAAGCCATTCATGTTTTGCTGATTTGATGCCCAATGAAAGTGCGAATTTCTTACCCGAGAAAAAATTTAAGTTTTTAGCAATATCAACAATACTTAAATTCGGATATTCTCGTTCAAAACCCTGAAGTAAATCTTTGGTTTCATCAGTTGAAGCATCATTTACAACCACAACTTCAAAATCGGGGTATTCCTGTTCAAGAATTAACGGCAGATTCTTCCGTAAATTATTGTATTCATCTTTAGCACAAAAAACGATGGATACAGGAACTGCTTTTTTAGCTCTTTTATTTGATTTATAAAAAGCCAGTCTGCCAAATACAAACCAATAATAAATCATTTGATCAATAAAGACCAATGCATATAATGAAAATAATATAAACAAAAGTGATAGTTCGGGTACCGGAAGTTCCATTATTCTATAATAAAAGTTAAAAATATTCAATCTTCATGAATTACATCTAACTTAGAGCAACTTTTTATACACATGAGCACTCATATTTTTTGACATTGAGGAAGACCAATACAAATTGACTGGACATATACATCTAATATTTAGAGAATTATCAAATTAAAACAGATGGTATTTACATTAATATCCAGTGATAAAAATTCTAAGGCACGTGCAGGAGTACTAGCAACCGATCATGGCAATATCGAAACGCCTATATTTATGCCGGTTGGAACAGCCGGTGCTGTTAAGGTTGTTCAAATTCCCGACCTGGCTTCTGATACAAAGGCCCAAATTATACTTGGAAATACTTACCATTTATATTTACGTCCCGGTTTAGATATTATTGAACAGGCAGGTGGCTTGCATAAATTTAATGGTTGGAACGGACCCATTTTAACTGATAGTGGTGGGTATCAAGTTTATTCGCTGGCGAACACAAGAAAGCTGACAGAAGAAGGCGTTATTTTTCAATCACATATTGATGGCTCAAAACATCAATTCACACCGGAAAATGTGATGGACATTCAACGCAAGATTGGTGCTGATATTATTATGGCTTTTGACGAGTGCACCCCTTATCCTTGCGATTATGATTATGCCAAAAATTCACTACTAATTACGCATGACTGGTTGATTCGCTGCATGAATAGATTTAAACAAACCACCCCAAAATATGGATACAATCAGATGCTATTTCCCATCGTTCAAGGAAGTGTTTACAAAGATTTGAGGGTGCAATCTGCAGAATTCATTGCAAAACAGGAGGCAGTTGGTAATGCAATCGGCGGTCTTTCAGTAGGTGAACCACATGAAATGATGTACGAAATGACAGCGGCAGTATGTGAAATATTGCCAAACGATAAACCTCGATATTTAATGGGTGTTGGCACTCCGGAAAACATACTCGAAAGTATTGCCTTGGGGATAGATATGTTTGACTGTGTTATGCCAACACGCAATGCCCGTCACGGAATCATTTACACTTCGGAAGGTGTTATTAATATTAAGAATGAAAAATGGAAAAAAGACTTCAGTAAATTGGATGAAAAAGGAACTTCATTTGTTGACCATCAATATTCAAAAGCTTACGTAAGGCATTTATTTGCAGCTAACGAGATATTAGGAGGTATGATTACGAGTTTGCATAATTTAAGTTTTTACCTATGGCTAGTTAGAGAGGCACGTATTCATATCTTTAAAGGAGATTTTATCAATTGGAAGAATAAAATTGTAAAGGAGTTGTCAATAAGAATTTAATGCCAATTACCTTCTTTTTATATCTTTGCCTAACGATAGAAAATAATTTTTAATAAAAATTTTTGACAGCGGAACATTAATGAAAATAATAGATTATTACATAATTAAAAAATTTCTGGGCACCTTTTTTTATGCAATAAGTTTGCTTGTTATTATTGTTATTATTTTCGATTTCAGTGAAAGTATTGATGAGTTTTTAAAAAATAACGCACCGTTCAACAAGATTTTATTCGGCTATTATTTAAACTTTGTCCCTTATTTTATTAATCTTTTTATTTATCTAATTACCTTCATTACTGTTGTCTTTTTCACATCCAAGCTAGCTTCAAATACTGAAATAATAGCTTTTTTAAATAGTGGCATTAGCTTTAATCGTTTATTGCGGCCGTATTTAATTTCAGCTATATTTTTAGCGATACTTTCCTTTTACCTTTCAAACTTTTTAATTCCGCGAGCAAACGAAAACAGACGAGAGTTTAAGAATGAGTATATGGAGGAGCTTACGAAGCTAAAGGATCAAAACATTCATTTACAAATTAGCCCCGGAGAATTTGTTTATGTTAAAAATTTTAGTATTCGACTAAAAGTGGGTTATAAGTTTGCCCTTGAAAAATTTAAAGATAATAAGTTAATATATAAACTTAGTGCTGAGAAAATAACATGGGATACTGCAAAAAATCTATGGCAATTGGATGATTATTTTGTCAGAGAAATTGATGGGACAAACGAATACTTTAGTAAAGGAGAAAGAATTGACACCAGCATCGCATTATTACCAACAGATCTTTATTTACAGAAAGAAGATTATGAAATAATGAACTATTGGGAACTTAATGAGAAAATCATATCTGAGCGCTTAAAGGGTTCTGAAAACGTAAAGTATTATGAGGTTGAGAAAGGTAAGCGATTTGCATCTCCATTTGCAACCTTAGTGATGACCATAATTGGTGTTGCATTATCTAGCCGGAAAATAAGAGGTGGAATAGGGATGCACTTAGGATTGGGTTTAGGTTTAGCGTTTTCTTTTATTTTATTTATGCAGATATCAACGGTATTTGCTACTGCCGGTAATCTCTCTCCTTTATATGCTGCATGGATTCCAAATCTGATTTTTAGCATTATTGGAATAATACTTATAAAGTCAGCTCCAAAGTAAGATATCGAATAGTAAAAAAATCTTTAAACACCTGGCAACCCTACAAGAAACGGACTTTATTTAAACGCTCTTATTTCACTTTCATTCTCCATCATATACTTTACGAATTATTTTCTGAAGCTCCGGCATTTGTTTATTAAATCATGGTGAATGTCAGAAATGGCACCTTTCAATCTTCAATCCTTTTAGTTATAATGACGCGATGTTTAGAAATAGTTGGAATTATTGAATTTTCTTTTGCCACTGATAATATTTCCCCTTGAATAAGTCAGATGATATTTTGTGTTCGAAGATTCCAAAAACTGAGGAACCACTTCCGCTCATAGATGCATATACCGCTCCCATTTGGTATAATTTTTCTTTTACTCGACCGATCTCAGGAAATTTTTGAAAAACTGATTTCTCAAAATCGTTGGTCAGTATTTCTTTCCAACTCTTAAGAGGCCGCTTGATTACATCACGAATGGAATATGTAGGATTAGCTGGAGTTACTCCTGAGTAGGCTAAGGATGTATTCATACATAAATCCGGTGTGATGATAAGTAAATAATATCCTGATAAATCCAGTTTGATATCATTAAATTGATCACCTCTTTGTTGTGCCAATAATGGTTTGTTATATAAAAAGAATGCACAATCAGCACCCAATTGCCTGGCAAACTCAGCAAGCTCCGAATTAGCTAGTTTAAGTTCAAATTGTGCATTGAGCATCTTTAGCATAAAGGCAGCATCAGAAGAGCCACCTCCTAATCCGGCACCCATTGGTATTACCTTATGAAGATGAATTTTTATCGATGGTAAACCAAACTTATCTTTTAACAAATGATATGCCTTGAGGCATAAGTTATTTTCAATTATTCCATTAATCGGCAAGCCTGATGTGTCAAATTTAATAGTACTTTTCGATTCAACCACCTCTAAAATATCGCATAAATCTATCGGATAAAAAACGGTTTCAATATTGTGAAATCCGTCCGTTCGTTTTTCTATGATATTTAAACCTAGGTTTATTTTAGCATTTGGGTATGTAATCATGGCTTTAGATTGTAAGTTCTACAAAGCTACAAAATGTAAATAAATGTTGTGCTTCAGATTTAATATTAGATTTTTTCCCGAATTTATAGTAAACTCAAACCCAATTTTACTAAATTTGAATACGTATTATTTAATGATACACTCACGCTATGGCTTTATTAAATTCAGTTTTTCCCTGGTTAATGAGAAAAAGGATTCATCAAATTGACCTTTTTAAAAAATATCCGCATGAGGTGCAGCAGGAATGGCTAAAATCATTAGTTAATAGTGCCAAGGATACAGAATGGGGCCGTAGATACGGTTATGGTTCAATTCAAACCTATGAAAATTTCTGCGAGCAAGTACCTGTTAATGATTACGAATCGCTAAAGCCTTACATAAGTCGCTTACGCAACGGCGAGCAAAATATTTTATGGAATTCAGAAATAAAATGGTTTGCTCAATCAGCAGGTACTACCAGCGATAAAAGTAAATTTATACCCGTGAGCGAAGAATCGCTTGAAAATTGCCATTATAAAGGAGGTAAGGATATGTTATCCATATACCTTAATAATAATCCGGATACGAACTTCTTTGATGGACGCGGATTAGCAATGGGCGGTAGCCATCGAATGATGGAAGTTAACAATGAAGAGTATTATACCGGAGATCTTTCCGCCATTATTATCCAAAACTTACCTTTCTGGGCTGAATTTATCAGGGTTCCCAAAAAAAATGTTGCATTGATGGAAAATTGGGAATTGAAGATTGAAGAAATGGCGAAAACATCCATCCCTCATAACCTGACCAATTTATTAGGGGTGCCTTCCTGGACATTATTATTATTAAAAAGAATTTTAGAGATCTCAAAAAAGGATACTATCTCAGAAGTGTGGCCCAATCTTGAAGTTTTTTTTCATGGAGGTGTTAATTTTACACCCTATCGCGAACAATTCCTGAAACTTATTCCTTCAGAGAAAATGAAATATGTTGAAACTTACACTGCCTCAGAAGGGTTTTTCGGAATACAAGACAATTTAGATTCTAATGAGTTATTACTCATGCTTGATTACGGAATCTTTTATGAATTCTTACCAATCAATCAAATTGATGAGGAATATAAAAAACCTCTTTCACTAGATCAGGTTGAACTGAACACCAATTACGCAATACTTATCAGTACCAATGCTGGCTTATGGAGATACATAATTGGCGACACCATAGAATTTACTTGTTTATCACCCTATCGGATTCGCATAACAGGGCGTACCAAAAGTTTCATTAATGCCTTTGGAGAAGAAATTATTATTGATAACGCAGAGACTGCCATTGAAGAAGCCTGTCTGAGAAGCAACGCAATCGTTAATGAATATACCGCAGCCCCTATTTACTTTAACGATAACAATAATGCTGCTCATGAATGGGTTGTTGAATTTGAGTTGACACCTACAGATATTAAAAAATTCACATTAACTTTAGATCAAACGCTGCAGTCGTTAAACTCAGATTACGAAGCGAAACGATTTAATAATATGATATTAAGAGAACCTATTGTCCACCAGGCTCCCGTTGGCACATTTTATAATTGGATGAAAAAAAGAGGCAAGCTGGGTGGGCAAAACAAAGTTCCACGTTTATCTAACAACCGACAATATATTGATGAACTTTTAAATGACCTTAACAATTAAATTTGTTCATCATTTCGTTGTTTTTTTTATCTTAGTCATCAATTAGAAAATTAGAAGAATGCACATAGCAATTGCCGGAAATATCGGATCTGGAAAAACAACTCTGGCCAAATTATTATCTAAACATTTTGGCTGGAAAGCTCACTATGAGGATGCTGATACAAATCCTTACCTCAACAGTTTTTATGAAGATATGCAAAGATGGTCGTTTAATTTGCAGGTATATTTCTTAAATAGCAGATTCCGTCAGGTTATACAAATCAGGCAAGGAGGTAAAACAGTAATTCAGGATCGAACAATTTATGAAGATGCTTACATTTTTGCACCAAATCTTCATTCAATGAACCTGATGTCGACACGAGATTTTGAAAATTATAGCTCACTATTTGAACTGATGAATACTTTTATTCAAGCTCCGGATATTCTTATTTATTTAAGATCAAGCATACCTAATTTGGTAAACCAAATTCAAAAACGCGGCCGTGATTATGAAGAATCTATTCGATTGGATTATCTTAAATTATTAAATGAACGATATGAATCATGGATCTCAAAGTATGATCTGGGAAAATTACTGATCATTGATGTAGATGAGACTGATTTTGAATCGAAACCCGAAGATCTAGGGATGATCATTGAGAAAATAAATGCGGAAATTCACGGTTTGTTTTAATTAATAACCAATGGCAACAATTGAAGACTTCAACAAACTTGATATACGGACCGGTAAAATTATTGAAATAAAAGATTTTCCTGAAGCCAGAAAACCATCTTACAAATTAAAAATTGATTTCGGACCAGTGATCGGTATCAAAAGGTCAAGTGCTCAATTAACCCATCTTTATCGCAAAGAAGATTTACTGAATAAAACAATATTGGCAGTTGTGAACTTTCCACCCAGGCAAATTGGCCCGTCAGTATCCGAGGTTCTAACCTTAGGTGTTCCCAATAAGAGTGGCGACACTGTTATAATTATGCCTGAACAAGTTGTTCCATTAGGTGTTAAACTTTATTAACTCAGTTGATGAATATTCTAGGAATTATTCCCGCTCGATATGAATCTACCCGTTTTCCGGGTAAACCCTTAATTGATATTGATGGTAAGAGCATGATTCAACATGTATATGAAAATGCTAAACAATCAGCCTCATTAGATACTGTAGTAGTAGCAACTGATGACCAGCGCATCTATGATCATGTAAAAAAATTTGGGGGTGAAGTGGTTATGACCGACAACGCACATCAATCAGGAACCGACAGATGTGGCGAAGTAATTAAAATCCTCTCTAAATCCGGAAAGAATTTTGATATCGTGATAAACATTCAAGGGGATGAACCATTTCTTGATCCATCTCAAATTGAGTTACTTATCAATTGCTTCAGGGAAAACAACAAAACACAGATTGCAACACTGGTAAAAAAAATTGAACAATCAGTCGAACTTTTTAATCCAAACATCGTTAAAGTCATCATTGGTATAAACGGAGATGCCATATATTTTAGCCGATCTCCCATTCCTTTTGCAAGGGATGTTGAGCAGAATAAATGGCTCGAAAAATCAAACTATTTAAAACACATTGGCATTTATGGATATCAGACAAGTGTGTTAATGCAGCTTATAAAATTAAAAAAAACGGATCTCGAAATATCTGAAAACTTAGAACAACTTCGATGGATAGAAAATGGGTATAAAATCAAAATCAGTTTTACATCGATTGAAAATGCTGCTATTGATACACCGGATGACCTAAAAAAACTTACTAACAAAAGCTGAAAAATAATTTCGACAATCGTACATTAGCAGCAATCACGAATATTAATAAACAGATGAAGATAGCCAGGTATATTAGCAACTTACTTTTCGAATACGAATGTATCGTTATTCCAGGTTTTGGTGGATTTATCACCAAAGAAATCCCCGCACAAATTCATCCGGTTCAAAATCATTTTATCCCACCTACCAAAGATGTTGTTTTCAACGTGCATTTAAAAGCAAATGATGGTTTACTTATTAATCATATTGCCCGTTCGGAAAAGATAACATATTCGGAAGCAAGGAAACATGTTGAAGCGTTTGTTGCACAATGTAAAGAAGCATTAGAAAATGGCAGACAAATTCAGTTCAGAAAAATAGGAATGATCTTTTTAAATGAAGACGGTTATAAAGAATTTGCAATTGACAAAACGCAAAATTATCGTGCTGATTCGTTTGGGCTTAAAAGTTTTATTTCACCACCAATAAAACGAAGTCCGGGGGATCGGCCATTACACAAACAAGTTTCCAAAGATCGTAAACCTAAAGAGGTAAGTAAGAAAGAACAAGCCTCCCAAAAAACTAAGCCTCGCTCAGACCAGCCTCGGTATATTCGAGTAAATATACCTGCTGTTATCATTATAGGTTTATTAGTCGCTTTTTCCATTTTTAGATTCACCACGCTTAAAGAATATTACAATAATTATTCATCCCTAATTCCATTTTTCTATTCAAACCCAAATCAATATCTTATTGATAATTACGAAGAATTAAAGGTGGATAAACTTTTTGGCATAAGTGATAAATTAAACCTGAGTAATGAAATAAATCCAACTTCAGAAGATAAGTCTACTAACCTCGCTGATGATTATCCGGTTGAAGAACCAGAAGTAAAAACATCAACAGAATCAGCTTTGAATTCAACTAAAAAACCCCTTGAGGCCTCCGAAATAGTGCTGACTAACCCGGTAATAATTGAATCAGATAAACCTATAGTAATGAACGAAGTTACCAGCAGTCCTAAATATTATATTATTGCCGGCTCATTTAAAACGATAGCTAATGCCGACAGACTCGTTCTTCAATTAAAACAAAAAGGGTATAATGCAGATGTAGTTGGTAAAAACAAATTTGATAATTATAGAGTATATTTTAATAGTTATACCTCATTGGCCAAAACTAACGAGCAACTGGCTATCGTACGACGAGATGAAATTGCCGATGCCTGGATATTAAAAAAATAGTTCTTCCGCCTGTTTGCAATTTTGTAATACATTGTTAATTTGCCACTTATACTTTAACCATTCCCGTGCGTGTTTTAACAAAGAACATGAGAATTTCATTTCTTATTTTTTACGAAATTTGTTGCATCAAACTTCTTATAAATGCCAAAAAATAAATTAAAGAAATATGGAGAGATAAATAGTTTCCAAAATTTATTTCAATATGGTTTTCACGACTTAGAAAAAAATAACTTTCCTTTAAAAGGAAAGTGGAATCAGGATTTTTTCAAGAATAAGTCACCTATCGTTCTGGAACTGGGATGTGGAAAAGGAGAATATACAAACGGGCTGGCTGAAAATAATTTGGATAGAAATTATATTGGTGTAGATATAAAAGGCGCGAGATTATGGAGGGGTGCTAAAATTTCGAGTGAAAAAGAACTTACGAATACCGCCTTTATAAGAACCATGATTGAATTTATCGATCAATTCTTCGTTGCTGACGAGGTTAGTGAAATTTGGATTGCTTTTCCTGATCCGCAACCAAAATCTGTTCATGAACATAAAAGGTTAATTTCTCCAAAATTTTTAACCCTTTATAAAAAATTTCTCACCACCAGCGGCATTATTCACCTTAAAACTGACAATACTGATTTGTATGAATATTGCTTGAAGGTGATTAAAGAATGTAATCACGAAATACTTCTTAGCACATCCGATCTTTATAATTCCGGAATTGATGATGAGGTGATTTCTGTTCAAACTCATTATGAAACTTCTTATTTAGAACAGGGAAAGAAAATTAATTATCTAAAATTCAGGCTTCATGACTGATAATTATTCGTTTTTCGAACAAGTATTTCTTGTAGCACAGCTCATTCCTAAAGGGCGGTTTACCACCTACGGGGCTATTGCAAATTATCTTGGATCTAAAGGATCAGCCCGAATGGTAGGATGGGCAATGAATGGTTCGCATAGTGACACTAATCCCGTACCAGCACACCGAGTAGTTAACAGAAATGGTGTGCTTACAGGAAAACATCATTTTGGGAGTCCCGGGATAATGCAACAACTTTTAGAAAATGAAGGCATTAAAGTTGAAAATGATCAAATAGTCGAATTCGATAAATATTTCTGGGATCCCGCAAAAGAATTGTAATAATTCTAATCTATCTCGCCATTATTTCTTAATTTTACCAAATCTAAATAAAAATAACAAATTACGATTATACGATGCAAAAAGAGGCAATTTTAGAGCTCTTAAAACAGGTTATTTATTTCCCTAAAAGAGATAATATTATCAATTTAAAAATGATTGAAAATATTGAAATTAGTGAAGAGGAGATTAGTTTTAATTTAGTATTTCCGGATGTTAATGATCCTGGAATTAAAACAATTATTGAAAACTGTCAAAATATTTTAACAACGGAATTTGGTACATCTACAAAAGTTAACATCAATCCGATAGCTCAAAAAGATAGTGGAGAAGGCTCCTTATCGGGCGTTAAAAACATTATAGCAATTGCTTCAGGTAAGGGAGGAGTTGGTAAATCAACCATTGCATCAAATTTGGCAATTTCATTGGCGAAGCTCGGAAACAAAGTGGCTTTGCTAGATGCAGATATTTACGGGCCATCAATGCCCATCATGTTTGGTTTGGAAAATGAAAAGCCAACTGCAACAGATTTGAATGGAAAAACAAAAGTGAATCCCATAGAAAAATATGGAATTAAAGTTCTTTCAATTGGTTTCTTTGTTGATCCTGAGCAAGCTTTAATTTGGAGAGGGCCGATGGCTTCAAGTGCGTTAAATCAGCTCTTCAATGATGCTATTTGGGGTGACATTGATTATATGTTGGTGGATCTGCCACCGGGAACGGGCGATATCCATCTAACACTTACACAAACATATCCTGTAACAGCTGCCATTATTGTAACCACCCCACAACACGTAGCGATTGCTGACGTAAAAAAAGCAGTCACTATGTTTAAGCAGGAAAAAATTGATGTTCCGGTTTTAGGAATGATTGAAAATATGGCATACTTCACTCCGGCAGAACTCCCGGAAAGTAAATATTATATTTTCGGGAAGGGGAATGCGGAAGAATACGCAAAACAATTTGAAATCCCTTTTTTAGGAAAAATCCCAATGGTGCAAGAAGTTGCTGAATCAGGAGATGCAGGAAAACCCATCGCTTTAGAAGATGGAAATCCGGTTCAATCAGCCTATGAAGAATTGGCAAAAGGAATAATGAAACAAATTAAATTTCTCAATTAGAAATCAGAAATAGTTTAGTAGCAGATTTTTATACATTTGCATTTTAATTCAAAGACGAATATAATGAGTGAAACCAGTAAAGCAGAATTAAGGGAAAAAGTAGAAAATATTATTGATCAGGTTCGACCATATTTACAACAAGACGGAGGTGATATTAAATTTATTGAGATTACTGATGATAATGTAGTAAACGTTGAACTGATGGGTGCATGTGGTGCTTGTCCTTATAGTACAATGACACTGAAAAACGGAGTTGAATCTGCAGTAAAAAAAGCCTTACCTGAAATCAAATCAGTTGAAGCTATAAATTTATAGCTAAAGTTAAGACAAGTATTTCGCGACTATCGGCATTCTTCTCCCCATTCCAAATGCTTTTTCCGACACCCTCAATATTGGTGGTGCTTGATAACGTTTGTATTCAGTAGTATTCACTAATTTCAAGATACGTTTCACCAATGCCTCTTCGAATCCCATTTTCACTAATTCTTTGGGGCTTTTTCTCAATTCAATATATTGATAAAGAATTTGATCCAAAATATCATAATTCGGCAGTGAATCAGAATCTTTTTGATCTGGTCTGAGCTCTGCAGATGGTGATTTTATGATCGTATTTTCGGGAATGATTTTCTTCTCCCGATTAATGTATTTAGCCAACTCGAAAACTTCTGTTTTATAAACATCGCCCAATACTGAAAGGCCTCCGTTCATATCCCCGTAAAGCGTCCCATAGCCAACAGCAGCCTCACTTTTATTCGAAGTGTTTAATAGTATCATCCCAAATTTATTGGATAATGCCATCAAAAAAACGCCCCGAATTCGTGCTTGCATATTTTCTTCAGTTACATCAAATACTAAATCTTTAAACCATTCAATTAAACTATCTTTAGTACTGGTATAAGTATCATTTATGGAAATAATATCTGATTCGCATTTCAAGTTTTCAGCCAACAGTTGCGCGTCTTTTATAGAATGGTCTGATGAAAACTCAGAAGGCATAAGTATCCCACTAATATTTTTCGCGCCTAATGCATCTGCTGCTATAACTGCAGTTACCGCTGAATCAATTCCTCCAGATAATCCTAAAATGGCTTTTCTAAAACCAAGTTTATCAAAATAATCTCTTACTCCCATAACTAAGGCATCATAAATTAAGCTGATCTTTGATGGCTCATTTGATTGAATCACTTTTTCCTTAAAACCAATTACATTATCCAACTCGATTACTTTCAGATCTTCTTCAAAATATTTTAACTCGCTTACCAATCCTCCATCTGAATTATAAACTAAAGAACCACCATCAAATAAAAGTTCAGTTTGTGCGCCTACATGGTTCACATATATTAATGGAAGTTTATATTTATTCACATTTTTAAGTAAGGTGTTTTTGCGTGATGTAGCTTGATTATAGTGAAATGGTGAAGCAGCAATATTGATGATGCAATCAGGTTTTCTCTTAAATAATTCATCCATTGGATTAATCGTATACAATGGATTATCCCCTATATTCCACAAATCTTCGCAAATGGTGAGTGCAATCTTATTGTTTTTATAGTTAATGATATTGAACTCATTTCCAGGTTCAAAATATCTATATTCATCAAAAACATCATAGGTTGGAAGCAGGCCTTTATTATGAACTGAAACAATTTCCTGATTATGAATGAAAACTGCTGAATTATATAATCTCTTTCCCTTTACGTTTTGATTCCTGGTTGGCACGCCAATAATTACAGCAATATCTTTTGTTTTTTTCGCTATCGCTTTTATAGTTAGCCAGCATTTATCAATATAATCATCAAATTCCAGAAAATCACGTGGCGGATATCCTGAAACAGCCAATTCAGCAAATACAACCAATTCGGCACCTAATGACTTGGATTGATTAATTGATTGATAAACTTTTTTTAAGTTTTGATCAAAATTGCCAATATGATAATTTATCTGAGCCAGTGCTATTTTCACGTTCGGAAACTGTTAATTAAAATAACATACTTAAATACAATTCGATATAATTAATCTTCGCGATTTGCCGGATGGTAGGGTCTATTTTATTTTGATCTTTCAAAATATCATTGATCCCATTATTAAAATTAATACCACTAATGAGTACATTGGAGCCACCCAATTGATATTCGATTCCCGCTCCAAAAATCATTGAATATTTTGTGAATTTTATTTCGTCATATATATTGTTTTCCTCATTTATCTGGCCAGCATCTTGCGAATTAAACTTATCCTTCCCCATCGCGGAAAGCAAAAAATTCAACTGTGCTCCAATCTGCCCAAAAAACTTTCTCTTGGTAAATTCGTTGGTTTTCATTCTGAATACTAATGGGATTCCAAGGTATTTTAAATTATACGCCCTGTGGAGGTTGCCGGGTATTTGCTCGGATTCAATGGTTTTTAAATCTGGATAAGTTAACGTACTTCTTAATGTCGAAACATTAATCCCTGAATGAAAGTCATAATTTTCCATTAAGTGAAACTGAGTGATTACTCCCCAGCTGAACCCAGTTTTAACTCCATCATTATCATAGCCTTCCGAGCCAGAATTCATCCAGCCAATATTCGGGGCAACTTTAATCCCGAATAAAAATGGTTTATCCTGAGCGATTATATCATTTCCAAAAAAGAAGGCTAGAAAAATAAGACAAAAGATATCTTTTTTCATAATTCAATTCTATAGTAGCAAAAGTACAGAATTCAACATAAACTAGACTGATAATAATTTATAAATATCAACGTTTAATTGTAAATAAAAATGATTCTTATTTTTGAGTTATCTTTTAAAATATAAAGTTCTTATATTTGTTAACGAAGAATAAACTCAGTTAATTAAAACATTATATGCGTTTATTGAAAATTGAAATTAATTACTACCAATCATAAAGAAATCCTCAACAATGAAAAAAATCATTCTACTTGTGACTGTTACTTTTCTGACAACTACTGCATTCACTCAAATTTCATTTGGACCAAAAGTTGGTTATTATGCATCAAAACTATCAGTTGATAAAAGCGACATTAAATCTGATATTAAAAGTAGTTTTCAATTCGGTGCTTTTCTCCGCTTAGGCACTAAAATATATGTGCAGCCCGAAATAATTTGGGCTACTGAAGGTGCTGTTTTTAAAGATGAAGGGATTGGATTCGAGGATGACATCGAGCTGAAAACCATTCAATTTCCGTTACTGGTTGGAGTTAAAGTATTTGATCTTAAAGTAGCCAATTTAAGAATCCATGGTGGACCTACTGCTTCTATCGTAACCAATAAAACAATTAATAAAGTTGATGACCTTGAAGGTGGACTTGATGATGCAGATTTTGAAGATCTCATCTGGAGTTTTCAGGTCGGAGCAGGTATCGACGTATTAATGCTTACATTGGATGTAAGATACAATATTGGGATTAGTAAAGTTATTGGAGAAGTAGATGGTATCGCTTACGATTCAAAAACAAATGGATTTAATGTATCTCTTGGATGGAAAATTCTATAAGCCTTTAGATCTATAAGACATTTTAAAATGCCAGATCTGTTGATTTGGCATTTTTTAATATCATATTATGAAGTATCATTTCTTTAAAATAATTGTCTTTATATTTTTAATAAGCTCATGTTCTTCAGATCATGGTCGGAAACTTAACATTGATGTATCTTCGATTGATATCGGGGATTTTGATATCATTCGCTATGAACAAGATTTGTTTGCCATAAACCCTGATAATATCGAAGCCGGACTTAAATCTATACAATCCAAGTATTGGTTTTTTTTAGGTAACGATTTGGATAATATTGAGAATTTAAATCAGCTTAAAGATTACATTTCTGATCCTGATTTAATTAATTTATTCAGAGCTACTGAAGCTGCTTACCCTGACCTCAATGATATTAAGCTTGAATTGAAACAAGCTTTTCAATATTTCAGATATTACTTCCCGAATAAAAACACTCCAAATGTTTACACCTATATCTCCGGATTACAATATGAATATCCGGTTCAGCTTGCAGAACACACAATGATCATCGGACTGGATTTATACCTGGGCAGCTTATTTGACGATTATCGAAAAATCGGAATTCCTGAATATAAAATTGCCAGAATGACTCAATCTAATTTAACGGTAGATTGTATGACCGAACTCGCGTACTCAGTACGTAAGGAGCCGTTAAAGAATAGAACCTTTTTAGATGAGATCATTCAATTAGGAAAGATTCAATATTTTTTGGATGCTACACTTCCTGAAAAAACTGAGTATTTAAGAATTGGATATACTGAGAAACAACTTATGTGGTGTGAAAAAAATGAAGGAAATATCTGGGCCTTTATTATTGATAATCAAATCTTATACACCGCCGATTATCAAATTACCCGAAAATTTATTACCGACGGACCCTTTACCCTGGATTTTTCAAAAGACTCTCCTGCAAGAATAGGTCAATGGATTGGGTGGCAAATTGTACGTTCTTATATGAATACCAATAAAGATATTAGCCTGGCTGAATTATTCGATATTACTGATTCTCAAGAAATTTTATCAAAATCAAAGTACAAACCTACCAGATAATCTCAATAATCCGAAAATAGTTTGCGACATTTTGACAATTATGGTATAAAGCAGTACACCATCATTCTCGAAATAACCTAGATGCTCGTAAAAACCTTTGGAAGTGCCATTACCGGAATTGAAGCTTTGACCATAACCATTGAAGTCGATATTGGACGAGGAATTCAATTCTTCCTGGTAGGATTGCCTGATAGTGCAGTAAAAGAAAGCCAACACCGTATTGAAGCCGCATTATCTCATGTCGGCTATAAATATCCCGGGAAAAAGATAGTCATCAACATGGCTCCTGCAGACATCCGAAAGGAAGGGTCGGCCTATGATTTACCAATCGCTATTGGAATTCTTGCTGCCTCTGAACAAATAAAAGATAAGCATTTGAATGATTACATAATCATGGGTGAGCTTTCGTTAGATGGTGGCTTAAATCCGATAAGAGGTGCCTTGCCAATCGCGATCTCAGCCAGGGAAAATGGATTTAAAGGAATCATACTCCCTAAAGCCAACGTAATGGAAGCTGCCATAGTAAGTGATTTAGAAGTGCTTGGCGCAGAAAACATACTGGAAGTTATTCAACATCTCGATGATAAAGAATCGATATTACCAACAACCATTGATACGCGAAAAGAATTTTATTCTCACTTAAATTTATATGAGTTTGATTTTTCTGATGTAAAAGGACAGGAAAATATTAAAAGAGCGTTGGAGATCTCAGCAGCTGGTGGCCATAATGTGGTACTGATAGGACCCCCAGGTTCCGGTAAAACAATGTTGGCAAAAAGAATGCCCTCAATTTTACCGCCATTAAATTTGAATGAAGCTTTGGAAACAACCAAAATTCATTCTGTTGCCGGAAAAATGGGTAGCAATAAAGGGCTCATTACCATTCGGCCCTTTCGGGCACCTCACCACACTATCAGCGACGCAGGCTTGGTCGGTGGAGGAACTTTTCCGCAACCGGGTGAAATTACCCTAGCCCAAAACGGAGTGCTGTTTCTTGATGAACTTCCGGAATTTAAAAGGTCGGTGTTGGAGGTAATGAGGCAACCTATGGAAGATCGGGTGGTAACAATTTCGAGGGCAAAAATTACCGTCGAATTTCCGGCTAACTTCATGCTTATTGCTGCCATGAACCCGTGCCCATGCGGATATTACAATCATCCTGATCAGGATTGTGTATGCGCACCTGGACTGGTACAGAAATACTTAAATCGAATCTCGGGACCATTGCTGGATCGCATTGACATCCACGTGGAAGTAGTTCCCGTACCCATAAAATCATTATCAGACGATCATCAATCAGAAAAAAGCGAAGAAATAAGAAAACGTGTGATTGAAGCCAGAAACACCCAGTTTAATCGCTTTAGCGAAAGTAAAAACATACACTGTAATGCACAAATGACGAGTAAGCAGTTAAGAGGAATTTGTAGAATTGATCCAAAAGGACTGGATTTATTAAAAACTGCCATCGAAAAGTTAAACCTTTCTGCACGAGCGTACGACCGCATCATAAAAGTATCACGAACCATAGCTGATCTTGAGGGAGATGAAGATATAAAAAGCGACCATCTGGCCGAGGCCATTCATTACCGTAGCCTTGATAGAGAGAATTGGGGAAATTAAGTAGTTAATCCTGAAAAAGCTCATTATTTCTCAATTCAAAATTAAGCAAAGTTGAAACTTGGAAAATAGTATTGATCGGAAAACCAAAAAATAATTTTGAAATATAATTATACTAGGTCACTCACTAAGCAATAGTTGTCTTTTAACCTTAATTATTGTTGGTTTGCTCTTCCCTGTTGTTTCCAAAGTCTTATTTAAGCTCATTTTTGATACTACCGGGGAGAAACTAAAAACTTACCTCATCCGTTATGTTTAGATATTATTTCAATCCCACAGATTACTACCCGATGTCTAACCCACTAACTAACTTTTGTCCCTCGTGGGTGGTTGGTACTTACCCCTTTGTTGGATACCAGTATCATATATAAATATGGATTTCTAAAAAAAGAGTTCAATAAATAGAAGAAAGATGTAAGAAAAGTGAAATTATTTTAATTTGCAGGAGAGAAAAATTTCTAATCTTGATATAAGAACCACTTATATGGAGCATAAGTGATTTTGTTTTTCGTCAGTAACGTGAAACCTTGTATGTTTTGTATATTTATAGATTGTTTTAAAAAAACGAACATAAAAAAGTACAATTGTTGATATGAATCAATTTTTTGAACTAAAATTAAGCAGAGCAATATGAAGATTAAAAAATTGTACTAATAATAGAAAAAGCGACCCATTGGACCGCTTTAAATGTTTTCACAACGGAATAATCCTTATTGTGAATTGCTTCAAATTGTAAACCAAAGATAATTATATTTTCAACAAAATCAAGAACAATGAAAAAAATATTGGGATTAGATCTTGGGACAACCTCTATTGGATGGGCTTTTGTTAATGAGGCAGAAACTGAATCTGAAAAATCATCAATCCAAAGGCTTGGAGTAAGAGTAATTCCTTTAACTACCGATGAAGAAAATGATTTTCAAAAAGGAAAAGCTACCTCAATTAATGCAGACAGGACACTTAAAAGAGGTGCTAGAAGAAATCTAGATAGATATCAACAACGTAGAGATAACTTGATTGATGTGCTTGTGAATAATAAGTTTCTTACCAAAGACACAATCTTGAGTGAAGAAGGGAAAAACACAACTTTCAGAACATACCAAGAAAGGGCTAAAGCAGCTGAAGAAGAAATCTGTAAAGAAAGTTTTGCAAAAGTTCTTCTAATGATAAATAAAAAAAGAGGATATAAAAGCAGCCGAAAAGTTCAGAGTGATGAAGAGGGTGTTATTATAGATGGGATGGAAGTTGCTAAGTTTATTTATGAAAAACAAATAACCCCAGGACAGTATGTTTTCCAACTTCTAAAAAACAATAAAAAACACATCCCAGATTTCTATCGTTCTGATTTGGAAAATGAGTTAGCGAAAATTTGGGAAACGCAAAAAGAATTTTATCCAGATATGTTAACGGATGAATTCAAAGAAGCGATTAAAGACAAAGGTAAGCTGGCAACCTCCAAAATGTTTCTTCGTAAGTATAATGTTTTCACTGCTGAAAATAAAGGAAAAAGAGATGGTGTGAAACTTAGAGCTTATAAATGGAGAAGTGAAGCAATTGACAGAAAACTAAGTATTGAAGAGATCGCTTATGTTATTGTTGAAATAAACAACAATATTAATGGCTCTAGTGGTTATCTTGGTGCTATAAGCGACAGGAGTAAAGAACTTTATTTTAAAAAACTAACAGTTGGTCAATATCTGTATAGTCAACTAGAATCAGATCCGCACTCAAAACTTAAAAATCAAGTCTTTTACCGACAAGATTATCTTGATGAATTTAATACAATCTGGACAAAGCAAAGTGAGTTTTACCCTGAGTTAACAGACGAGTTAAAATCAGAAATTAGGGACATAATAATCTTTTATCAAAGAAGACTAAAGTCACAAAAACACTTAATTAGTAATTGTGAATTTGAAAAACACCACAAGACCATTCCTAAATCATCACCCCTATTTCAAGAATTTAAAATTTGGCAAGAACTTAACAATATTGAAATCAAAGACCTATCCACACACGAAAAATTTGTTTTAGATGAAACCGCAAAACAATTTCTATTTGATGAGTTGAATATTAAAGATAAATTATCAAGTGGTGAAATTCTTAAATTACTCGGTAAAAATAAGTCAGCCTATGAATTAAATTACAAAGAAATTGATGGGAACAGGACAAATGCTGCCTTTTATAAAGCATACCAAAATATTCTAAGGCTTGATGGTGAAGAGCATGATTTTTCAAAATTACATTCAAGTGAAATTAATGAAATTGTTAGCACAAAGTTTTTAGACGTTGGAATTAACACTGAATTGGTGTTTTTTGACTCTTCCAAAAAAGAAAACGAGTTGGATAAACAACTATTCTTTCAGTTGTGGCATTTAGTTTATTCTTATGAAGGAGACAACTCAAATACAGGGATCGAGAAGCTAATAGATAAACTTCAAAATAAATATGGTTTTGCAAAAGAGCATGCTAAACTTATTGCAAATATTGAACTTCAACCAGATTACGGGAGTCTAAGTAGTCGAGCAATAAGAAAAATACTTCCCTCATTAAAACTAGGAAACACATATGATATTGCATGCAATGATGCAGGGTATAATCACTCAAACTCATTAACAAAAGAAGAGCGGGCAAACAGAGAATTGAAAGATAAATTACACTTACTACCAAAAAACAGTCTTAGAAACCCAGTTGTTGAAAAAATATTAAACCAAATGGTAAATGTCATTAACGCCATAATTGATGACAATGAACTTGGGAAACCTGATGAAATAAGAATTGAACTCGCTCGCGAACTCAAAAAGAGTGCTAAAGAAAGGTCTGAAATGACCCAGGGCATAAATAAAGCAACAGCAGAGCATGAAAAGATAAGAACTCTGTTAAGAAATGATTTTGGCATTAAGAAAGTTACTAGGAATGATATTATTAGATATAAACTATATGAAGAATTGAAGAGTAATGGATATAAAACGATCTACACGGGAGAATATATTCCAAGAGAAGAGCTATTTTCCAAGAATTTCGATATTGAACACATAATTCCAAAAGCTAAGCTTTTTGACGATTCCTATTCAAATAAAACTTTAGCAGTCAGACAGGTTAATCTAGATAAGAGTAATGATACAGCATATGATTTTTTATCAGACAGATTGAATCTTAATGATTTTGAACAGTATCTCAAAAGAATTGAGAAATTATTGAAAAGCAAAGCTATTAGCAAGGCTAAATACAATAAGCTGTTAATGAAAAATTCTCAGATTCCTGATGGATTCATTGATCGTGATTTAAGAAATAGCCAATACATTGCTAAGAAAGCAAAACAAATGCTCGAGGATGTAGTGAGAAAAGTGAACACAACTACTGGAAGCATAACTAATCGACTAAGAAATGATTGGCAATTAGTTAATGTTTTAAAAGAAATTACATTACCAAAATATGAGAAACTAGATTTAGTTGAGTCAATTGTAGGGAAAAATGGGCAAGAAGAAAAACAAATTAAAGATTGGAGTAAACGAAATGATCATCGTCATCACGCTATGGATGCATTAGCAGTTGCATTCACTTCACACAGTCATGTGCAATATTTAAATAACATGAGTGCCAGAGGGAATGAAGGACATAAAAATTTTCATGAAGTATCTGGAATAGAAAATAAATATTTATACCGAGATAAGAATAATAAGCTATTATTTAAACCACCTATTCCAATTCATGAATTTAGAAAAGAAGCCAAAGAGCATCTTGATAAGGTTCTCGTTTCATTTAAGGCAAAAAATAAAGTAGTAACAAGAAACCAAAACAAAACAAAAGTTAAAGAAAAAGGTCAATTTAGGAATAAGACTGAACTAACTCCTCGAGGTCAACTACACAAAGAAACAGTATACGGTGAATCTCAATTCTATGAATCCAAACTTGAAAAGATAGGACCAAAGTTCGATTTAAACAAGATAAATCAAGTTGCAAGAAAATTGTACAGGGAGGCACTTTTAAAAAGACTTAATGAGTTTGGTGGAGATCCAGATATTGCTTTTGGAGGGAAAAACAAACTTACAAAGAATCCTATTTACATTGATGAAGAAAACAAACTACTACTTCCTGAAAAGGTAAAACTTGTTTTAAAAAATAGTAGATATACAATCCGTAAAGATATCACCCACGATTTAAAAATTGATAAAGTAGTCGATATTGGAATTAAACGAATATTAAATGTCCGTTTGAAAAAATTTGATGGTGATGCAAAGTTAGCATTTTCTAATCTTGAAGAAAATCCCATTTGGCTTAATAAAAAAAAGAATATAAGCATAAAGCGTGTTACAATAACTGGTGTAAGCAACGCAGAAGCACTTCATTTCAAGAAAGACCATAATGGTGAATTTATTACTGATGCTGATGGAAATAAAAAAGATACTGATTTTGTAAGCACTGGAAACAACCATCATGTGGCAATCTATCGGGACGAAAAGGAAAATTTAAAGGAAAATGTCATCTCATTTTTTGAGGCAGCAGAAAGAGCGAGACAAGGTTTGCCAATTATCAACAAATCTTATAATCAAGAATTGGGCTGGGAGTTTTTATTTACACTTAAACAAAATGAATACTTCGTTTTTCCTGGTGAGAATTTTGATCCAAACGAGGTTGATCTGTTAAACTGCAATATTACAGACTTAATAAGCCCCAATTTATTTAGGGTGCAAAAAATCTCATCAAAAAACTATGTGTTTAGTCATCATTCGCAAACAAAATCAGTTGATAACATGATGCTAAAAAACATGAAAAAACTTTCAGGCACAACATATCATTTTATTCACACTCCGGTGAATCTAAAACAAATAGTAAAAGTAAGAATAAATCATCTAGGTGAAATAGTCAAGATTGGTGAATACTAACATTAAACACAAAGCCAACCATAGAAGATGATTAAAAGAACTTTGTATTTTGGGAATCCATGCTATTTGCATAAAAGAACTGATCAGCTTCAATTGAAATATAGTGTTTCAAAAAAAGCTGACTTAAGTATTCCAATTGAAGATATAGGGTTGATTGTGCTAGATAATTCACAAATAACTATCACACAAGGATTATTATCTGCTTTATCAGAGTGTAATGTAGCAATCCTTAACTGCAATCAAAAACATTTGCCAACTGCACTTATGTTACCTATGTCGGGACACCACACCTTTACTGAAAATCTGCGAAGTCAGCTAAAGGCTTCTATACCACTAAAAAAGCAATTGTGGAAACAGACCATAATTGCAAAAATTAGAAACCAAGCTGCCTTAGTTAAAATTAGGAATGGTAATGCAAAACAGCTCGACTATCTAGCAACTCAAGTTAAAAGTGGTGATAGTGAGAATGCAGAAGCCAGAGCTGCCGCTAAGTATTGGAAATTATTATTTGAAGAAACGGATACTTTTAAAAGAGAACGATTTGGAGATGCCCCTAATAATTTATTAAATTATGGTTACGCTATTTTAAGAGCTGTAGTTGCTCGTTCAATTACAGCTAGTGGCATGCTTAATGCAATGGGCATTCATCATCGAAATAAGTACAATCCATATTGTTTGGCTGATGATATTATGGAACCCTATCGACCATATGTAGACAAAATTGTGATGAAAATGGCATGGGAGTACAATGATTTAGATACATTAACCAAGCAATTTAAGATTGAACTTTTAAGCATACCAACTATTGATATTAATATTGACGGAAATAAAAGTCCATTGATGGTTGGTATGCAACGAACAACTGCTTCTTTGATGCAATGTTTTAAAGGAGAACGAAAAAGCATACTTTACCCTGACTTACATAAATTGAATGACCAATAATCATCGTCTAAACCAATATCGTGTTTTGTGGATATTTGTATTTTTTGATTTACCAGCGACAACTAAAAAAGATAGAAAACAACATGCCCGTTTTCGTAAAAATTTACAGCAAGATGGTTTTAGTATGTTGCAATTCTCTATTTACATTAGGCATTCAAGTAGCAGGGAAAATGCCAAAGTCCATATTAGGAGGGTTAAAAGATTTTTGCCTCCCAAAGGAGAGGTTATATTGTTTACTCTTACAGATAAGCAATTTGGGATGATGGAACTTTTTAATGGGGTAAACGAAGCAGATTTGCCCCCTACACCTCAACAATTAGAACTGTTTTAGGGATAAAAAAAATCGTCCCGTTTTTAAGAAAGACGATTTTTGATTTTGTTTTTTCGACCCTGACTATAATTCATATCACTGAAACACAACACTATACAACACCAATACTGTGTCAAAGATCGTAAAATCACAATTTGAAAGCAATTCACAAC
>PIVJ01000984.1 GCA_003353955.1 Bacteroidota bacterium | reverse complement strand
TACATTGTTATATTGTAAATGTAATACATTTTTTTATTTCTTGCCACTTTTAACTAGGTTATCTAGTGCAACACTACTTGTTACCCCTTGTACTACTTCTGCATTGGTTGCTGCTGCCTCTGCTGCTGCCTTTGCTGCTACCTCTGCTGCTGCCTTTGCTGCTGCCTTTGCTGCTGCCTCTGCTGCTGCCTCTGCTACTGCCTCTGCTGCTGCCTTTGTTGCTACCTCTGCTTGCTTAAAAAGCATCTCCTTGGTGAGTACTTTATTCTTATTATTCTCGAAAAATGTATGCCAGATATTATTGTACCCCCCTTTTCCATGTGTTTTCATATGTTTAGTTCTTTCCAAAAAATCTAAATAGCGTGGGTTATCTATATTGATTCCAAACTTAGCAAATTTACCTCTAAACTTTTGGGGGAATTTGTGATGTACATGTATATCTTTGGTTAGCACTTTTCCGTGGTAAACAGAGGCATTATGCCTGTAATTATTCTTGGTAAAGGGTTTAAGTTTACACCATCTGAGTTTCT
>PIVJ01000983.1 GCA_003353955.1 Bacteroidota bacterium | reverse complement strand
CATGATTTGAAAGTTTAACTCACTCTATGAAACATCCAATATAGTTGATTATTCATTCAAAATAACTGCAGCAGGATACCAGTAAGGGCCTTGTGACACACCTCCGCAGCCCATTCCCATGGTATCACACTCCTGACCGATAGTTGATTCATTAGGGTGCTTTCACGCAGTTTCACCATTTCGCGCAAACTCCGTCAAGCGGTCAAGCGGTGCAAAAGTAGAAGCACCAGGCTTTGGGGTTGCAGCAAGAACTCCTATGATTACAAAAGTGGTTTTTCTTTGTGCAGCCCATGGCCGGGGTACTCATCATTAGCACCAGGAAAAATACAAGAGAAATAACGTAGACGTTTGCAGCCATTGGTATCTTGAGTATAGCGGCCACGCTTCAAGGGTCTCGCTGTTGGAATTCTCTGTGTTGCTTTTCTCGCTCACAGGCCTCTACACGAATTCCCAACCCTTATCACACTGTATCGCGGTTTTGTCGTGTTGGATCGTAACATGTGACTCTTCCAACCGCCGACCACTACACCG
>PIVJ01000982.1 GCA_003353955.1 Bacteroidota bacterium | reverse complement strand
CCTACAAAGTTGAAATACCTCTATAAACGAAAAAACGTGCCACCATTTACTTGCTAATGCATTGAAAATGGAGTTTGACCTATATCTTCATGAAAGTAGGTCACAGTGACCTAATTCTTGAAATGTAAGTCAATGAGACCTAGAGGTGTCCAAAATATCAAATACATTTCATATTTTGCCATTTCTGGTCAAATGAGGGTCCGTTTCAAAAAAACGCGTTTTGACCTATATCTCAGAGAAAGTAGGTCACAGCGACCTAATTTTGGGCATGCAGGTAAAGGTCACCTAGAAGGGTCATATTGGTCATACAAACTTCAAATCCCCCAATTAACGAAAAAACGTGCCACCATTTACTGGCCAATGCATTGAAAATGGAGTTTGACCTATATCTCTATGAAAGTAGGTCACAGTGACCTAATTCTTCAAATTTAGGTCAATGTGACCTAGAGGTGTCCAAAATGTCAAATACATTTGATATTTTACCATTAATGGTCAAATGAGGGGTCATTTAAAAAAAACGCGTTTTGACCT
>PIVJ01000981.1 GCA_003353955.1 Bacteroidota bacterium | reverse complement strand
CCGTACCGCAGAACTCTCTTCTCACCATCTTGCCACTGGTAGAGGATCCCTGAAATGCCGATATTACTGGCATCTGTGTGCAGAACAAAGAAGTCCTTCTCACGGTCCACTACTGGTCGAGGCATGGTGAGCACAGGAGGGGTTGTCAATATCTTCTTGACTTGTTCAAACCCCTTGTGGCATGCTTCCGTCCATTCAAACTTCACGCCCTTCCTCTTCAGGGCTGTCAGAGGGGCGATGTGGGTAGAAAGGTTCGGTATGAACTTCGTGTAGAACCCACACATGCCGATCCACCTCTCCACTTCCTTCACGTTTGTAGGGTGAGGGAAGTTGATGATAGCGTCTGTCAGTCGCGGACTCGTCTTGATACAATCCTTGCTGACTTCATGTCCCAGGAACTCGATCGTCGTCTGGAACAGGACGCACTTCTTTGCCTTGAGACGTAGGCCAGCGGCGCGTAAGCGCAACAGCACGACCCGTAGATTCGTTATCGTCTCTGCAAATGTGGATCCGAACACGACTATGTCGTCCA
>PIVJ01000085.1 GCA_003353955.1 Bacteroidota bacterium | reverse complement strand
TATGCTACCTGAATCGAAGCATACGAAAACAAGACTACTCAAGATGGATGACTTGCAAGCTGAGCTTTACCAAATAATTGTGAAAAATTTCTAGGGTGCTGCAACGCTGAAAACAGGAGAATGCCCCATGCCTTCACTGATCATCGCTACCGGGACACCTTTTCGTTTAGCAATAGGCTCAATTCATACTAATTTATTTTCCTAACTTTTTAAGATACCCTTTTAGAATTTTTTAATACTTGTTTTCAATCTTAGAACAAATATTAGCAAAAATATCACTATTTGAGTGGATAGAAACCTGGTATAACCGGAAAAGGAGACATTCAGCTTTAGGGTATAAAACTATGGAAGAATTTGAAATTTTAAACAATAATCAAAAAATCGCAGCATAGCTTAACTCATAGTCCAGATTTTTGTTGCATATCCAAAGTAGTTGATAAAGAAACTGGAGAAGTAACAGAAGTTCAGTTCTATGTAGCAATACTTGGAGCGAGCCAATACACCTATGCAGAAGCCTCTGAAAGCCAAAAGAAAGAAGATTTATTAAACAGTGACTTCTTAAAGAAATTCAAAACAGAAGAAGAAATATCCAGGTTCTTATTTTTGTAATTCCTATGAGAATATATTTTAATATATTTGTTCTCTAATCATGGAGAATTCGATTTTCAAAAATAATTTCTTTAAGATTAAAGAAGAAGCTCACTTTAGTAGTATTTTTGAGGAATACTATTCTTCCCTTTATTATTATGCATTGAAGATCATCCATGATGAACTGATTGCTGAAGATTCTGTTCAGGAAACCTTCTTGGATCTGTGGAAAAAAAGGGAAGAGGTGTATATAAATAAGATTGCTAATTATCTTTATACATCTATTCGTTTTAAGTGTATGAATCACATTCGACACGAAAAAGTAAAGCGTGATTATGCGGATAAAAAAATAAGCGAAGAAGATTCTCAATTCGATGATTCCATCACAATGATAGAAGAAGAAATGATTCGGGAAATCAATAAACTAATTGATTCTATGCCTGATCAACGCAAGAAGGTATTCAAACTTCATGTTGATGGCTTCTCACAAGATGAAATCGCCACTGAACTAAATATAAGTGTTAATACCGTAAAAACCCACAAACTCAAAGCCCGACAATTCCTCCGCGAACATCTCAAGAATAGTTTGTATATACTTTGTTTAATAAAGTTCGATTCCTTTTTATAGATTTTTGAAAAAAAGGCATATTCCTCTTCACCCCAAATCCTGTTTCAACACTTCTATATATAGCAATTGCTATAAAAACACACTGAATATTTAGAAGTATTTGTACTTAATGAGAAATATAGAAGAAAATCTCGAACTAAGTCAACTACTCTTAAAATATCTTAAAGATGAACTTAAAGGTGTTGAAAAAGAAAAAGTTGACAAGCTCTTACAAGAGGACTCAGAACTTAAAATAATGTATGACAACATCCGTAATAAGGAGTACCTTAAAAATCAAATCTCCTTACGTCGCAATATTGATATAGATCCAAAGTGGAATGATCAAAGCCAAAAGATAAAACAATATGCATTTAGAAAACGATTAATGTATATGTCTCGTATTGCAGCAACTATTCTTATTCCTACATTAATTGCAGCTTATTTGGTATTTAATTTACAACCTTCTTTTGATGATACTAAATTTGAATTTGCTGCAAATATAATTCCTGTCAGTACAGAAACTCAATTAATAAGTGAAAGTGGAGAAGTGCTTGAATTGATGGAAACCAGTGATTTTCAGATTCAGCTTAAATCTGTAAAAGTAAGGAATGAAGGAAACCAATTAGTTTATAAAGAACTAACAATGGTTCCTGTTACTCCAGCAAAAGAAGAGATTCATACATTGATAACTGCTAAAGGAGGGGAGCACTTTTTAACACTTTCTGATGGAACGAAGATCTGGGTTAATTCAGAATCTGAAATAAAGTATCCGGTACACTTTATTGGTAATACAAGAAAAGTAGAGATTGTAAAAGGGGAAGCTTATTTTGAAGTTACCTATGATGCTAGTCATCCATTTATAGTTGCCACTCAAAAAGGAGTGATAGAAGTTTTAGGTACATCTTTTAATGTACGTGCCTATGATGATGAAGTTGCAAATATTACTACCCTGATTGAAGGTAGTGTTAGCTTACGACATAAGTTTGATGAGAATTCCACAGTGAAATTAAATCCGGGTCAACAAGCTAGACTAATCAATGTAAATATAAAAATCAGAATTTTTAATGCTGATATTGAATCTGTTGTAGCCTGGAAAAAAAGGCAATTTATTTTTAAGTCGAATAGTTTGGAAGATATTTTCCATGAATTATCTCGTTGGTATGATTTCGATGTTGTTTTTGAAAATGATGAAATCAGGAATAAGAAATTTAGAGGAAAAGTAAATAGAAGTGCTGGTATGATTCAAATAATTGGCATTCTGGAGAAGACTCAGCGTGTAAAATTTGAATATAAGAATAAAACAATTAGAGTAAAAGACTATATAAATTAAAAGGGATTGCTTGAAACCAACCCTTTTTAATTAAATCAACCCGCTGCATAAGCATCGGATATTATTATACTAATATACAAATTTATGAAAAAAACTTTACATGTTGATTTCCGCAATTTGCGGAAGAAACAAAAAATATTAATGATTATGAAGTTGCCACTAATTTTAACGATCGTACTGTTTGTCGGCAATGTCCAAGCTGGATTATCACAAAGTGGTAAGTTTACGCTTAAATTATCTGATGTTTCAGTTGAAAACGTATTTCAAGAAATTGAAAAAAGCAGTAATTATCGTTTTGTCTATCAAATAGATGATGTTGCTAATCTGGATAAAGTGAACCTTAATCTTATTGATGCCGATATTCAAACGATCCTTTCAGAATGTTTTGAAGGTAGTGAGTTGAATTATGTAATGGAAAATGATTATATCATTATTCATCCGGCTGAAAAGGTAGCGCACTTCGAAGAGATTTCAATTGATATCAAAGGAAAAATCACCGATTCAGATGGAGCCCCCTTACCCGGTGCAACCATTATGGAAGATGGAACATTCAATGGAATTACAACGGATGCTGAAGGAAATTATACGCTAACAGTTGCCGGTAGTACATCTGTAATAAAAGTAAGTTTTATTGGTTTTAGAACTCAAACTATTGAAGTTGGAGATAAAACTGAAATCAACGTTGTATTGGAAGAAGATTCTCAGGCTCTTAATGAAGTAGTAGTAACAGGTTATCAAACCTTATCCAAAGAAAGAACAACTGGTTCTTTCGTAAAAGTTAATAAAGAACAGCTTGAAGAAAGAATGGCTGGTGATAACATATTAGATAGAATTGAAGCTACATCAACAGGTGTGAATATTGAAAAAGATAAAGATGGAAATCATATTGTTCAAATTCGTGGTATAAGTACTATGAAGGCAAACAGTACTCCATTATATGTTGTAGATGGTTTCGCTATTGAAGGTGATATCTCAACAATTAACCCTGATGATGTTGAATCTGTAACGATTCTTAAAGATGCTTCTGCAGCTTCTATTTGGGGTGTAAAAGCAGCGAATGGAGTTATTGTTATTACCACTAAAAGAGGAAAGCTAAATCAACGATTAAATGTTGAATACAATTCACGAGTTACTATTTCAGAAAATATCCCGTGGGATAAAATGAATTGGATGACACCTAGTGAGCATATCGATGTATTAATGGAATTTGATGATCATGGTTATAATAAAAATCTTCTTAATGATGTGATGAGAGGGGCTGAATTGAGTACTTGGGAAGAAGCTTTAGCTCATAGAAGAGGTTATTTTCCTAATGGAAACACCTGGACAGAAGCTCAATTCCAAGACTGGGTAGAAACTGCTCGTAATACAAATAACATTGATCAATATAACGATTTAATGTTTAGACGTTCTATTCGTTCTACTTATAACTTAAGTATTTCTGGTGGTTCTGAAAAAAATGGATTCTTCGGATCTGTATCTTATAATGACAATTTAGGTGTATCTATTGGAAATGCTGATAATAAAATTAATTTCAATATTCAGGATACTTATAAATTCAACGATAAAGTTGATTTTACTGCCGGTTTAAATTTAACTTACAGAAGAAGTCAGTCGAATGGACTTGATCCAAGGGGAATTTATCAACCTGAATGGGATCTTTTAGTAGATGAATATGGACAAGCTATTCAATACTATAATTATAGCTACGGCGGTGGAGGCAGATATGTTGTTCAAGAAAGAGAAGCTATCACAGGTATAAGACATAGTGGTAGTGAATTAGAAGATGTCAGAGCATCTGACAATACTACGAAAGAATTGGACTATCGTGCTACTTTTGGTTTAAATCTTCGTCCAATAAAAGGATTAACCATTAGTTCTAAATTCCAATTTGAATTGGGAAATTCTCGCAATGATGATTTCACAACCATGGATGATGGTTCTTGGAGAACAAAAGTTGCAAATTATTATGTTGATGGAGAATTCCAAGTACCTGTTGGTGACAGATATTATTCTACTAAGAATGAAAAAAATGCATGGAATTTTAGAAATACAGCTAATTATGACAAAACAATTGGTGATCATAAATTTACAGTATTCGTAGGTTCTGAAATAAGAAAATTCTCAGCTGATTATCTTTATAATTTAAAATTAGGTTATGATCAACAATTAACCACGGCTACTCCTATTAACAGCAATGACTTCTTAGGTGGAGCAATTTATAACTGGAAAGGTGATGCATATAGAGAATCGGCTGGCTACTGGAATACCAGTAATACTGACAACCGTGAATTTTCTTTTTTCTCAAACTTTGGTTATACTTTTAAAGATAAATATGTATTAAATGCAAGTTATCGTGTTGACCAAAAGAACTTATTTGGTAGTGACCCTGATTACCGTTACAAACCTTTATGGTCTGTTGGTTTAGGATGGAATGCTCATAAAGAAGACTTCATGCAAAATGTAGAATGGGTAAACCGTTTAAAACTAAGAGTAACTTATGGTTTAAGTGGTAATGCGAGTAATTTATATTCTCCATATGCACAAGCAATAAACGTTCAGTCTGCTGCTGGTGGTTACTTATTTAACCATTTATTATTATATTCAGCTGCTAACCCACAGTTAAGATGGGAAGAAACAAAAACATTTAATGTTACTGTAGATTTTGCTTTATTTAATAATAAAATTAATGGTACTATCGAATATTATGACAGACAAAGTACTGACCTTATTGGTCTAAGATCATTAGATCCAACCAATGGTTTTGCTACTGCAGATGTAAATTATGCAAGTATGGAAAACAAAGGGATAGAGATTGCTTTAAATACTACTATATTTAGAAATGCAGACTGGAAATGGGATGCAGCTATTAACTTTAGTTACAATAAAAACAATGTAACAAGTGTTGATGTTAATACGCTTGGCCCTCAATGGTATGCATGGGGTGATTATCATATTGCTGCAGGGTTACCACTTAAAAACATATGGAGTTTTAACTACGGTGGACTTGATGAAGCTGGTGTTATTCAGTTAAATTATGAAGATGAAAATGGAGTAATGCAAAAGAAACCTTGGTATGAAGGAGTAAGTGAAGAAGAAGAATTAATATATCATGGACCTGGTATTTCTCCAATAACTGGTGGTGGTAGTACTAAGATTACTTATAAAAACTTTGATTTAACTGTTAATTTCCTTTATAAAATTGGTGGATACTTCCATTATAGTTCTGATCTTAGTGATTTTGGCCAGAGGCGTAGTGATAGTGAATTCGTTGATAGATGGCAAAAACCAGGTGATGAGCTAACAACCAGAATTCCAAAGATTCCTTACGTAGGTACTAACCCATTTAATGGACAACCTGAGAATTATTGGGATTTTTATGATGCTAATGATTATTATACTTTTAGTCAAGACAATATTTATAGCAAATCATTCTTTAAAGTTAGAGATATTATTTTTACTTATAATGTACCTAAAGATTTGGCACAAAAATTATATCTTCAAGGTTTAAGAGTAAGCTGCCAAATTCAAAATCCATTCTTATGGGTTGCGAACGAAAAAGGTATGGATGTAACTTCTCACTACGGTGGTGATCCAAGACCATGGGTGAACATGAAGACAATTACATTTGGTGTTAAAGCAACATTTTAAAAGGAGGAAATCATGAAAAAAACAATATTTATATTATTAATTTCAGTCATACTAGCATCATGTGATACAGATAGTTTCCTTGATGTTAAACCAACAGGAAGCTTAATTCCTGAAACGGTTGCAGACTTTGATAAATTATTAGAAGATCCGAGTAATCAATACTATGCATTCTATAATTGCTATTATATGGATCCTGAAGTAGAATTAGGACCTCAAGGTGATGATAGATTATGGCAAATTAAATGGAAGCGTCAATACGAATGGGCAGAGCACCATTATAATGAAGAAGACAACGATCCTAGTTGGAATTCTGCATATCAATATATGTATATTCAAAATATGATCTTAGATGAGATAGATGATGCTCCTTTAGGAACTGCTTCTGAAGCAGATAGAAGTCGTGTTAAAGGTGAAGCCTTAGCGATGAGAGCCATAAGCCTTTATTTATTAGTTAATGAGTATGCTACGCATTATAATGCAAGTAATTTAGAAGCTCCTGGTGTTCCTATGCCATTAGTGATCGATCTTCAAGCACAATTACCTCGTTCAACTGTAGGTGAAGTGTATACTCAAATAGAAGCTGATTTAGAGGCGGCTATTCCACTAATTAAAGATACAAGACCTGGAATAAATATGAAAGCTAAATTCAGACCAGGTTATGCAAGTATTTTAGGTCTTAAAGCATTAATTGCTTTACGTAAAGCTGATTTTGCCAATGCAGCAACTTATGCTGACCAAGCATTAGCTAAATATGACTTTTTATATGACAAAACTACCTGGGAACATAAATATGCTGGAGACCCTTGGGGTGGTATAGCAGGTCAAGAAGGTATCGAACAACTAGGTGTTACTTCGAATAAAGAAGCTCTTTGGGGTAAGTTGAGTGCAATAACAGAAAGTGATCCGGGTATCTATTGGAATCAAGAACTAGAAATGCTGTTTGATCAAGCAAATGATATGAGATATGCTTTATATAGTAGCAAGAATAATTCTTTTGGTCAAGACATTAGTCCTTATACTTCTTATGCAGGTTTTAAAGAATATAAAAATGGTGGTGTTAGTGTACCTATGTTGATCCTTTGTAGTGCTGAAGCAAAAGCAAGATCTGGCAATGGAGCCGGAGCTATTGCAATGCTTAATGTATTAGGTCCTAAAAGAATTGTAGGATATACTCCAATATCTCATGTTGATAATGCTTCTACTTTAAGATTAGTTCTAGAAGAAAGACGTAAAGAATTATGCTATAGCATAATTAATTTTATGGATCTTAAGCGTTATCACTCTTATGGTGAAACTGTGCCTACATATACCAGAACTATTCAGGGTCAGGTTCACACTTTAGCTCCTGGAAGTGATAAGTATAATGTTCCTATTCCAAGAAATGTTGTGAATTTCAATCCTAATCTTGATTTATAAGATCAAATTTATTAATACTTAAATATTTAAAAATTATGAAAAAACATAAATTTATAATATATATACTGGCTGTGATGTTTATCATTTCATTAGGTGCCTGTAGCGAAAATGATGAATTCGATCCAGCTCCAGACGCAAGTGAATTAGGATGGCAAGCAACCACAAATTTAAAAGTAATGGCTGTTCCAGGTTTTGAAAAATTTATCTGGGAAACAGATTTATTATTACATGATCAATATTGGGTGAATGATGAACTAAAGTTAAATATCACACTTAATACAAATGAAGTAATTGAGAATTTTACTAAGATTGATATTTATGTAGTAGCCTCTGAAAAAGATGGTTACAATTCTTCAGCTCCATTCGACAAAAATGGGAAACTATTTGCAACAATTAGTTCTATCCCTGAAAGTGGAGTTTTTGAAACGGTAACTATAGAAGCTGAAGATCTATATGAATTATTCAGAACTGATTTTTCTCAAGATCGTACAACTGTACATTTATTAGATGGAGATGTTTATGAATTTTTCTGGGTAATTCATCATAAAGATGGAACAACTTATGATTCAAGAGCATTAGCTCCTCATCCAGCAAATAGCTGGGGTGTAACTGTATTATATCAAGATTATGCACCACCTATATGGAATGGTACATTTAATTATGTAATTCTTGAAGTAGGTACTGATATATCTGATTGGTATGATCTTGCTCCTGGAGATATTGGTTCTATGTCATGTACACTTATTCAACCTCCTGGAACTTACAGTGTTGATGATTTTTCATTCCTAGGATCTGGAACAGGTACATTAACTCATGATTTCTTAAGTGGATTAGTTGAAGCTGAAGGATACTATGGTGAAGCTTGGGAAATCTCAAATGTAGATGGAGCTTCTTTGGATATCAAATGGACTGATCCAGTGATGATGGATGCTGGTTATGACTACCAAGGTAAAGCTAGAATAACAAGAACTGATGGTAATAACTGGCCTTCTAATATTCATACTGTTGAAGCGCTAAAAAAGGCTATGGTATTTACTAAAGAACAACAACAACAAAGACTTGAGAAACTTAATCAACTTCTTAACAAATAGTCTATTGTTTAGATTGACTAGTCCTAAATAAGCGATACAGATTTATTGGACAAAAATAACACTATTTAACTAACCGTTTCAAGACAGGACTTGAAGCGGTTAGTTCTGTTATAGCTTTTTATTTTAATTTTCCTTTGTTTATGCATTTGCTGTTTTCCGCACTTTTGAAAAACAGGCTCTGTAACCCTTGATTTTACTGGTCTGGATTTTGATTTTGGGTGCTGCAAGCCTATTTTTGTTGCATGTTTATACGAAAAAATAAAAATAGGTCAGGAAGTATATCGGTTCAGATTATTTCCAAATCGA
>PIVJ01000980.1 GCA_003353955.1 Bacteroidota bacterium | reverse complement strand
TGGTGTCAAGTGCAGATGAAAGACGTGGAAAGCTGCGATAAGCTTCGGGGAGGAGCTAAACATCCTTTGATCCGGAGATTTCTGAATGGGGCAACCCGGCATGGTTAATACCGTGTCATCCTTGCATGAATACATAGTGTAAGGAAGCCAACGGGGAGAACTGAAACATCTTAGTACCCCCAGGAATAGAAAGTAATAACGATTTCCCTAGTAGCGGCGAGCGAACGGGAAACAGCCCAAACCGTGTATGTGTCAAGCCCAAAAGCGTTGCATGCACGGGGTCGTGGGATATAATTTATCAGAGTTTTGGATCTGGTGGAGAGTAAAAAAATTAATTGTTAGCTGAATAAGCTGGAAAGCTTAACCATAGACGGTGACAGTCCTGTAAGCGAAAATAATTAATCTCTCTTATTGTATTCCCAAGTACTGCGGAACACGAGAAATTCTGTGGGAATTTGTGTGGACCATCACATAAGGCTAAATACAACTTGACAACCGATAGCGTACCAGTACCGTGAGGGAAAGGTGAAAAG
>PIVJ01000979.1 GCA_003353955.1 Bacteroidota bacterium | reverse complement strand
ACCGAAAGACTCCCCAGAGATGTTTGTGCGTACAGATATGTTGACCAATGTAGGGATTCATAGGAACTCACTGAGGCAGTCAACGGGACCGAGAATCAGGTACAACCGAAAGACTCCCCAGAGATGTTTGTGCATACAGATATGTTGACCAATTGATGGAGTTGGTCTACATATCTGAAATGTTGACCAGGGATATTATCAATACTTTAAAAATTAGATAATTGCAAAATAACTACAATAATGCAAAAACATTGTGCAAAATTGGCTCGATTTTATAATCTTCAGTATTAAGTGTAAGTTTAATACTTACATTTTTATTGGTCATTTCAAATGTCGGCCAATGTAGGGATTCATAGGAACTCACTGAGGCAGTCAACGGGACCGAGAATCAGGTACAACCGAAAGACTCCCCAGAGATGTTTGTGCGTACAGATATGTTGACCAATTGATGGAGTTGGTCTACATATCTGAAATGTTGACCAGGGATATTATCAATACTTTAAAAATTAGATAATTGCAAAATAACTACAATA
>PIVJ01000978.1 GCA_003353955.1 Bacteroidota bacterium | reverse complement strand
AAATTGAAAGAGTCCACCCCGAAGGAGGGAAGACTTGAATCTCGCGCCTTCGGTGTCTTCTTCGCTAGAACTAGCTTCGCCAGTTGCACCTCGTCTGTCCCAAAGCGCGACAAAAGCGCATGCCATCATGGTTTTCGCGCAACGAAGAAATCCTGCCGGTGGGCGACTCGGTGGGCGGCTCCTCCTTTTACTTACTTCGCATTCGCTTCCGCGTGCGATTCACGTCGCTTCTCCGATCCAGCACGCACACGCCTTGTGCATGAAAACAACATGAACGACGTTAGTACCAGCACGCCTTGTGCATGAAAACAACATGAGCGACATTAGTGGGCGTTCTGAGACCGCCGTTGCCATGAGCTCCAGACGTACTTTTCGGATGCAAGGCCAGAGAACGATAGCAAACAGAAACACAAAAAATTGAAAGAGTCCACCCCGAAGGAGGGAAGACTTGAATCTCGCGCCTTCGGTGTCTTCTTCGCTAGAACTAGCTTCGCCAGTTGCACCTCGTCTGTCCCAAAGCGCGACAAAAGCGC
>PIVJ01000256.1 GCA_003353955.1 Bacteroidota bacterium | reverse complement strand
CTCTAGGATTGATTTAACTATATCATCCCTTGTTGCATTAGGGTGTTTTCTAGGTGCTTTAGATTGTTCGCGCAATCCTTCATAACCATATTTTTCAAACTGGTCAATTAGTCAAATCGTAGATTTGGCGGAGCTTATTTCTTGCAATAGACTTACTTAAAACGTCTGAAACCCTTATGCTTTATGATGCATTGTTAGGCAAAGTATTTCCCGCAAATCGCTTGAGCTTATCACGATATTTTTTCAATAATAAAAAGAAAATCTATCTTCCGTGTAATTCCATAAATTTGAAAAAGGCTGGTTTTCTTAATATTTGGTGTAATTGAAACAACTTCACCTTTTAAACCATTTAAAAAATCTTCTAATTTACTTCTGTCATTTTCCATGTTTATTTCAAAACGATGCACTTTGTATTTCATAATCTCTAATTTTAATTAACCTTCTCAATAATTTGATTTATAAATAGAACATCAATAATATCTAAGATTTCTTGCTTATTCGATTTATCAATGTTTGCTTTCCTCATTAAGTCGTCAATAGATAATGGTTCTGCTTCGGGAAACGGCAAATAGTATAAAAATTTACCTTGTGATATGGTTAGATTTATCTTATGTTCTTTGCTGCTTCTAGTTTTACCCTTCCAAATAGTAATTGTGCTAAAATATTCGCCATTTCGGGCAATTGTAAATTTCCCATTAGATTTTTTTAATTCCCTTATCCTAAGATCCATTTTTTGTTCCTTTTCATTATTGAATAGCTCTTTAAGATCGATAATCATCTCAATTTTTTTCTTTTTTAAGGAATACCTGAAATAAGGTCTCTTTTTTTCGTAAACCTCCTCTTTTTCAGCAATACCATATAGTGACATTGTTTCTAAAAATTCCTGGATCGGACGAATATGCATATTTAGTCTGGAAGCAATTTCTGATGCTGAAACATCTTTATAATTTACCAAAAACCTAAAAATTGCTTCTGCATAATCTCTCGATAGATAATTGCTTAATATTTTAGCTTTTTTAAAGTCCATATACATTACGATAAAATATTTATTTTTAAACTATCCATTTTATCAATTATCCTAACTTCTCTACCCGCTATATACAATTCTATAAATTCAACAATAGTATCGCTTAAAGAATTACATAATTGTTCGAAAGCTAAATCTTCCTTATAATCAAGGTAATCTTGTTTAGAAATATTTACAGACACATTCCCATTGTTACTAATTGCAACCCAGGTTTTTTCTTTATAATTGTATTTAGGATTGTATAATGCAAAATATTCATTTTTATATTTCAATGGCATAAATACAATTCTATTATCTTCTTTATATGCCAAACCCAATAAGTTCTTTTCGAAAAATTTCGAAAAGTTATTGAGCTCATCTCTAGAGTAATCAACATTCCCCGTTGGCAGTGGTCTCTCTGTATGACTGTTCGATGTGATATTCACATTTTGTGCTGCTAATTCTAAAAGTTCACGCCCTTTCCATTTCAATTTTCTGGTAAAATTCAGGTACACTAACCAAAACAATAACAAAAGGGTTAAGACAAATAAAATAGCTGATGTTTGGTTCATGTGAATTCGATTACCGACTTCAATATAAGTATGTATTGAAATACAAAACGACCCAAATACAACTAAGTACACTGCTGAAATAAAACTACCTAAATGCTTTGTCCTAAAATATGCATAAAATACAAATATTGAGAGTGTTATTGTAGTAGCACCTAATACAAAAGCGCCCATATCAAATCCCCACAGAAGTGTAGATAGAATAAATGCAGTGTAAATAATTATTGCAGGAAATACCACACTGAGTTTAAATCTATTTTTAATTTTATTTTCCATAATGACAATTTTATATAGTGTATATATTATATACTATACAAATATACGACATTTATTTTGAAAAAAGCAAATTTTCCTCATTTTATTTAAAATTAGAATGATTTTTAAAATAGTACTGTGGGAATGCTAAAACATCTTGGTATATTATGCCTAACAATTGTATAACCACATTGAAGTTATATCGTATATAGCTACAAGTTAATATTTCTTATTAAACTATCAAGCGGACTTGCAATTTTTTTATTATTTATTTCAATTGTTTTAGTATAAACTTCTGTTGTATTATTGCTTGCTGTGGCATTTTATTACTTTTTACAAATTTTACAAAAAAAATATCAAACAAAAA
>PIVJ01000255.1 GCA_003353955.1 Bacteroidota bacterium | reverse complement strand
ATGAACAACTTAGAAAACCTGCAGAGCAAGTTGGAAAAGTATCATCCATTACAATAAATATGGGATCACAATCTGTGATACCTAAGCATGAAATCATTAATTTTACGAACCATAAACAGAAATAAAATGACAGCAGAAAAAAACAAGGCCATCATGTTACCAGATGAAGTGGTAATGACAAAGATCTTTATCGTTAGAGGACAAAAAGTAATGATAGATCGTGATTTAGCTGAACTTTATGGAGTTGAAACAAAACGATTAAAAGAAGCTGTTAGGAGGAATATTACTCGTTTCCCTGAAGATTTCATGTTTGAAATGACCAAAGATGAGTTCTTAAATTGGAGGACGCAATTTGCGACCTCCAATGCAGACAAACAAGGTTTACGCTATGCTCCGTTTTGTTTTACCGAACAAGGAGTAACCATGTTGTCCTGTGTACTAAATAGTGAAAGAGCAATAGAGATAAACATCCAAATCGTAAGAATCTTCACTAAGATACGAGAAGCATTAACCAATAATTTAAGCGTAAAACTGGAAATAGAAGAGATAAAAAAGAAACTCAAGAATCAGGACAAAAACATCGAGCTTGTGTTTACCTACCTTGATGAACTGCTTGAAAAGCAAGAAGAACCGGAATCAAGAAAACAGATCGGCTACAAGCTTCCAAAGAAAGATTAAATCCACACAAAACAAAATCCCCGTCCCGATAAAAAATCGGGACTTGCACGGTCTTTTGTTTTGTTTTGTTCCCCACGCCATCGCTTCGTTGTTTTGCCTGATCAATCCCGATCATGCAGCACATTGTTTTTTCTTTGTTTTTTATGAAGTTGATTTTATTGATAATAAAGAATAAGCGCACTCCCCACACATCCAACCCTGATAAAAAAGCAAGGCCAGGGCAAGTGATGCACGGATGGATTTATTTTATCGGTGTGCAGCAGACTTGCTTTTCTGTTCCGTTCGCTTGATGGGATCGGCTTTCTTTCTTTCTTTCTATTTTTTCTTTGTTAAAACGGCTAGCCTGCTCAATACATAGTATAAACATTAAGGTTAAACAAATAAATATCAGGGCTTAACCCCTGATATTTTCTGTTTATACACTTTATGAGATAGTCCTAATAATGAATTGAATGAGAATGTAGATTATCGAATATCTCTCACTGTAGCATCTGAAATCGCTGACAGTTTATCCATTATATTGCTTAATGTTTGCAGTAACTTAGTTCTTCGATCCATGTATAATTCTAATCGGAAAGAATCTTCTTCAGCTAGTTGATTTTTACGTTCCAACTCACTCTCTACACGCGCCAAAATATAAAAATTCAGGACGGTTATTTGCTCCTCATTTAAACTTTCATAATTACTGGTAATCACTGCTTCTCCTTTTTCCTGATAATAAACCTCACTCGCTGTTTTTACAATGTCTAGCAATAGATCATCTGCAGCCCTATTTAAGGAACGCATTACTTTCTTATCAAGTAGTTTTTTAATTTGATTATTTTTTATCCTCACATTTTTATTTGCAGTGTTAAAATTAAATTCTTGTGCGGCTACATTAGAATTAACTAAAAAACTGCTAAGAATAATTATGGATACAAACGTCAATTTTTTTTTCATTGTAAATTTATCTTAAGAAATTGCCTGTAAATGTATAAACTTCATCGGAATAAATCAATTAATGATTTATTTTTTATAACACCTAAGCCCTGAACAAAGACATACATTACGGCTTAATGAATCATTGTCAGTACTCAATGAACTTGGAAAATGGATTGTAGAAACTTACAAAATAGCGCTACCAAAATCAGCTATAGGCAAAGCAACATCGCATTGTGTTCCTCGTTGGGACAATCTAATTAACTACCTGAGTGATGGCTCGCTTGAAACAGACAACAATCTGACCGAGAATGCGATACGTCAAATAGCCCTTGGAAGAAAGAACTATTTGTTTGCTGGATCCTCCAGAGGAGCTCCTGTTTTCGTCAATGGGACACCCTAAGAATTTTTCAAAACAATTTGAAATAATTCGGCCTGCTGGTTATCCATTTTCAAAAGTTTGGTTTTTGTTTGTTTCGATTCCGGTAATGTATATGTAATTTGATACATATTGTGTGTCAGTTCCGCTGCTCTTTTGAGCGATAAGGATGATTTCTCTTTATAAAGAATTCTTTCCAACTCTTTATAAATCGCATATGCTGTA
>PIVJ01000977.1 GCA_003353955.1 Bacteroidota bacterium | reverse complement strand
CCCCGCTTCTGATGCACGTTTAAAAGAAAATGTAGCAACGCTAACATCTGTATTGGCAAAAATTAACCAATTACGCGGAGTAAGCTTTGTGTTTATCGATCAAGACAAATATGCTTCAGGTCCCCAGGTAGGAGTTATTGCTCAGGAATTACAAGCAGTTTTTCCTGAATTGGTTATTGAAGGCAGCGATGGATATTTATCTGTAAATTATTCACAATTATCGGCAGTCGTTCTTCAAGCAGTTATTGAGCAACAAGAGGAGATAAATACATTAAAAGAACAAATGTCGGCAGTTATGGAAAAATTAGGTTTGTAATAAATGCTTGGATTTAATATATTTTATGAGTAAGCTGCATAACCCCTATTTTTACCATTACAGGGAATAAAAAAAGTGAGGCTTCGGCCTCGTTTTTTTTTGTTTTCGTCAAGTCCTTAAGTAAAGTTCTGTATCCTTTTATTTATAGGGGTTGTTATTACAAATAGGGTGTCCCGTTGTATATTTGTACATGTTTTTACGAAAGAAGAATAATAAAT
>PIVJ01000976.1 GCA_003353955.1 Bacteroidota bacterium | reverse complement strand
TCCTATACTATCCTATACTATCCTATACTATCCTATACTATCCTATACTATCCTATACTATCCTATACTATCCTATACTATCCTATACTATCCTATACTATCCTATACTATCCTATACTTATCCTATACTATCCTATACTATCCTATACTATCCTATACTATCCTATACAAAAAACAGAAATGTTATGATTGGGATTGGCATCCAAATCTACTTTAAATATATACTTTCCTTAAGCTATCATCACAATAAATTAGACGCCGTACATTATCTATTTATCGTTTTCATTCACCCACCGATATTGCCTCAATATTCTTTGTGTGATTGGTAATAATTTATGTACTCCTTTTTTCTCTTCTCGATATTTTCTTTTTTCTTTTTCCTTTTCTCTCAACGCACATAAAAATGGACATTATCCCTTGTTTTCTCATGAAACGCCGACAATAAATCCATTGCCATCTTATTGCCATTAATATTGCCATTCTTTCCATCATTAATTTGATAATGCCGGTCACTCAAAAAACAATTATCTGCATTAC
>PIVJ01000975.1 GCA_003353955.1 Bacteroidota bacterium | reverse complement strand
AACTACCACTGTACTTCATTGTACACAGATCCAATTGTTGTATCATCTAGGCATTGTTGTTGATATTGTTAGCGTTAGTTCCGCCCATCGGTTTTACCCATATTCGAATCTTTAGAGGTTCTGGGTCCCAATTGCTTCCTTACGAAAGAAAGATCCATTTAGAGGATATCAATATGGAACGAGCGCGCAATATGTCAGATGAACGGAAGGAGGCAGGAGAGTTGGAAAATGAAGAGACGAAAGGCGAGGGAATGGAGTTGCGCGGCGGTCGCGTAATTCCCCCCCCCGCGCTAACTCAACCGGATTTCCTCTCCCCGAATCCTACCCCACGAGGCGACCATCTGCACACTCTCGTTGATGTGTTGCAGCAAGGTCCCAATACGCAGATTCTCACGAGTCCCACTGTCCTCCCACGTTACCCTACCGTGCCTGGACAGGAGCCCAACACCGGACCCGGTCATGATGGGGGCGGCCAGGCCCAGCCGCCACTTGAACCATTCGTGTGTCTCCGACGATCACCCGTGGCAGTCGATGACA
>PIVJ01000974.1 GCA_003353955.1 Bacteroidota bacterium | reverse complement strand
CGGGTTTTGACTTGAGGTCAAAGGTCAAGGTCACAGAGGTCAAATAGTGAAAATCACTCTTTGGCCCTTTTGACCTCTTTCAAGTCCATGGATTTCAACGAAAATGGGTTTGACCATCCAGTGCCACATTCTACAAATCATACTACACGGGTTTTGACTTGAGGTCAAAGGTCAAGGTCACAGAGGTCAAATAACGAAAATCTGACTTTGGGCCTTTTGACCTCTTTCAAGTCCATGGATTTCAACGAAAATGGGTATGAGCATCCAGTGCAACATTCTACAAATCATACTACACGGGTTTTGACTTGAGGTCAAAGGTCAAGGTCACAGAGGTCAAATAGCGAAAGTCACACTTTGGCCCTTTTGACCTCTTTCAGGTCCATGGATTTCAACGAAAAAGGGTATGAGCATCCAGTGCAACATTCTACACATCATACTACACGGGTTTTGACTTGAGGTCAAAGGTCAAGGTCACAGAGATGAACAATTCCCCATCATGGTACTTTTTGGGGTGGACATTGTACCTTTCAGGTACCT
>PIVJ01000254.1 GCA_003353955.1 Bacteroidota bacterium | reverse complement strand
TATTGACATGCGCATTACGGCCACACTGCGTATTTGTGCCTCGCGATACACATTTTATCTCACAAATTATTGAGAAAGCCCGCGACGGCAAAATATCTCATATGATTGGCGAAGGACATAACATCACAGATTTTACCTATGTTGATAATGTGATTTTACCTTCAAATGATGATGTGACCAATACCTCGTTCGCATATAGTAAAACGTTGTGGACGAGTCGTTATCCTCGTTACCAAAGTCGTTGACCCAAGCCATGTTTTGGGGGATGGGCGGTGATGACACTATGGGCGCAAACAAACAATGTATAAAAGACGTAGCAGTTAATACAGCGTTGTATGTGCAAGCATACTTTGGGTAAACTGCGCATAAATAGATAATGTGATGATAGCTTAAGGAAAACAAATATTTGAAGAAGATTTGGGTTCCAATCCCAATCATCACCAACAAAAATATTCCCAGCATACACAATAACATCTGATCAAACACAATAACATCTGATTCTAAAGCATCAAACACAATAACATCTGATGATTCTATTTGTGTCGCAAAATCCGCTACAAATACCAAATTATCTTTGTTATTCCATCTTTGTCACCCAAAATTAATAGTGACTCTCATTATCAACATGAGTGCAGTAGTGTTCCGGATAAGATATACGCATATGATCTAATCATATATGTATATAGTAGCTTCGATCATATATAAATAAATGTTGGACCTGTCAAGGGATCATTATCGTATACTAAGGTAGTGTCTATTTTCCATTATACTAAATTTCGTTCTTTTTGCAGTATACGACTTAACCCAAATGAATATGAATAATTCATAGGCATACGTGTCATTGTTTGTTGCGACGTTTCTGTCAGATAAATGCAGTAAACAACACGTTTCTGTCAGGTAAATGCAGTAAACAACACGTTTCTGTCAGGTAAATGCAGTAAACAACACGTTTCTGTCAGATAAATGCAGCAAACAACACGTTCCTGTGAGATAAATACATATCCTATACTATCCTATACTATCCTATCCTATACTATCCTATACTATCCTATACTATCCTATACTATCCTATACTATCCTATACTATCCTATACTATCCTATCATATACTATCCTATACTATCCTATACTATCCTATACTATCCTATACTATCCTATCATATACTATCCTATATACTATCCTATACTAAGAGTCAGAAGGAATTGTACACCAAACCGCAAGATAAATAGTAAACAATAGAAGAAGACATTAATTTATTTACTTTATCAGCACAGACTGCTTCATAGTTTTTCATATTTGGATAGTTTTTAAAATTTTCGGTTCATTGCTGCTCGTTGTATGGTTTTGGTGGATAACAGAAGCGCCCGCTGCAAGGGCTATATTGCCGTCTGCCTTCGGTACCCTTTCGATTTGGGGGATCGTCGTGATATTTTCTGATAAAATCCTCAAATGTTGCACATTTTTAAATAATTATTATGCGAATTTGCGTAAATATATTATTTTATAAATCAATTTCGAGGCAATACGCATTACCTTCATCGTTCCTGAATTATTATGCACCGGACATCTATGTATTGGTTAATTTCATTCGGATCGAATGGATTAATCCAATTTCATAGTATGATTAAATCGGGAATTAATTCTTATTTCGGGAACAATATTATTTTAATTTTTTAATGGTTGTCTGGGATAATAAGGTATTTCTTCTATTCACTCTCTTCTTTTTTTGTTTTCTTTATTTGAAGTAATATAATATAAATAGGTGAGATTGAGATCGATTGGGAGTGATTTGAAGCAATTAAATGATATGGAATAAGGAGAAGCCTCTCTCGCTGATCAGGCAGATATTGCTCGTGTGCGGGGTTTGTGTGTTTATGTTTATTTTGCGTGGGTTAGTGTTTGTTTTTTATCGTAACAATACGTGATTTTTCTGTAAAATTCAGAAAATATCCGTATGTTGCTACGCTTTAAAGTTGTTTAAAATATTTTAAGTTTTTGTCAAAAATTAAATATTTAGTTTTATTGCCAATGAATTATATGTATGTTGCCACACTTATAAGGATTGCAAGGCCTTATGTGTCGTCACCCAACCGTGAACAACAAAAACATATATGGACTTAAAAAACTAAAAATTATACGTTGTACATCGACGGCACATAACGCATTATCAACAGCTTCATACGTTAACATTTTGTTATCCGCGTGTTGTAAGA
>PIVJ01000973.1 GCA_003353955.1 Bacteroidota bacterium | reverse complement strand
TTGGAGACAGTGGGGAAGTCGTTACGCCATTCATGCTGGTCGGAACTTACCCGACAAGGAATTTTGCTACCTTAGGACCGTCAGAGTTACAGCCGCCGTTTACGGGGGCTTATAGCCAAAGCTTGCACTCGGACTTTTCACCTTGCCGCACCGGGCAGGCGTCAGTCTCTATACATCATCTTACGATTTAGCAGAGACCTGTGTTTTTATTAAACAGTCGCTACCCCCCATTTCGTGACAACAAAGTTAACCTTACGATTAACCTTGTCCCCCCTTTTTCCGAAGTTACAGGGTTAATTTGCCGAGTTCCTTCAACCTGATTATCTCATCGCCTGAGTGTACTGCACTCGCCTACCTGTGTTGGTTTAGGGTACGGTGATTTTATTTTAAATATAAACTGCGCTTTTTCCTGGAAAATATTCCATAATATTATTGAAAATCTTAACCAATAATACTATGTGCCCATTTTCGTCACTCAGTTATCAAGCATTATATCTACCCATCAAGTAAGGCTATCGCTCTTATCTCTTAGGGACCG
>PIVJ01000972.1 GCA_003353955.1 Bacteroidota bacterium | reverse complement strand
TCAATCCCTTTTGTAATTACGGCAGTAATACCAAGTTTTGCGACTGTGTTATTTAATCCTTCAAGCGCTCTTTCATAGTTACCAACACTTCTTTGGTTTTGCCCTACACTTTCGTCAATCTCTTTTAATTTCTTATCAAGCTTAGTAACTTCCTTTAAAAGGTCTTTTGCTTCCTTTGTGTTCTCTTTTTCTGCTACTGCTAAGTCTTTATACTTATTTCTTAATTCCGTTAATCTACGGCTTTCTATTTGGTATTGCGTTAATTGCTTTCCTTTTGCTTTTCTTTCAGCTTCTAAGTTTTTAAACTGTCTTTCACGCTCTTTTCTTTGAAGGATTGCAGTACGCAAATTTTGTTGCGTTACTTTATTCTCAGCAATAAGTTGTTTTTGGGCTTCTTGTTTTACCTTGCTTGTTTTAATTGCAATGTCAAGCGCTTCTTTTTCTTGCTTGTTTTTATTGTCTTGTAAAGTTTTTAATGTTTTTAATGATTTGGCTTTTTCCTCTTCAAGTTTTGCAAGTCGTTCTTCTGTTTTAGCTAA
>PIVJ01000971.1 GCA_003353955.1 Bacteroidota bacterium | reverse complement strand
GTACCCGCAGAATCTCGCTGTTGGCCACGAATCCTTCGTTTTAGCCACGGAAGGCAAAGCTCAACGATTTTTTCGTCGATTCCAACGATTCAAAGGCTCGTCGTCATCCCCTTATTTCTCTCCGTATACTTGATCCAACCGAACCTTACAATGTACGTGATCTTCGTCGCCTTTGGAGCAGCTTCCATGCTTCCTCACGTCGAAACGCCATTGTCGAGAGCTGGCTCCTTTCATTTTGAAAACTCACGAACTATGAAAATTCTAAGCCACGCATCACCAGGATCTCATGTGGTTAATTACTAGGTCTCGTACCAGCTGGTATCTTTACTTACGACACTTCTTTTACCTCAATTTAAGATTAGCCCATTTGAATTTAATCCCGACTTGCGGACGGTGGGACCATGACCGACATCCTGTAAGCTATACACCAATATACCGTAAATTGCACAGTTTTGCGGGCTACCCAGCCGTAAACTGAAACGCGTGGCTCCGCCCTGCTCCACTCCCTAGCGGTCCTTCCACCAACGGGGGGAGCCAAT
>PIVJ01000970.1 GCA_003353955.1 Bacteroidota bacterium | reverse complement strand
GATGTCATAGTGACCAGAAGTGCTCTATTGTAACCGGAAGTACTCTACTGTAAACAGGAAGTGACTCTTGGAAACAGGAAGTGACCTCATAATAACAGGAAGTAGCCTATTTTCAACTGCAAATGACTCCAGAAGACCAGGAAGTGATACCACAGTGACCAAAAATGGTCTGCTGTTAACAGGAAGTGACTCCTGATGACAGGAGGTGACCTCATAATAACAAAAAGCCAGGGGAAGTGATGTCATAATGACCGGAAGTAACTCCAGCAGACCGGAAGTGATGTCCTAATGACTGGAAGTGACTCCAGTAGACAGGAAGTGATCCCATACTGGCTGGAAATTATGTCATAATGACCGGAAGTGATATCATAATGACCGGAAGTTACTTCAGCAGACCGGAAGTGATGTCATAATGGCCGGAAGTGGTGTCATAATGACCGGAAGTAACTCCAGCAGACCGGACGTGATGTCCTAATGACCGGAAGTGACTCCAGTAGACAGGAAGTGATCCCATACTGGCTGGAAATGATGTCATAATG
>PIVJ01000969.1 GCA_003353955.1 Bacteroidota bacterium | reverse complement strand
AAAGTGCCTATGGGGTTTCATTTGGTGTCGTAACTTTTGACCTTGAGTGACCTTGAAAGGTCAAATCGAGGTCAACAATTACATTTTCGACTTCTTCTCAAAAACCTTCGGCCGGATTCGCTTCAAACTTGGTGGGGACGTACCTTGGGTGGATGTCTGCCAAATTTGTTCACTAGGGGGCGCTGCGATTATTTTCTGATTTTCTATGAATTTTTTCGTTAATTTTTTGGGCAAATCTTAAAAAATCTTCTTCTCCGAAACCGCCAGGCCGATTTCTTCGAAATCACACAGGAACACTCCTGGGGGGTCCCAGTCCTTAATTTGTTCACCAGGTGGCGCTGCGATTTTTTTCAAATTTGTTACGATTTTTTTTGCGTTAAACCTATTTTCGACTTCTTCTCCAGAACGAAAGTACAGATGTCTCCAAAAAGCACTCCAATTTAATCTTTGTGCTTACTTTAGTCAAGTTTGTTCAAGTGATGACGATATTTCAATTATTCGCGTAGTTGCGTGACTTTGAACTTTGGTGGCGGCCATTG
>PIVJ01000968.1 GCA_003353955.1 Bacteroidota bacterium | reverse complement strand
TATTTCAATACTAGGGTTGTTTCCCTTGCCAAAAGGTAAACTTGTTCTGCCAAATTCTTTATAATGTATATCTGAGGGAGTCAAGTTTTGGCTTTTAAAAAAGCCAAGCGGTGGCTTTTGGCATGTATACTGTGTGTCCCATAAAAATATATCATAATTAACCAACTTATTTTGGTAAAATGACTTTTACCATAATGATCGTTTACTATACCAAAGTAATCTAAGTTCTGTCTGCATAAATTATGATAGTGATAATGTGAAAAAGAAATAATGCAGAATTAATGTTGTGAGCCCTTATTACCTACAGGGTGCTTCACGAAAAATGTCCCGGGATGGTTTTTGGTCGATATTTGGTTTAATTTTAGGTGCAATCGCATTAATTCTGCATAGCGATATACTCCGTGACGTTACCATTTACCACCCAACGTGCTGACGCTAATCACCCAGCCGATTACGTAATAATCCACTTTTCCGTTCGGATTTGGCGGCCATTTTGTGCTAAAACGGTAGGTTATATATCCAAACGAATTACTGGGTAAC
>PIVJ01000253.1 GCA_003353955.1 Bacteroidota bacterium | reverse complement strand
TCTCGATAAGCCGACTAAGTTCAACAATTGATCGCGTCGATCTGCAGTACCCGAAATATGCTCAGGCGACGTTGATGTAGAACCATAATAAACCACAGCATGTACACTCTGCATACAGCAAAGCAGACACTGCTTTCTGGTTTTCTGTGAAAATATACCCTCAAAAAACCCAAGATCAGCAGGCGCTGTACAATAAACATCCTTTTGTATTGTAAGTGCTTGAAATAGTTGGTTTTGATTTCCAAGTTTTACCATCGCGGCAACAGGGATGGGGTGAATAATTATTATTAGCAAAGCCATTGATTTTATGGAAGAATAACCTCAATTTTAAAAATGACAGAAAGTGATACTGCGATGTGCGCGCAAGAATAAACTGTTAGTGTTTAAAAAGCCTACAGCAGTCATTTTGGCATATTAGTTTTCCATTTGTGTTGATTTTCGGCCTTTTGCCGGCTATGCTGGGTAAAACTAAGGAGGTCAATATGAATTCTGCTATAAATAATATTATCGAACGGCAATATGCCATTGTTAACTCTACACCTGAGCCATTACCACTACCAAAATTTAACAGTTACGCAGTATGTAATTTAAGGGGTGGAATCGGGAAAACCAGCTTGAGTTTCAATTTGTCTTATGAAGCTGATAATTGTTTGGCTGTTGATACATGCCCGCAAGGTAATCTATCTTATTTTTATGACAACCTTTATTTTCAAAATAATACCACAACGGTAAAAGATCTGATTTTACCCTACATGCTTCCTGGTCTTGGTAAAGCATCTAGAGTGGCTAAGAGGGTTTCAGCTTCTAATCCACATTTTTCAACTAAGAATACTTATTATATCGCATCATCAAGTGATCTATATACTTTACCATCTCAAATGTCTACTGCTATAAATCAAGCCAAATCAATATCTGGGGCACAACAAGCTACAGCAATTGATTCTATGTTGTATTCATTAAAAAATGAAATCAGTAGAGAGATGACAGAGACTAAAACTGACAAATGCCTGATTGATACCTCTCCATTTTTTTCTGGGGCGACCCACCTAGCATGGCATGCAACAGACGCAATCATTGTGCCCGTGCGTACTGATCAGCAATCTATTAATTCCCTTAATTTGCTACTTGATACATTGTCTAATCCAGCTAGTGAATTTAGACGGGAGATGCCCAGTGATGGCCATACCCCAAAAATCCAAATGGTTGTTCTAACGCATTGCGCATGGTCAACAGCAGGTGGGGCAAGAAATGTACCTAATCAACAAACAAAAGTTTACGTAGAAAAAGTTCGCGATATTGTAAATCGTAATATTCAGCATTTCACTACGGACAATCCAGATAATCATGTTATTTTACTTGATGATTTTTTAGGTAGTGGACGTATTTCTACGGCGCTCTCAAAGCCTATTTCAGTGCTTGAGCCGGGCGAAACTATGCGTATAAATAGAGTTCGAACGACAGTGAATGAATCTGTCGAGAAGATTAAATCAGAGCTTAAATATATTAACTTATCAATATGGTAGTAAGTTTTACACTAACAAACGCAAGCACTCGGAAGCCAAAAGCTCCGCGCCTTTTGTGCATTTGCTTCGCAAATTGTCGCACAAAATTCGCTCCACTTTTGGTTCCGGTGTTGCGGGCGTTATACAATACGATAGATTTAAGTTATGAAAATCACTTTAGATCATAATTGTTTGATAAATGTCGCAAATAAAAATGAGATAGGGGCGCAAGTAGAAAGGATTGTGGAGTCGCGAAATACACAGTGTTTTATTGTGAATATTGGTGCTTCAGAGATGCGAGAGAAAGGAATTAGGCCTGATCGCTATGATTTATTTGAGGATTTTCTTGTGTCAATTGGATTTTCTGATCTTCCTAGAATTGACCCTATATTGGTTTGGGATTTAACGTTTTGGGATAAGTGTGTTTGGGCCAGTGAGGAAATCGAGAATCTTCAGAGTAAAATTGGCGAAATACTATTCCCTGTGGCATTAGAAGAAATTAAAAGCGATGAAGGCTTAGATACTTCTCTGGGCAAAAAATGGATAAATAGATTGTGTGATATACAGTCTATTTGGTGTCATATTAATAATAATAATGACATATTTCTTACATCTGATAAAAATTTCATGAAACAAACAAAGCTGCCAGCATTAATAAATATTGGCGCTAAATCAATCAAGATGCCTAGTGAGGTTAATGTATAAAAAGAAGTTAAAGGTCCGCT
>PIVJ01000967.1 GCA_003353955.1 Bacteroidota bacterium | reverse complement strand
GGTTTATTTGCATTTATTAAGGCATAGTTTTGCCACTCATTTTCTGGAAGATGGTTTTGACTCGCGTTATTTACAACATATATTGGGACACAGCAGTCTTAAAACCACCCAGCGGTATATGCATTTAACACGAGACAGCATTGTAGGGGTACGCAGTCCCTTTGATAAAATTAAACTGAATATGCCCGGAGGTAAGGATCCTCCAAAATAATTTAAAACCAACAACTTTAAATAATTGGAATTCTGCTATTAAAATTTGAAACACCCATCCCGGGTATGGAAGGGGTATATCAACTATTTACAATTTATGTAATTTTATGCTTTGTTACAACTTCCAATTAAAAGATTATTCTTAAATTTGGGCTTATCAAACAATCATTGCGATCAAAAAGATCTCAATAATTAAAACAAGAAACCCTGAAATTATCAATAACCAAAAATATAAGAATTAATAATTTTTCAGTTATAATAGTATTTGTATATGCAATTTCCAAATACATATAAGAGTAATTTAAACAACTATTGTATAAATTGAACCGTT
>PIVJ01000966.1 GCA_003353955.1 Bacteroidota bacterium | reverse complement strand
AATGCCTGTGGGTTCTCGCGTGATCAGCGGCCGTGTTCGGGTCGCGCCGTATCGTGTTGACTATCTGTAGATCTTCTCGCTCGGCACGCCGGACTCTTTCGAGAACTGGCCCAGGCACTCCCGCTCCGTGAACAGGGGAAACGAAAGGTGCTTCGATCAAAGTAGCCTCACCAAAGCAGGACGGAGCTTGCCGGACCTCACCCCTTGCGCGGCAATGGGCTCAGGGTTTGTCGGGCAATGTAAGTAAAGTAGTGAAGAAATACGCAGTTTGGATTGGATTGGATAGCCATCTGGGTGTAACCTTTAGAAGGCTCTTCAATTCGCCGGGCGAACCAACATGCGGCCACGGAAGCTCTCGAATGGTCCACGTGGTAAAGCTTTTGTAAAGCCGTCAGTACGCTCCTCCTTGTTATCGACCTTCTCGAATTCTATCGTCCCGTCGCGGACGTGTTCTTGAAGGAACCGTATGCGCACTTGATAATGCTTCGCCGATTTCGAACTCTTCAACGAATGGCCGCGGGCAATGCACCCCGCCTTGTCC
>PIVJ01000965.1 GCA_003353955.1 Bacteroidota bacterium | reverse complement strand
TATTGAGCCGTATCAGCATGGATGGCATGATTTACGGAATCTGCGAATAGTGCATATTGAGCTGTATCAGCATGAATGGCGTGATTTACGGAATCTGCGAATAGTGCATATTGAGCCGTATCAGCATGAATGGCGTGATTTACGGAATCTGCGAATAGCGCATATTGAGCCGTATCGGACTGGATGGCGTGGTTTACGGAATCTGCGAATAGCGCATATTGAGCCGTATCAGACTGGATGGCATGATTTACGGAATCTGCGAATAGCGCATATTGAGCCGTATCAGCATGGATGGCGTGGTCTGCGGAACCTGCTAATGCTAATAGCGCATATTGAGCCGTATCAGCATGAATGGCGTGATTTACGGAATCTGCGAATAGCGCATATTGAGCGGTATCAGACTGGATGGCATGATTTACGGAATCTGCGAATAGCGCATATTGAGCCGTATCAGAATGAATGGCGTGATTTACGGAATCTGCGAATAGTGCATATTGAGCGGTATCGGACTGGATGGCGTGATTTACGGAATCTGCGAATAG
>PIVJ01000964.1 GCA_003353955.1 Bacteroidota bacterium | reverse complement strand
ACTGGTATTACAGTTAGTGCTATAGCGGTAGTTTAATAATTTACAATGGCCCTATAGAATAATATCTGTAGGGCTATTTATTAAAAAAACATTATGAACAAAATATTTTCATGGCTGACCGGTGGTGTTATCAAGGAAGTTGGTAATGTTATTGACAAGTTTACCACAACAAAAGAAGAGAAGTTAGAAGCTCAAAAGCAAATACAACTAATACTTGAAAACGCTGAGGCTAACGCTCAAAGAGAAGTAACAGCAAGATGGGAAGCTGACATGAATTCAGATAGCTTCCTTTCTAAAAACATTCGCCCTGCGGTATTAATATTTCTTACAGTAATATTTACAGCATTGGCATTCTTTGATGGAAACATCGGGGAATTCAAAATAACAAAAGAATACATACCAATATTCCAAACACTATTAGTTACAACATACGGAGCATATTTCGTTGGAAGATCTTGGGAAAAAGGTAGAAAATTAATGAATAATAAAAATATACAATAATGGGACAATTTGGAAATCAACCAGACTTTGGTACAGAAGCA
>PIVJ01000963.1 GCA_003353955.1 Bacteroidota bacterium | reverse complement strand
CAGGTAGAGGTCTGGCGGATGCGGCTGCGGTCGCGGGCGCCTCGACCAGGTCCGAGACGGTAGCGGTAGCGGCTGCGGCGGTCTGGAGTGCACCAACCACGTCTCTCTGCGGAGAGCCCCAGGCGGATGCAGCGGCGGCTGTGGAGGCCTCGGGTGTGGCTGTGGGTATGTTGGCTTTGGGTGGTGGGTTGGAAGAAAAGTACGAAGGAAAAAACAGATCTGTCTGGAGTACTGGCTCGACCACCCCCCCCAGGGCCTCCTCCCCGGATGGTGCCAATGGGCCCCTCCTCAGTGTCTGGCGTTGATTGGCTGAGTGATTTCTGGTTGGTTCCCTTTTTTGGCTCCCCCCGTTGGTGGAAGGACCGCTAGGGAGTGGAGCAGGGCGGAGCCACGCGTTTTAGTTTACGGCTGGGTCGCCCGCAAAACTGTGCAATTTACGGTAATTTGGTATATAGCTTACAGGTTTAGGTTAGGTTATTGGTAGTAAGAATAGCAGTTGACAGTAGGTTAAAAAAACTAAAAGGGAACCAACCAGAAATCAC
>PIVJ01000962.1 GCA_003353955.1 Bacteroidota bacterium | reverse complement strand
CTGCTTCGTGTATATATGTTTGGTGTCATCGTGGCTCAAGTCAACACAAGACAGGAGCTGCCAGAGATAGGGACAGTGGAGGCGTACTCGCCAGATGCCTGCTGTTGAGATTTTGTCCAGATTTGGACTACCAATTCTGATCTTTAAACATTGATTCTGAGTCTTGTGCTCAAGCTAGCAACTCCAACAAAGGCTCTTTAAAAAGCCTGAAGTCTCCTACATATGTTACAACTTGAATGGACTTGATATATTTAGTGAGGTAATTGCTATGAGCCAAGGAATCACAGTGTCCGGGCCTGCTGACACTTGTATCAAAGTTACCATTGCAAGAGTGTAGAGCATTAATAGAATTCTAGGCTATATTCTGGGCTTTCTAATTAACTTAGAAATGTTCTTGGAGTTGAGAATGATAGCTGATCATGTCTGCTTCGTGTATATATGTTTGGTGTCATCGTGGCTCAAGTCAACACAAGACAGGAGCTGCCAGAGATAGGGACAGTGGAGGCGTACTCGCCAGATGCCTGCTGTTGAGATTTTGTCCA
>PIVJ01000961.1 GCA_003353955.1 Bacteroidota bacterium | reverse complement strand
TTGGAGACAGTGGGGAAGTCGTTACGCCATTCATGCTGGTCGGAACTTACCCGACAAGGAATTTTGCTACCTTAGGACCGTCAGAGTTACAGCCGCCGTTTACGGGGGCTTATAGCCAAGGCTTGCACCCGGACTTTTCACCTTGCCGCACCGGGCAGGCGTCAGTCTCTATACATCATCTTTCGATTTCGCAGAGACCTGTGTTTTTATTAAACAGTCGCTACCCCCCATTTCGTGCCAACAAAGTTAACCTTACGATTAACCTTGTCCCCCCTTCTTCCGAAGTTACAGGGTTAATTTGCCGAGTTCCTTCAACTTGATTCTCTCATCGCCTGAGTGTACTACACTCGCCTACCTGTGTTGGTTTAGGGTACGGTGATTTTATATAAATAAAAATAAAAACTGTGCTTTTTCCTGGAAAAGTTTCCATAATATTATTGAAAATCTTAACCAATAATACTATGTGCCCATTTTCGTCACTCAGTTATCAAGCATTATATCTACCCATCAAGTAAGGCTATCGCTCTTATCTCTTAGGGACCG
>PIVJ01000252.1 GCA_003353955.1 Bacteroidota bacterium | reverse complement strand
ATTAGAAACTACAAAGGGATTCCTGAAGAACTTGTTTTAGACTTTGATCCAACGGACAATAAACTTTATGGCAACCAAGAGAAGCGTCATTATCATGGATATTATAAAAATTATTGTTACTTACCATTGCACGTATTTTATGAAGATCAATTGATAATAAGCATGTTGCGTCCTAGCGACATAGATGGAGCAAAACATGCGGGTGCTGTTTTAAAATTATTGGTAAAAAGATTTCGGCAAGCTTGGCCTAATGTAAAAATAATATTTCGTGGAGATTGTGGTTTTTCAAGGAAACACATTTTTTATTGGTGCGAGAAGAATAATGTAAAGTACATTGTTGGAATGCCAAGCAACTCTCGTTTACAAACTTTGGCAAAAACTTCAGTTGATTTAGCTAAAAAAAATTTTGAGGTTACAAAAGAAAAGCAAAAAATATTTGATAGCTTCGAATATGCAGCAAACTCTTGGAATAAAAAAAGACGTATTATTGTAAAAGCAGAACACAATACAACTGGTGCAAATACCAGATTTCTTGTAACAAATAAAACTGAATCTCCTGATATGCTTTATTCAGAACAATATTGTCCTCGAGGTAATATGGAGAATTATATCAAACAACTAAAGTTGGATTTATACTCAGATCGGAATAGTTGTAAAAATTTTTATGCAAATTATTTTAGACTTTTACTTTCCAGTGTTGTATATATTCTTATAGCAGAGCTTAAAGCCTCACATCTAAAAGCATCCAAGCTTGCTAAAGCTTATTGCGGGACAATCCGACTTAAACTTTTTAAAATTGGAGCGATTATATTGAAAAATTCTCGTCGTATAATTTTTTTGCTTTCTTCTACTCATCCTCATCAAGACGACTTCTTGCTCGCTGCTCAAAGTTTAGTGCCCTCATAAAACTAGCTTGAGTGCTGTCCCCGGCACGTTGATAAACAATGGGGGAAAGGGGGTGCTATGTCTAAACCTTGACTTTTTGGATACTTTTTGACCAGTTTTCAAACAAAATAAACTTTTTTCTAAATTTTCTTCAAAAATTTCAAATCTGATCTGTTTATGCAATATTCAGGCTATGATGATTCCATCAGGGCTTTGGTGGCCTTAGCTTTGATCTCCAAGGAGTTGTTAAAAATATCGTTCCTTTCTTTGTAAAACACATAAATCGTCATAATCGCATTTTAAGGCCCTCTCAGAATAAAGTTAGCGCCCTAGGTAGGTTGGCACCTAAATCCACTTCTTCTGCTGTTAAATCGCCTCTAATGCCGTCTAATGGGCATAAGTTAGATGGGGTTTGGATCGATATTGCCGCTGAACGCAGCTAAAGAACTTTTTCTTGCCTTAATCTCGGCAATAACACTTGGTTTTTAAAATGAGCTCTGAGCAAGCTCTTCACCAGCATTCTGTCGGTCATCATTTTTGCTGGAACTATCTCTGTTTTTTTCTCTTTGCTAAGACCTATTTCCCATGTAGGAAATTCCGCATCTGTTAGGTCTTCTAAAAGTCTCTCATGCTTGGCTTTTTGTTTTTTCTTGAGAGATATCATCTCCTTCAACGCCAACTCCTGGGGGGATTCATAACCCGATTCCGTCCAAAGCTTGCCTTTCCGAAGTCTGCCGATAAAAACTGCTAGATGGTTTGTGTAACTTTCGTATTTGGTCGAGTTGTTTTTTAATCCCCATGCAAAATGATTTATGGATTCCTGCACTGCATCTGCGGTTATGTTGCCACTTTCATATATATCAAAAAGCTTGGCTTTTGTTAAACCTATTTGTTCTAACGATGACGTGTCGATTTTTTGCCATTCGTCCGGAAGTTCGATTTTTGAACTTTCTGTTTCTGCATGTTTTTCTATTTTTTTAGTAGTAGTTTCCTTACTACTATTATTAAGAGGAGTGAAAAATTTTTGATTTTTTACTTTTAAAGGAATGGAAAACTTCATATACCCATGCCAAGACCGTCTTCCTTTTTGTCTAACTATTAAACCTTTTTTTTGCAATCTTTCCACGGCATTTTTCGCAGTGTAAACTGAGCAAGCATAACGCTTTGAAAGCTCATAAGTTATAATTTTTTTATTCGCATTTTCTACTAGATAAGAAAAAATTTCTTTCTGAATTCCCCTTAGTTTTTTACCATTACATTTGTTATCTAAAAACTCTTTTTTTTGCTGTCTAAAGATTGATTTTTTGCTGTCTAAAGATTGATTTTTGCTGTCTAAAGATTGACTTTTGCT
>PIVJ01000960.1 GCA_003353955.1 Bacteroidota bacterium | reverse complement strand
ATATCCTCGTCCTTAACTTGCAAGTGATTAAAAGGGAGGATCTTCGCCAAATTTTTGGCATATAGCGGTGCTATCGCCTGCTGCATGTTATAAGTAAAGTAATAAGTAATTAACTATTCGGGATATGGCGTAGTCTGGAAGCGCGTCTGTTTTGGGAACAGAAGATCATGGGTTCAAATCCCATTATCCCGTAATAAATCAAATTATTAATAATTAATATAAAAAATGAAGGAAGTAGGATTCGAACCTACGTAGGTAAACCAACAGATTTACAATCTGCCACCTTTAACCCCTCGGTCATTCCTTCCAAAATAAAAAATTTTAATATTTTGTTCAGATAGCTCAGTTGGTAGAGTAAAGGACTGAAAATCCTTGGGTCGACGGTTCAAGCCCGTCTCTGAACATAGTTTTTAAATTTTTAAATGAATAGTTAATTACTTATTACTTTACTTATAACATGCAGCAGGCGATAGCACCGCTATATGCCAAAAATTTGGCGAAGATCCTCCCTTTTAATCACTTGCAAGTTAAGGACGAGGATAT
>PIVJ01000959.1 GCA_003353955.1 Bacteroidota bacterium | reverse complement strand
GCCGCAACTTCGGATTTCGCTTGCGCAACGAGGCACAGGTAGCCGCGGCGGCGCACTTCCCCTTCGAGCTGAACGCAGAGGACTTTGGGTACGAGGTGAACGAGTTCGGCACGCTGAAGGCCCTGGTCGAGCCTTTTATTTCGCGTCGGATCTACGTCGTGCTCTACAAGACGTTCGAGGCCGACCCGCAGCTCCAATGCTTGTTCCCGGTGCACCTCTCGTCCAAGAACAAGACGGCGATCAAGGCGGTGACCAAGGACCAGGTCGAAGAGTTCCTGAACGCGTGCGACGCGAAGGGGCTCAAGCCGACGGCCCCGACGCCGCCGCCGCCCAAGGAGAAGAAGCACCAGTCGCGGAGTTCGGCTTCTTCCGGCGGCTCGATCAACCAAGTGCAGGCCTTCTCGGGCACGACCGAGGACTCTTCGCGAGGGCGCCAGAAGAAGCGCAACGGCCGCAACGACCGCAAGGACCGGAGCCGAAGCCGATCCAACGAGGTGTACACGGGAGCGGCTACGCGCCTCGCGGAGAGGATGAAGGCCGCGA
>PIVJ01000251.1 GCA_003353955.1 Bacteroidota bacterium | reverse complement strand
GTGTGTGTGTGTGTGTGTGTGTGTGTGTGTGTGTGTGTGTGTGTGTGTGTGTGTGTGTGTGTGTGTGTGTGTGTGTGTGTGTGTGTGTGTGTGTGTGTGTGTGTGTGGGTGTGTGTGTGGGTGTGTGTGTGTGTGTGTGTGTGTGTGTGTGTGTTGTGTGTTTGTGTGTGTGTTTGATGTTTGTGTGTGTGGGTGCGTGTGTATGTAAATACACCAACACACAAAGTATACGTGTGCAGTGGCAATGTCGCGACTCACAAGGAAACAGACCGCGAGACTGGACAAGTGGCGGACTGGGAAGAATGAGAAATTCCTTAACGTAGGGAGACTAAGTGAACGCAGCCGGTGAGTGAGCGCATGAAGTGATACATATGTAGTTATTATGCTGATGTAGCATGCATGCACATTCATGACATGCAGTTCTGCTGTCGAGGCATGGGCACAGCAGTACGATCTCGAAATGGAACGGGTAGAAGATGACGAGTGAGTGCGCTACACCAAGTTGATGAAACCAGAATGTATTTAATGCAACAAAATCACACATGCATGCGATGCCGCAGACCTGGTTTCACCGTACGCATCACAAATCCCAAAGTGGAAAGTGATGATGACTCGTCGTCTGCTAGTTCAGAAGATGAATCAGACGGAATCAAAGAAGAAGAAAGCAACAGTGATTCAGACGACGATGGTTGCTTCGTGCCTCTAGCAATACTGGCGGTACGTCGTTTGTTTTCACGAAACAGCATACGATGATGTTTATTTTACATATTGATCATGCACGAAACAGCATACGAACAAACGATGCACATGCGTATGCATTCTGCTGCGTATGCATTCAGCATGTGCACACATTAGCATACGGACGGATATGGTATATTTATAAACAAATTTATACAAATACACGAACGGACATACACGAAATACTCATATGCAGGAGCGGATCGTGAAGAAGCAGCAGCAATATCGGATCAAGTGGGACGGTGATTAAGAGTGTTGTTTGTGTGTTGGTCGGGCATACATTAGGATCACGTTGGAACGTTTTGAAAATTGGTGGTTGTGTTTGTTATGTTAAATTATACATACATACAGCAAGAAAGGACACCATAAATATACGACTCTCCAATACGCACAGGCGCCAAGCCCACATGGGAGCGCGCGGACGCGCCCTTCATTCTAAAGTCACCGATGCTGCAAAAGTGGCAGAACCGAAGCGTCAACGGAAGAAAACGCAAGAAGACGGCAACGAAGTGATAGGTGTGTTATGTGGTCAATTGTTTTGTTTCATTGCATCATACGAACTCGAGTGAGATATGCGCGGCATATGTGCGCATATATTTGCACGCATGTATCTGTGGTGTACGTGTGCATATGTGTGTGTGTGCGCAAACAAGGAAACTGTGATCACACTGCTATTACAATCTGCTTGAAGCCGCTGCGATACTGGTGATTACCTGTCGATATCGCAAGTGTGTTGATTTGTTTTGTATGTCTCCGTATGTCGTCATCGTTATAATGTCGCAACATACTGAAGTGGCATTGGCGATAACACGACCGCATCGTTGATTGATATGTTCGCTGCAGCAGCGAAATCGTCATCTGCGAACTGACCAGGAGCATGTAGCATATGCTGAAGCTGGTCGTGGTGGAATTTGATGCGTGTATGGTGTGTGTATGCGTCAGCAAGACGACGATGCGCGCGCATTGTGTGCATTGAATAAACCGAAACTACATCGGAATATGTTGCCTTCTGTGATTTTTTCGTTGTATGTTGTGTGGTTGCATGTTTTCCGATTTGGTACGTAGTGTATTTTATTTATGTATGTTTGGTACGCAGTATGTGTACACGTTTATGTACTGTAACACATGGCACACACACTACACACGTATCGACTATATAAGTGTAACTTATACTGTTATACATATATATAGGCGTATACTTATGTTTGAGTACGCAGGTTATGTATGTATATATTTGTACAGTATACAAAAGGAAAAAGCAAAAGCACGAATTGTTGTGTGTATGATTTTAACAGAAAAAAGATGCATATTTTGTGGTAGACATGTGGCCAGACGCGTATTATGTTATTGCACCGAAACACAATCTTGGTTTTATTCAGCTGTTATTTTCCCAAGATTAAAATTTGAGTTTGGGTATTTGACCGAAATAAATATTTCAAAATTTGGTGTTTACCCAAAGTGTTTTTTTAATTTGGGTTTTTACCCAAGACCCACATCCCGG
>PIVJ01000958.1 GCA_003353955.1 Bacteroidota bacterium | reverse complement strand
AAGCCTCTAAAACTTGTTTTTTCTTTTGTTTACGTGAGGCAGTATCCTCTAGTTTTAGCCAATTAGCTAGTGGGTAGAGGGTAGAGCCTTGTAGAGAAATAGAAACTAGTACAATAAAGGAGATAAGATGAAACATTGTATCTGCATGTGCCCTATTTTCCAATGCATAAAGGTAGGTAGCAAAAATAATAGGTGCTGCTCCCCGAAGTCCTATCCATGCCACAAAAGTTTTTTGCTTAAATGTAAAAGGAGAGAAAGCTAGCGATATAAATGTGCTTATAGGACGAGCTACTAACATAAGCAATAGAGAGAGCTGTATACCCCAATGGGCAACCTTTATTAATATACCTGGGTCTACTAACAGCCCCAATGTTATAAACATAGTAATCTGCATAAGCCAAGAAATACCTTTATAAAACGCTATTAGGCTTTTTTTATGGATAAAGTCTTTTTCCCCTAGCCACATACCTGCTATATATACAGCTAAAAAACCACTACCATGCAGGCTATTGACAATAGCATAACCAAAAAAGACCATAGAAAT
>PIVJ01000957.1 GCA_003353955.1 Bacteroidota bacterium | reverse complement strand
AGTGCATTTGATGATAACACTGATGCCGGATGCCATTGAAGACACCACCACAATTCCATAGGTTTGCCAATACAGAATACAGAATGGTTTATTAAATCAATGACCCAATTTATGGGTAGTACAATTATGAGAGTAAAGATGGAATACAAAAGTACTTTGGTTTAAATATATGCAATAGATTGTCAATCTTACATGTCTAGGAATGATTAGAGGGTCTGTAGTTTGGGGCTTAATTTTAGTTTTGCGGTGCTCGAAACAGTCGTAGATAAATTTGGCCAAATCACATAGGTGGTCATTGTCCTCATTTATCATTAGCCAAATTAGTATATTACATTCGTTAGTTTTCAAAATGTTTGTTAACATTTTTAACTTTAGAGAAGAGCTTTTCCCTTTGTAGGTCATAACATTGATCTTCGGGATATGACATGTAAATCCCGAAAATGACAGAATATTGGATATGTGGGGGTATGATATATTGATTTTATATGATTTTCTCTTTCCTGGGGTACTTGTTGTTATCATCCAGGCAAACTGAAAACTTTGTA
>PIVJ01000956.1 GCA_003353955.1 Bacteroidota bacterium | reverse complement strand
TTATTACCTTCATGTGGTATTACACCATAGTAAAAGTTAAAAGCTTCATTTGCGTTTTTAAATTTATATTCTATCATATGTTTATTATCCCTTACCTTTCGTATTTAGTTTGTAATAATGTCTATACATTTCAAATAACTTAGGTAGTATTTCATGTTTTTTATATTCGCCTGGGCTAATCATCTCTTTGTTGTTAGCTACAATCCTTATTTTCCAATTTTGATTTTTAAAACCTTCAGCAGCTGCTAGCATACCTATTTTTATACCGTGGTTTATACACCAACTGTATGCAGCTTTATCTTCTTCAGTTCTCTTATATGGATCAGGTTGTACGCACTTATCAACTAGTCCCAAGGCATTTTCTCATCTAAGTCAGGCATTTCATGCGGAACAAAGCAACCAGACTTTGGTTCCCAAGTAAAATGGGCTTCAGCTCCGTTCTCACCTAAGTTTTGAATCTTACATTTCAATACCTTAACTGTTGTAGTTTTGTTTGAGTAGTTCCTATGAACTAATAAGACGTTGTAACTAGCATCATACGATTC
>PIVJ01000955.1 GCA_003353955.1 Bacteroidota bacterium | reverse complement strand
ATGAAAATGCTATTTATTCATTTGGTAGCCTTTCAAAACCATCCTAATACTTGCCTGAGCAATAGAAAATTAAATTATAAAATGACCTTGACCTTTGACCTCAAAGGTCATTGTGACCTTTAGCCTAAATATATTAAAAATTACAGTTTGGGCACTTCTAGACCTCAGAGATGGAATTCAAGGGTACCTACCCCCTATTTATGGGGCCAGGGAGTTCAATGGTAAGATGACCTCAGAGGTCAAAGGTCAAGGTCATGTCCAAAATGGCTGCTAGACATTGAATACCCCATGAAAATGCTATTTATTCATTTGGTAGCCTTTCAAAACCATCCTAAAAACTTGCCTGAGCAATAAAAAATTAAATTATAAAATGACCTTGACCTTTGACCTCAAAGGTCATCCTTTGACCTCAAAGGTAATTGTGAACTTTGGCCTAAATATATTAAAAATTCCAGTTAGGGCACTTCTAGACCTCGGAGAAGGAATTTAAGGGTACCTACCCCCTAATTATGGGGCCAGGGAGTTCAATGGTAAGATGACCTCAG
>PIVJ01000954.1 GCA_003353955.1 Bacteroidota bacterium | reverse complement strand
GAAGTCGTTGAACTCACTGCCCAGGACAAAAAAGAGGCAGAGGTCTTCGGTAAATCGCCCGATCTCATAGAAAAAATCCTGGCCGACTTCGAGACCTGTGGTCTGATCGGGGAAGAAGCCAACAAACTTCTTGGTTACCTGGCTATCACCAGCCGCAAGCTGGATAAACCCCTGTCCATGCTCATCCTTTCCAGCTCCGGCGCTGGAAAATCTGCCCTGCAGGACAGCATCACCGCTTTTTGCCCAGCGGAAGACCTGGTAAAAATCACCAGCCTCTCCGGCAAGGCCCTTTTCTATAAAGACCAGCAAAGCCTGAAACACAAAGTACTGGCCATCGAGGAGGGCGACGGGGCCGATGATGCAGCCTACGCCATCCGTTCCTTAATCAGCAACGGTGTGCTTATCTCTGAATCCACCATCAAAGATCTGGGCACCGGCAGGCTGACCACCATGGAAAACCGGGTAGAGGGGCCAACCTCAGTATTTTTTACCACCACCAACCCCGACACTGATCCTGAAACAGCCAGCCGTTTTTTTGTAACCGG
>PIVJ01000953.1 GCA_003353955.1 Bacteroidota bacterium | reverse complement strand
GGATACGTCCGGTACCCAAGAACGCTGAGATGAGTGGTAGGACCGTGGTAAAGCTGGACTATATGCCCATGGAGCAGCAGAAAAGGGTTGGAGAGGTGAGGTCGGGTCCCACATATTCAGTAGTCGACCGTCTAAGATGCTCAAAGTTTACCCAGTCGCTAGTGCATCTGCAGAGGATGCAGCACACTCACTGGAGGAGTGCTGCATGCCTGTCCTCCCATCATTAAGGGAGAAGGTCGATTGTATACAGACGGGTGCAGGGACCCAGTTTAATTTCCAGCAATGGAGAAAATCTTGTGCAAGTCATGGATTGACACATAGGACATGTCCTGTGGGTCACCAGGCAATGAATGGCCAGTTAGAACGCAGTGTATTGATTGCACAGGACTTTGAGTATGTACGTTGAATGTACTTGGAATGTCTATTTGGCATTATTGTCAGAGAGTATTAGTTTACCTAGTTTGGCTCTTTGGACGAGAAAGTTCACTCTTTAATTCTTCACATGCTCTTCATGTGTCCGAAGTAACATAGTGAATGAAGCTATTTG
>PIVJ01000021.1 GCA_003353955.1 Bacteroidota bacterium | reverse complement strand
CGTTGTATCTTTTTTCAATAAAAAAGTAAATTTCTATTAATTTTACAGCTTTAGCCTCGGGGATCAGTGTCTTAAATGTTTTGTGAAACCTGCATCTAAGATACTGAACCCCAGGCTATAAAATATGTTTATATATTGTATGTTATTGACATTCTATTGTTTATAACTATGGGTCTGTAGTTGATTTCAACCCTTGATTCGCATAAATCAGTGAGACTTTGATTTTGTGAAACAAAATTAATTAGGCGAAATTATATTCCTCGCCCCTTGGGGCGAAATAAAATAGAATCCATCATGATAGCCCGTCCGCTTGCGACGGAGAGCTTTATTTGAAGAGTAGTATTGATAGTTTTAGTATTTCATCGCTTGAGCAAGATATACGGAATATTGAGAATTTCTCGAAAGAAGAAATCAATTTGGATCAACTCCCGCAACGGGTTAATAAACGGATCAAAGAATTAAATAAAACCATGACTGAAATAAAAATGGATTTCAAACTCAGTTAATCCACTACAGTGGGATATTTCCATGCTTTTTAGATGGATTCGATTTGCTTTTATTACTAGTCATTTCCAAGGCTTCAATCAATTTATACCGGGTTTGCTTTGGATAAATAATTTCATCAATATATCCTAATTCTGCTGCTTTATACGGACTGGAAAAAGTATCTTTATAATCTTCCACTGCCTTTTGCCTATCTTCATCCGACAATACATTTCTAAAAATAATATTCACTGCGCCGTCTGCACCCATAACAGCAATCTCAGCAGTAGGGTATGCGAAATTAACATCTGCTCCAATGTGCTTACTCGACATTACATCATAGGCACCCCCATAAGCTTTTCGCGTAATTAAAGTAATTTTAGGAACTGTTGCCTCTGCAAACGCATAAAGCAATTTTGCTCCATGCTTAATAATTCCACCAAATTCCTGAGTTGTTCCCGGTAAAAATCCAGGTACATCTTCGAAAGTTATGATTGGAATATTGAATGCATCGCAAAACCTTACAAAGCGTGCCCCCTTAATCGAAGAATTAATATCTAAAACGCCAGCCAAAAATGCTGGCTGATTGGCTAAAATACCAACTGACTTTCCACCCAACCTTGCAAAGCCAACAACGATATTTTGCGCATAATGCGCCTGGACTTCAAAAAAGTTATGATCGTCCACAACTGTGGTGATTAACTCAATAATATCATAGGGTTTATTCGGATCTGCCGGAATCAAGGTTTGTAGTTTTTCGTCTTCTCTCCGAATATCATCAGTACAAGGTTTAACCGGTGCTTCTTCCAAATTATTTGATGGGATGAAACTAAATAGTTCCCGGATCATCATCATGGCACTTTCGTCACTATCAGCCATAAAATGAGCAACACCACTCTTTGAGTTATGTGTCATTGCTCCTCCTAATTCTTCTTTGGTAACTTCTTCGTGAGTTACTGTTTTTATGACATCAGGCCCGGTAACAAACATATAACTGGAATCCTTAACCATTAAAATAAAATCCGTCATTGCAGGTGAATAAACTGCACCACCGGCACAAGGTCCCAAGATTGCAGATATTTGTGGAACGACTCCCGAAGACATCACATTTCTGTAAAATATATCGGCATAGCCACCAAGGCTGGCTACACCTTCCTGAATTCGCGCTCCACCTGAATCGTTTAAGCCGATTACCGGAGCTCCCATTTTCATGGCTAAATCCATCACTTTTATAACTTTATTAGCATTGGCTCTACTTAATGTGCCACCAAATACTGTAAAATCCTGTGCAAAAACATAGACCAATCTACCATCAATTTTCCCATAGCCTGTTATCACACCGTCACCCAAAATCTTGTTTTTATCCATGCCAAAATCCTTGGCGTTATGGACAACAAATTTATCAAACTCTACAAATGTGTCCCGATCTAATAATAAATCTACCCGCTCTCTGGCTATTAATCTGCCTGCATTATGCTGTCGATCTATTCGATCTTTTCCACCTCCTAAATCAGCTTGTTTATTTAACTCTTCAAACCGTTTAAATTTATCTTCTAATGATGCCATATGATTTATTTCTTTTATTCAATGATAATTAGTGATTGATTTCCGTCAACAATTTCTCCTTCTTTTACCAATACTTTTTTAATTAATCGGTCTTTTTTAACTTTATATTCACTTTCCATTTTCATTGCCGAGATGATAATAACAGTTTCGCCGGCCTTAACCATTTCACCTTCTTTTACCAAGATCTTAACAACTTTTCCTGGCATTGGAGTTGAAATCGAATTTGCGTCTTCTCCATCAGCTTTTTTTCTGCTTTTCAAGTATTTGCTTTCTGCATCAATGATTTCAGTTTCAAAGGAGTTATAAAGTATATTTACCAAATAGTTTTTGCTCGAACCGTTTTCTATCAATTCAATATTATATGAAACACCATCAATAATAATTGAATATACTCCCTTCTCAACCATAACAATATCTGCATTGTATTTATTATCATCCACAGAAATAATAATTTTATTATGCTCTCTGTTTAATAATTCTACGGTTGCAGTTCTATCGTTTATTTTTATTTCGTACGACATATAATTCAGCTATTAAAATATTAATGGCGAAGTACATTTTTTTTTCGCCCAAAATCTTTCCAGTTATTTCCTAATTTAAGACAAGGCTTTTCAGGTTGCAGATTATCAACTTTATCAATATAATCTATAAAGGCCGCAATAATTGCCACATCTTCATGTTTGTCTGTACTTTTTGTTTTGCTCATTAGGAAATCATAATTATCTTCAATAAAATGGGTATTGTATTTGCCTGCCTTGAAATCGGCACACTCTAAAATTTTTTGTAAGAACTTTATTGATGTCTTGATTCCTGTGATTTTATAATTATAAAGTGCACGCCTTAGTCTGGCGATTGCCTCTTCCCTTGTTTGTGCCCAAACAATTAATTTTGATATTAATGGATCATAATACATTGGAATTTCATAGCCTTCATAAACATAGCCGTCGTGGCGAACACCCAGACCGAGTGGTTCGGAAATATGCTTTATTAAACCAGGGCTTGGCATAAAATTATTATCCGGATCTTCAGCGTAAATTCGGCACTCAATTGCATGACCATATTGTTGTAGTTCATCCTGCTTAAGTTTTAGGGCTTTACCATTGGCAATATTAATTTGTTCTTTAACTAGATCTACTCCTACTACTCTTTCGGTTATTGGATGTTCAACCTGTAGCCGGGTGTTCATTTCAAGGAAATAGTAGTTTAAATTATCGTCAACAATAAATTCAATGGTACCTGCCCCCGTGTAGTTAACCGCTAGTGCCGCTGCAATTGCATGTTGGCCCATTTCTTTTCTCACACGCTCGGTCATAATAGGTGAGGGAGTTTCTTCTACTACTTTCTGATGTCTACGCTGAACCGAGCATTCTCGTTCAAACAAATGAATGGCATTTCCATGCTTATCAGCCAATATCTGAAATTCGATATGATGTGGTGAGTCGATATATTTCTCAACGTAAATCGCATCGTTACCAAAAGAGGCCATTGCTTCTGATTTTGCTGTATTCACGGAGTTTTCTATGTCTTTTTCATTTTTAATTAATCGCATTCCCTTACCCCCACCACCTGCAGATGCTTTTACCATAACCGGTAGTCCGATTTCATTAATGGTAGAAAGCGCAGAATTTAAATCAGTAAGTGCTTTTGTTGTTCCCGGAACAACAGGTACAGAAGCAGCCAGCATCGTTTTGCGGGCAGTAATTTTATCCCCCATAGTATTGATGGCATAAGCCGAAGGACCAATAAAGATGATGTTTTCTTTTTCACATCTACTCGAAAATTCAGCATTCTCCGACAAGAAACCATAACCTGGATGAATTGCATCGGCTTTGCTTTTTTTAGCAACTGCGATTATTTTATCAATAACAAGGTAACTCTCGTTGGATGGAGCCGGGCCAATATTATAAGCCTCATCAGCGTAACGGACATGCATTGAGGTTCGATCAGCATCAGAAAAAACGGCAATCGTTTTGATCCCCATTTCCCGACATGATCTCATAACTCGTACAGCTATTTCGCCACGGTTGGCAATTAAAACTTTTTTTATCATGCACATTGAATTTATAAAAACATATAGTACAACATCTTGCTTCTTGCCCATATGTAAATGAGCTTACAACACGCGATTTTATAGGATGTAAAGATAAGTATTTTTTTATTCTCTAACTGTTAGATGCTTAACCTAGCGAGTGATTTGAATATTAATTAGATAGTGTTTCTAGCGAGAAAAAATGCAGTGATAAATTAAGATCTCAAATTTAAAGATTAAGAACACAATTAAAATAAGAGATTATAATGAACTAAAGGTATCCCTTTTCCCAAGTAAAAATATGGGTAAATAAATAAATAGTATCAATAGAGAAAAAACTAATCCGCCAATCGAACCAGCTGAAAGAGCATACCAAAAAGGTTCTTCTTTACCTAATAACATAAAAGGAACCAACCCCAAAGCACTTGAAGCAATGGTAAGAAATACAGGAATTATTCTTGAATTGAAAGCTTTTAAATAAATAGTTATATTATTTATTTTTTTACCGGATAAGTAATATTCTTTTTTTAAGGTGTTAAATGCATTGATGATATATATGGCCGAATTAACAACAAGCCCTGTTATTAAAATAAATGAAGCGTAGCCACCCTGATCAAAATTCAGATCGAAAAAGTAAAAGGTAATGAAAATACCGATGTACGAAAGCGGGATAATCCCTATAATGGCAAAAGGTTGTTTTAGGGATTCAAATAATGTGCTACTGATTATAAAAATGCCAAGAATGATTAGTAAGATAAGATGATAAGGCTTTTTCTGTTGATTTCCCCAATACGAATACTGATTTCTTTCAATGGAATAGCCTAGAGGTAATTGGGGGCTTATCTCATTCATTATTTTGTCTCTATACTGATTAAAATTGAATACTAAACAAATGTGGTATTTAAGAATATTTAGATGGGAGTAATACGTTTCTGAGTTTTAATAAAATTTATAAATTCAATATCTCACATTAGAACATACATGAAATTATTTTCATAAGTTTGTGTAAGTTATCTCAAGTTCAAGAATGTTTGTTGCCGTTGTATGAAGAATCTACAAAAACTCTTTAAATATATAATTCCTTATTGGGGGTATGCATTGCTAAATATTATGTTCAACATATTGGCAGTACTTTTTTCTTTTGTTTCTTTAACCCTCTTCATGCCGGTACTACAAATTTTATTTAAAACCACTGAAGCTCCGGAACAAGCAGTAGATATTTCACAAATTAATTTCGATAGTATAAAAGATCGATTTTATTATGAAATCGGAAAAATAGTAGAAACACGTGGCGAAATAGATGTGCTTTTAATTATCTCAATAACCATTATCGTATTATTTTTCCTAAAGAATTTCTTTCGATATTTTGCAATGTTCTACCTGGCACCGATTCGAAATGGGGTTGTCAGAGATTTCAGAAAGAATCTATATCATAAAACCCTGATTCTTCCCTTGGCTTATTTTAGTGAGCAAAAAAAGGGAGATATTATCGCACGGATTACTTCTGATGTACAGGAAATTGAATGGTCGATCATGAGTTCGCTCGAAATGTTATTCCGTGATCCGATTATAATAATCGTTTATCTGATCGGACTTTTTCTCATAAGTCCTCAGTTAACAATATTTGTCCTTGTGTTATTACCCGTGAGTGCTGTTATAATTGCTCGTATTGGAAAAAGTTTAAAAAGAACATCGGCAAAGGGACAAAAACAATTGGGCATTTTATTGTCCATCATTGAAGAAACCCTTGGTGGTCTTCGGATTATTAAGGCATTTACAGCCATTGAAACATCCAATGAGAATTTCAGAAAAACCAATCAGTATTACACCCGTATAATGACCAGGCTCTATCGGAAAAGAGATCTTGCAGCCCCATTAAGTGAAGTGTTATCGACCATCGTTATGGTGGTGGTTCTTTGGTTTGGAGGAAGAATGGTGTTGAGTGAAGAGAGTAATTTGGATGCTGCGATATTCATAACCTATATCGTTATCTTCTCACAAATAGTTGTGCCCGCAAAGGCCATAACCAGAGCCGTTTATAACATTCAAAAGGGATCGGCCTCGGTTGATCGGATACAAGAAGTGTTGGAAGCTGATGAAATTATCATCGAAAACCCCAATGCAATTAAAATTTCAGATTTCAATAATGAGATTGAATTTAAAGATATGGCCTTCGCTTATGAAAAGGAAAAGGTATTGAAACACATTGATCTTAAAATCGAAAAAGGGAAAACGATTGCATTAGTGGGACCATCAGGAGGTGGAAAATCAAGCCTGGTTGATTTGTTGCCACGATTTTATGATTGTACCGAGGGTAAAATATTTGTGGATGGGAAAAACGTGAAAGATCTTGTGATAAATGATTTGCGTGGATTAATGGGCATTGTGAATCAGGAATCAATTTTGTTTAATGATACGGTACTTGGAAATATTGCCATGGGGATGGATTCAGTGAAAGAAGAGGATGTAATTGCGGCAGCAAATGTTGCGAATGCACATGAATTCATTAGTGGGATGGAAAATGGCTATCAAACCAATATTGGAGATTTGGGAGTGAAACTCTCCGGCGGGCAGCGTCAGCGCCTCAGTATCGCCCGTGCGGTATTGAAAAACCCACCAATTCTCATTTTAGACGAAGCCACTTCTGCCCTGGATACCGAATCAGAAAGACTGGTACAGGATGCCCTTGAGAAGTTAATGCAAAATAGAACTTCCATCGTAATCGCTCATCGATTATCCACCATTCAGCATGCTGATGAGATAATTGTTATTGATCAAGGTGAAATTGTGGAGCGAGGTAAACATGCTGATTTGTTGGCAAAGAAAGGCATGTATAAAAAACTATTCGATTTGCAATCCTTTGCATAAATATGCAAAACCCCAAATTTTGCTTGTAAATCAGATAAAAAAAGATTGAAATAAATCTGTTAAAATGTGTATTTTTAATCTCATATAAAATCTGTATGCATAAAATTAAAGAACGAATAAGAAATATTGCATCTGAATATTTGAAGGATCTGATTAAAATCAGGAGGCATCTTCACGCAAATCCTGAATTATCGAACCAGGAATATAAGACTGCTGAATATATAGCAGAAGTTTTAAGAAATACAGGAATTGAAACTGAAACCGGTATTTTTAAAACCGGCGTTGTTGGAATTATAAAAGGTAAAAACCCTGATAAAAAAGTAGTTGCCCTCAGAGCGGATATTGATGCCTTGCCCATCATTGAGGAAAACGAACTCGACTATAAATCTATAAATAAAGGAGTAATGCATGCTTGTGGGCACGATGTTCATACTTCATCACTTATCGGAACTGCAAAAATATTAACCGAGTTAAAGAACGATTTCGAAGGCACAGTCAAACTCATTTTCCAACCGGCTGAAGAGAAAATCCCCGGTGGTGCAAAAGGAATGATTGAAGAAGGAGTATTAGAAAATCCGATACCCGATGTGATATTTGGCCAGCATGTTTTTCCTGAAATAGATACCGGAAAGATTGGTATGAAATCAGGAAAATATATGGCCTCAACCGATGAAATAAATATTACAGTAAAGGGAAAAGGGGGGCACGGTGCCATGCCATATGCTTTGGTTGATCCTATTGTTATTGCTTCTCAAATCATTATTTCATTACAACAAATCGTGAGCAGAAGTGCACATTATAATATGCCAACGGTGTTATCATTTGGTAAAATTATTACTGATGGAGCATATAATGTAGTCCCTGATGAAGTAACGTTGTTGGGTACTTTTCGAACACTTGATGAGGAATGGAGAGCCGATGCGCACAAGAAAATTGAAATAATGGCAAAGTCAATTGCACAAGCTGCGGGTGGCAATTGCGATGTATTCATCGATAGGGGTTATCCTTTTTTAGTGAATGATGAAAACCTTACCCAAAGAAGTTTTCGATATGCAAAAGAATTTTTAGGAGAAGAAAATGTTGAAAACTTGGAAGTGAGGATGACGGGTGAAGATTTTGCTTATTTTGCACAAAATGTCCCAGCATGTTTTTATAGACTTGGGGTAAAAAATGAAACACTTGGAATTAATGCCAATTTACATACGTCTACCTTTAATGTTGATGAATCAAGCCTGGAAACTGGTATGGGTTTAATGGCTTGGCTTACAATAAAAGAACTAGATTATTAACCAAAAACAACATCATGAAAAAATTAACTTTAGTAGGACTGGTTTTATTTGGTCTGGGATTTACACTTAATGCTCAAAATTATAATACAGGTATTGGGTTAAGGGGTGGTACAGCCAATGGATTAACAATAAAACATTATGTGTCTTCATCAACCGCACTTGAGGCAATTGTCGCATCCCGTTGGAGTGGAGTACTAATTACTGGACTTGTTGAAATTGATAATGAATTTAATACTCCCGGTTTAAATTGGTTTTACGGAGCCGGTGCTCACATAGGTTTTTGGGATGGTGCTAGCTGGTGGGTTGATGATGAAACCACTTCGCCTATTATTGGTATAGATGCAATACTTGGTATTGAATACACCTTTGAAGATCTTCCAATATCTTTAACTTTAGACTGGAAACCCGCGATTAATCTGATTGGGTTTACTGGCGCCTGGACCGATTCGGGTGCATTTTCTATCCGATATGTTTTTTAATAAAAGATGAAACTCTGGAGGGAGTGATTAAAGTATATGTCACCGATAATATAGATTATTTTTTATGAAAGTAAACGGCGAAGAATACCGCACAATTTGGATGGAGGGAACTACCGTATATATGGTGGAGCAAAACCTCCTTCCTTTTGAGTTTGAAATACATGAAGCCAGTACCTATTTCGAAACTTGTTTTGCCATAACAACGATGATCGTTCGCGGCGCCGGAGCCTTGGGTGCAGCTGCAGGTTTCGCTATGGCGCAAGCATTTATGCATGCTCCGGAGGACGATTATTGGGATTTTATAGAGCAGGCAAAAGAGGATATTGAAGCAACTCGTCCAACAGCAAGAAATTTATTTTATGCAGTAGAGCGGGTGTATAAAGCGGGTAAAAATGGTGCTAAAGAAGCCGTAAAAGAAGCACAGCTTCTTGCCGATGAAGATGCCAGAGATTCACGTTTGATTGGAAAATTCGGAGCCGAATTATTTGGGGATGAGACAAGTATTCTCACACATTGTAATGCCGGATGGTTAGCATTTGTAAATTATGGAACTGCCTTATCACCCATATATATGGCTAAAAAAGATGGGAAAAAGGTTTTTGTTTACGTGGATGAAACACGCCCCCGAAATCAGGGAGCAAGACTTACGGCCTGGGAATTGAAAAATGAAAAAGTGGATCATGTTATTATTCCTGATAATGCGGCTGCTTATTTTATGAAGCGGAAATTGGTTGATTTTGTGATCGTTGGTGCTGATAGAATCGCACGCAATGGTGATGTCGCAAATAAAATTGGAACCCTGGAAAAGGCAATTGTTGCAAAAGAATATGGCATTCCGTTTTATGTAGCGGCACCAACTTCCACTTTCGATCTCAATTGTTTGCACGGCATGGAAATAGAATTAGAAACCCGAAGTGAAGATGAGGTATTATATCAAACGGGCATCGATACCAACGGAAATTTGAGTAAAATACGGGTGGCATCTCCCGGATCACATGCAGAAAATCCCGCTTTCGATGTAACTCCCTCAAAATATATAACTGGTTTTATTACTGAAAAAGGGATTATCAAACCCTATGTTCAATCCATAAAAAGAATTTGTAAAGCGAAAAGAAGCTCGATTAATTATTTAGAATAGCACCCTCTTGGATAATTAGTACTTTTGAGAAAAATTAATTATTCATGCCGCTGGAATCAACATTTAAAATCACTGACTGGTTGCCGACTACTTTAGAAGAGGTAAAGAAACGAGGTTGGGAACAGTTGGATGTTATCCTTTTTTCTGGAGATGCTTATGTTGATCACCCTTCATTTGGACATGCAGTAATTACACGAATCATTGAACAGTCTGGATTTAAAATTGCCATTGTTCCCCAACCCAATTGGCGTGATGATCTGCGTGATTTTAAAAAGTTGGGTAAGCCCCGATTGTTTTTTGGCGTTACAGCAGGATGTATGGATTCAATGGTGAACCATTATACAGCCAATAAACGGTTACGCTCAAATGATGCATACACGCCTGATGGAAAGTCAGGGTTCAGGCCGGATTATGCAACAGTCGTTTACTCAAGTATTTTAAAAAAGCTATATCCTGAAGTGCCTGTAATTATTGGAGGTGTTGAAGCTTCGCTACGAAGGCTAACCCATTACGATTATTGGTCGAATAAATTAAAGCCATCCATCTTATATGAAAGTAAAGCTGATTTATTGATTTATGGAATGGGTGAGCAAGCGTTGAAAGAGATTCTAAAACGATTAGATAATAATGAACGAATTACGGATTTGAAAAACATCCATCAAACCGTATTTTGTTTAGGTAATAATGAAAAATTACCTGAAATCGATGGTGCAACCGTCGAAATAAATTCGCATGATGAATGTTTGAAAAACAAGAAATCATTTTCGGCAAACTTTAAAATTATCGAGCAGGAATCAAACAAGGTTCAGGCAAGACGAATTATTCAAAAAGTTGGAAAAGATTTGTTGGTTGTAAATACACCATTCTCTGTAATGACTGAAAAAGAAATTGATGCCTCATTCGATTTACCCTTCACCCGATTGCCCCATCCGAAATATAGAAAACGTGGTCCCATCCCGGCTTACGAAATGATCAAGCATTCAATAAATATGCACCGGGGTTGTTTTGGTGGATGTAGCTTTTGTACCATTTCTGCACATCAGGGAAAATTTGTTGCCAGCCGTTCCGAGAAATCAATCCTTAAAGAAGTTGAAGCAGTTGCAAGTATGCCTAATTTTAAAGGATACATTAGTGACTTAGGAGGACCGTCAGCAAATATGTATAAGATGAAAGGCATCCATCAGAGAGTCTGTGATAGTTGTGCTCGCGCGAGTTGTATCTTTCCAAAAGTTTGCTCCAACCTAAATACCGACCACAAGCCTATGTCGGCAATTTATCGAAAAGCGGCAGCCCACCCAAAAGTTAAAAAAGCATTTATAGGAAGCGGTATCCGTTACGATATGTTGGTTGATCGACCTGCTGAAGAAACCCAAAAAAATGGCTATAACGAGTATATCGATCAGGTAGTGAAAAATCATGTTTCAGGCCGATTAAAAATTGCACCCGAACATACTTCCGAACCGGTTTTAAAACAAATGCGAAAACCATCTTTTTCTCATTTCCATTCTTTTAAAAAGAAATTTGATCAGACCAATCAAAAAGCAGGATTAAGGCAGCAACTTATTCCTTACTTTATTTCCAGTCATCCTGCTAGCACTACAGTTGAAATGGCTGAATTGGCTGCAAACACCAAACAATTGGGATTTCGGTTGGAGCAGGTACAGGATTTTACCCCAACGCCTATGACACTGGCAACGGTAATTTATTATTCGGGCATTGACCCTTATACCATGAAACCGATTTATACGGCTCGGACTAAAGATGAAAAGCTTAATCAGCGAAAATTCTTTTTCTGGTATAAGCGAGAAAACTGGAATTGGATTCGGAATACCCTAAATAAAATGAACAGGCCGGATTTAGAGGAACTACTGTTATCGAAGAAGAGGACTTAAGCTCATTTTATTTTTTAAATAGAAATGCTGAAGCTATTTTTAATAACTTTGAGTACAACTATGTAACTATGAAGATAGCCATCATCGGATTTGGTGCCGCCGCCATCGGTTTTATTGAACGGGCGAAAAAACAGCATATCGAGATCCATGTTTTTGAAAAGAGTAAGGACATCTATTCCTCCAGTATTTCAGGAATCAGGGCTGACGGAAAATTATTTGTCTCCAAAGAAATGGGAGGCGAATTGGATGTTGATCTGGAACTTCAAAAACAATTGGTAGATTTCTGGATCAGTAAAACGGAGAATAACAGTGTAGAAACAGGGCATTCATTCTCAAATCAGAAATATTATAAGAGTTTTTACAGCAAAGGTTTTCTGCCCATACATTCCGACTTTTATCACTTGGGTACTGATCAGTTAAAGGAAGTATTGTACAACATCTTTGAAGAGTATAAGCAACATAAAAATATTCATTTCCATTTTAACAGTGAAGTCAAAGAGATTAGTGTTAGTGAAGGAAAGGTTACTTTAAACGGAGATCAGGAATTTGAAAAAGTAGTTGTCGCCGTTGGAAGAAGTGGGCATAAACTTGTCAAAACGATTATCGCCAAACATCCCGAATTGATTGTTGATAGTTCAAAAGTTGATCTGGGCATTCGCTTCGAACTCCCAAATCATATCGTGGAAGATTTAAATCGTGAGATGTATGAATTCAAGATTAAATTTAAAAGCCGCACCGGATACATGGTTCGTACTTTTTGTAATAATCCTTCCGGTTATGTTGTTCCCGAAAATTATGGGGATTTTATCACCGTTAACGGACATTCGAAACTCAAGGAAAAAAGTAAAAATACCAACTTTGCAATTCTCACTACTGTGCAATTGACCGAGCCATTTAACGATCCGATTGGTTATGGCTCTCACATTGCAAAACTGACAAATATTTTGGCAGGGAAAAAAGTAATTTTACAAACCTACAGCCATTTTAAAGATTCAAAACGGACTAAAAAATTATATCGTGTGCTGCCAACTTTAGCCGATAGTGAATATATTTTAGGCGACATTAATCTGGCTTATCCAAGGCGGTTAATTGAAAGCATCATCGATTTTATCGAAAACCTGAATGAAGTGGTTCCGGGCATTGCAAATCCCGATAATCTGATTTATGCCCCTGAAATAAAATTTTATTCCAATACACTGGATAATGAGAAATTCGAGAACTTGAAATTTATAGGAGATTGCTCGGGTTATACCCGTTCTATTATTTATGCAACAGCGCATGGCCACATCATGGCAGAAAAGTTGATTGCTAAATAATATTAAAATACTACCTGAAAGAGTTATAAATTAAGTAACTTCGTTAATTATGTCAAAAGAATTCAGTGTTACCATTGTCAAAATAACATTGCATTTAAATAGTATAAATTTTGTTCACCCCATTTTTTCCTGCATTTGCCGATTTCATTTTTAGTTATTGTATATGATGGGATATTTTTACTGGAAAGATTTGAACATCTATTAAAAGATAAACTGCAATTATTTAAATAAAAAGTGATGGGAAGAAAACTCAAAGTAATAGGATCAATTATTGGCATTCTTGTAATATCAGTAGTATTGATGAATGTTTTTAGTGGCATGAAAAAGGAGCCAATAAAAAATGAAAAGGAAATTTTAAAAGTTCATGTAAAAGTACAGGATGTTGAGTACAGCAATTTAACACCAACTTTCGCCGAAGGCGGAAGATTAGGTTCGCAAAACAAAGTTGACTTAATGAGTGAAGTTCAGGGGGTCATTTTGTCTTCAGCTGTTTCTTTGAAAAAAGGGGAACGTTTTAAAAAAGGGGCGTTATTGGTCAGTATTTTTGATAAAGAAGCCAGAAATAATTTAATGGCCAGCAAAAGCAGATTTCTAAATTTATTGGCGGCTACACTTCCTGATTTAAAAATTGATTATACAGAAAATTATAATAATTGGTTAGGGTTTTTTCAACAAATAAATATTAGCGAAGATTTGCCCGAACTAATCGCTTTTTCATCTAATAAGGAGAAAATATTTTTGGCAAGTCGTAATGTGCTAAATGAATATTACCTGATTAAAAGTGCTGAAGTCAGACTTAAAAAACACTCTATCTATGCACCCTTTAGTGGATCCTTTACCGATGTTTATTTTGAAGTAGGTTCAATTGCAAATCCCGGTGGTCGAATCGCAACCATGATTCAGACCGATAAATTAGAACTTGAGATTCCTGTTAAAGTTGAAAATATCGGATTTTTAAGTCTTGGAGATAAGGTTGATGTGGAAGGCAACGGCCAACGTATCAACGGAAAGATTATTCGAATTGCAAATTTTGTTTCTCCCGAAACTCAGTCTGTTAGTGTTTTTATTGCCCTTAATCCAAGTGCTAAAACTAAATTATTTGAAGGAATGTATTTGTCAGCTTCTTTTAAAGGTAAGTTGCTGCATGATGTTATGGAAATTCCTCGAAATGCCGTCATAAACAGAAACCAGGTTTTTATTGTGAATAATGGGAAACTTGAGAAGAAAGAAATAAATGTTTTAAAATTGAATGAAAAAACATTGATTTTTTCAGGACTAGAGGTCGGCGTTGCAATAGTGATTGAACCATTGATTAATCCACGAGTTGGTATGAACGTTGAAATTTTAAGGTAAAATGAAGAAATTAATTACACTTTTTGTAAAATATCCGTTTTATGCCAATATCATAATCGCCGCCATTTTAATTGGAGGGATCATGAGTTTGATAAGCATGAAGAAATCGTTTTTTCCAGAGATGGAAGCCCGAAATATTTTTGTGAATCTTACCTATCCCGGAGCTTCACCAATTGAAATGGAAGAAGGAGTTACCGTTCGAATTGAGGAAGCACTTCGCGGATTAGCAGGAATTAAAGAAATTAATTCAACTTCTTCTGAAAATTTTTCAAGCGTAGTAATCACAACAACCGGTGAATATGATATTGATGAAACGTTGATGGAGGCGAAGAACGCCGTTGATGGCATCTCATCTTTTCCGGTGAGTGCGGAGCGTCCGATTGTTTTTAAACAACGTGCCTCATCAATGGCTATGTTTTTGGGCATGTCGGGAGATGTTAATTTATTGGAGATAAAAAAACACGCTGATAAAGTTGAGTTGGATTTAAGGGCTTCAGGGGTGATGTCGCAGATAATGGTGGGTGGCTATCCCGCACTTGAGATATCCATTGAAACATCTGAAGATGATTTAAGACGTTATAATCTTACGATTGATGAGATCGTAAGCGCAGTTTCGTTGAATAATAGAGATATGTCAGGTGGATTGATAAAATCTGATGAAGAAGAGATGTCGATTCGCTTAAGATCGAGAAGTGTTGATCCTGAAAAAATCGGAAATATTATCCTTCGTGCAAATCCTGATGGAAGTTACCTGCGAATTAAAGATATTGCTACCATCGATCAAAAATTTGCCGATGTAGCAAGCTCATCGATGATGAATGGTAAACCTTCCATTTCTTTTTCAATTAATAAATTGATTGAAGAGGATTTAGTTGAAATATCTGATTATTGTAAAGACTACGTCAAAAAATTTAATGAGCAACATACCGAAGTACAAATGTATATTACTTATGATTTTGATGTAATGTTGGGTGCTCGATTAAGCATGTTGTACCGAAATGGCGGTATCGGTTTGGCACTTATTCTTATTACCTTGGGTTTGTTTTTAAGCTTCCGACTTTCGTTATGGGTTGCCTGGGGAATTCCGGCATCCTTTTTAGCAATGTTTGTGCTTGCCGCAGCTTATGGAATCACCATAAATATGATCTCTGTTTTCGGGATGATTTTGGTGGTGGGTATTTTGGTTGATGATGGAATTGTAATCGCAGAAAATATTTATGCTCATTTCGAAGGAGGAAAAAGTCCAAGACGAGCAGCAATTGATGGAACCATGGAAGTGTTACCTGCTGTTCTAACCTCTGTTACTACTACCATTGTCGCTTTTGCTCCCTTGCTTTTGATCAAAAACCAAATGATGCAATTCATGTTTGAGATGGCATTTATCGTCATTTTTAGTTTGCTGTTTTCATTGCTGGAAGCATTCTTTGTATTGCCGGCTCACCTCAGTAGTAAGCATATTCTCCGATCTAAGAAGAAGCAAAATATAGGAATGAAGGTGAGGAATAAACTTGACATGGCTGTGTTGTGGATGCGAGATAAAATATATGGTAAAGTTTTACGGGGGGTGATTAATTCAAAATGGGTAGTATCCTTTATCCCGCTTGCATTAATTATTATTACGATGGGATTGTTTAATGGCGGATTGATTAAAACAACCTTTTTCCCTTCTATTCCATTCGATCAATTCAACGTAAATATTGCCTTTAAACCCGGGTCCGGAGAAAAAAGAACAAAAGAGTATTTAGAGCGATTCGATCAGGCTATCTGGGAAGTGAACGATGAGCTTAAAAAAGAATTAAATGATACTGTTGATCTGGTGAACTTTACTTTTGCTTCAACAGGTAGCGCATTTAACGGATTGGAAAGGGGCTCACATGCAGGTTCAATTTTTGTCATTCTAAGAGATCTTGAAAACAGTGGAACGAATAGCTTTGTGATTGTAAACCGGCTTCGGGAAAAAATTGGAAAATTACCGGAAGCGGAAAAATTTACAATCGCTGGAAGAAATACTTTTGGCACTCCAATTTCTATAAGCTTGTTAGGCGATAACCTGATGGAATTAAATGCAGCCAAAAATATATTAATGGAGAATATGAACAGCCTGGTATCCATTAATAATGTTATGGAGAATAATGGAATAGGGATGCAGGAAGTGTTGCTTGAATTAACTCCAAAAGCTTATTTTTTAGGATTGACGCAAGTGAGTTTAACCAATCAGGTTCGACAAGGATTTTTTGGTGGACAAGCACAACGATTGCAACAAGGAAAAGACGAATTGAGGGTTTGGGTACGCTATCCAAAATCAGACCGTTTAAACATTGGGCAACTTGAAAATATGAAAATCAAAACCCAAATGGGTGATTATCCGTTATCCGAATTGGCGTCTTATAAAATTGAAAGAGGCCCGGTAAGTATTAAGCGTTACAATGGTCAAAAGGAAATTAGAATTACAGCTGACCCGGTTAATCCGACAGAACCTATTCCACCCATCATGGCGAAAATCAGTACTGATTTTGTGCCTGCAATTCAGGTAGCATATCCGAGTGTTGAATTTCAATTACAAGGACAATCCAAAGATGCACAGGAATCAGGGATGGAATTGGCAACTTATTTTGGCTTGGCATTTATCATCATCTCATTTATTTTGATGACCCACTTTAAATCATTTGGACAAGGTATCATTGTATTGATGATGATTCCACTGGGTTGGCTTGGTGGTGTTTGGGGCCATGGGATTGAAGGCATTCCTGTTTCCATGTTGAGTGCATGGGGGTTGGTAGCTTTATCAGGTGTTATTATAAATGATGCCGTCGTCTTCCTAACAAAATACAACCTGTTTTTAACAAATGGAAATTCAGTGAAAGAAGCAGTTTATAAGGCTGGGATTTCAAGATTCAGGCCTATCATTTTAACCACAATTACAACTTCTGTTAGCTTATATCCAATCATCTTCGAATCCAGTTTTCAGGCGCAGTTTTTAAAACCAATGGCGGTATCATTGGCTTATGGAGTATTTGTTGGAACCACTTTTATTCTGATCCTTTTTCCAATCATTATTTTATTATTGAATGACTTGAATATGGCTGTAAAATGGTTGTGGACCGGAATTCGTCCAACACCCGAAGAAGTGGAGAAGGCTGTTATTTATAGCAAAAGACAAATTGATTAGAAAAAAATTAAAATATAAATTATGCGCAACATCATCCTAATACTGATAATAAATTTACTGGCAGGCAGCCTCTTTTCTCAGGAAAAGCTTTCAATGAGTGATGCGATTGAAAAGAGTTTGGAGAATAATTATCAAATTAAAATTATTGATAAACGGGTTGAACAAGCTCAACTCATGAATAACTGGGGAACGGTAGGCCGATATCCCCTGGTGAATATAGGAGCGAATTTAAACAACAGATTTGATAAGGCTGATAGCAGAGTTAATACGGGCGAGAAAGATGAATATTCAACGAATACATTATATCCAAATATTAACTTAAGGTGGACTTTATTCAATGGTTTTGGAATTAATATCTCAAAAGAAAAGCTTGAATTATTAGAAACCTACTCAGAAGGAAATGCGGGGGTAATTGTTGAAAACACTATTCAATCAATCATCTTGGCTTATTATAAGGTAAAGCTTGAGCAGGAGAAGTTGGGGGTTATGAGTACGCTAAAAAACCTCTCAGGAGATCGTTATGATTATAGTATGCAAAAATATGACTTAGGCAGTTTCGTAACTTACGATTTGCTTCAAGCTAAAAATGCTTTTTTAAACGATTCTTCAAATTATTTATTTCAGCAATTGAATGTTAAAAATGCTTTCCTGAATTTAAATTTATTATTGGGAGAAAAATCCGGAACACGCTATGATTTAAGTGATGATCTTTATACCGTCACTGAAAGTTATGAGTTGGGTGATTTAATGGATAAAATGTTAAGCAATAATAAAACACTTCAGAACCAATACGTAAATCAAGAACTACTTAAAAAGGAAGTTTCGTTTCAGAAAAGTAATTTATATCCGGTTGTATCACTGACTTCAGGATTTGACCATTTCAATTTCCGTACGAAATATACTGCTCAGGATGTAAGCTTCACAAACAGTTATGATTTTTATGCAAATATTTCGTTAAGCTTTAATTTGTTTAATGGAGGAAATACCCGAAGAGCAATTCAAAATGCACAAATTGATGAACGTATCGGTGAACTTACGATTGATGAGATGCAATTGCAATTGACCAATGTGTTGGCTAATTTATATGATTTATTCTCGATTAGAAAACGATTGTATGAGGTCTCACAATCGAATTTAGAGAGTGCACAATTAAACCTTCAATTATCAGAGGAGAAATTCAAATCGGGTGTAATCAACTCTTTCAACTTCAGGGATGTTCAATTGCTTTACTTAAATGTGGCAATTCAGCAAGCGGAAAGTATGTTCAATCTCATCGACACCCATACCGAATTAGTTCGATTAACCGGAGGAATTATAGGCGAATAAGTTCTTTTATTCGATCACATTTTTGGTAAGAAATACAAAATCTGCCACCGATAATTGTTCTGCACGCTTTGTCAATAAGTGTGTAATTTCTTCGCTTTGCTTAAACGTAAATGATTTTAAGGCATTTCTAAGGGTTTTGCGTCGTTGATTAAAACCGGTTTTTACCACAGCTTTAAAATCATTGTCATTGCAACCTATTGAAATAACATTATTTCTGCTTAATCGGATAACTGCCGATTTTACTTTTGGTGGTGGAAAAAAGACGCCTTCATTTACCGTAAATAAATATTCGATTTTATAATAAGCCTGAAGCAACACACTTAAAATCCCATACTTTTTTGAGCCGGGTGGTGAGGCTAATCGTTCGGCAACTTCTTTTTGTATCATGCCTATAACTTCATCCACCTGATTTTTATGCTCAAGTGTTTTAAAAAATATTTGAGAAGAAATATTATATGGGAAATTACCAATGATAGTAAACTTTTCTTCACCAAATATCTCCTTTAAATTATGTCGTAAAAAATCGGCTTTAATGAGTGTTTGTTTTATTTTAGGGTAGGTTAATTTAAGGTAGTTGACAGATTCTTCATCCGTTTCAATATACCAGGTGTTTCGTTTTTTATTTTGAAGCAAGTATTGACTGAGTATGCCTTTCCCCGGCCCGATTTCAATTAAGTTTCCAGTTTCTACAGTGAGACTATCAACGATCTTTTTAGCGATGGATTGATCGGTTAAAAAATGCTGGCCGAGGGACTTCTTGGGTCGCACCATACTTAGTTTATTAATTCAAAACCGGTATAGGATTGCAATACTCTCGGAATTTTAATTCCGTCGAAGGTTTGATTATTCTCCAATAAAGCAGCAACTATTCGGGGCAATGCCAGGGCACTTCCATTTAAGGTATGTGCCAGTTGAGTCTTTCCATCTTTAGCTTTAAATCGAAGTTTCATTCTATTTGCTTGAAAACTTTCAAAATTAGAAACAGAACTTACTTCAAGCCACATTCTTTGTGCTGCAGAATATACTTCAAAATCATAAGTAAGGGCGGAAGTAAAACTTAAATCACCACCACACAATCGTATAATTCTAAAGGGTAATTCCAACTTCCGAAGTAATGAAGCCACATAATCTTTCATAACTTCCAGGGTTTCGTATGATTTATCAGGATGCTGAATCTGAACAATTTCAACTTTATCAAATTGATGTAATCGGTTTAACCCACGAACATCTTTTCCGTATGATCCGGCTTCCCGACGAAAGCAACTCGAATAAGCGGCATTCATAATTGGGAAATCTCCTTCTTTTAAAGTTACTTGCCGATAAATATTGGTGAGGGGAACTTCTGATGTGGGGATCAAATAAAAGTTATCTTCGGTTATGTGATACATTTGACCTTCTTTGTCGGGTAACTGCCCCGTTCCATAAGCCGAGTCTTCATTTACAAATAAGGGTGGCTGAATTTCGGTATATCCTCTTTCCAAAGCTTCATTCAGGAAAAAATTGATTAAGGCACGTTGAAATCGAGCCCCTTTTCCTTTGTAAAAAGGGAACCCTGCTCCGGTAACTTTACTCCCTAAATCAAAATCAATAATATCGTACTCTTTGGCCAATTCCCAATGAGGTTTGGCATTGTTTTCCAAAACGGGAACCGTTCCTTCTTCAAAAATCATCTCATTATCTTTTTCCGACTTTCCTTCTGGTACAGAGGGATGGGGAATATTTGGCAGTTCAATAACAGCCTCAGAAAGTGTTTTTACAATCGATCCTAATTCTTCTGATAGTTTTTTCGAAGATTGTTTTAAGGCAGCAGTTTGTTCTTTAAGAAGATTGGCTTCTTGTGCATTTCCTGTTTTAAAAAGCTGACCAATTTCTTTTGCCATTTTATTAGAAGAAGCTAATTGCTCATCCAGCATTTTTTTGGTTTCTTTGCGGCGATCATCCAATTGGATTATTTTTTCAATTAAATCAGATGCATCGAAATTTTTAACAGCCAGCAAGCGAATGACTTCTGCTTTGTTATTCTTAATAAGATTGATTTGTAACATTCGAGTAGTATTTCATGTAAAAGTAATGGAATCTTGAAATATACGAGCAAAAAAAATCCCGATCAAATCGGGATTTATATTTATGTTGGATGTGAAATATTACTAGTTTGCAGCAATTTCTTCTGTTTCCATAGGAATGATAGATACATAAGATCTATTATTCTTCTTTTTTCTGAATTCAACATTTCCGTCAATTAAGGCGAATAAGGTATGGTCTTTACCCATGCCTACATTTTCACCCGGATTATGAACTGTTCCTCTTTGACGAATAATGATATTACCAGCTTTGGCAAATTGTCCGCCATAAATTTTTACACCTAAGCGTTTACTGTGGGATTCACGACCGTTATTTGAACTTCCGGCACCTTTCTTATGAGCCATAATTGTATATTTTTAAATTATTCTTTCTCGGTTTTTTTTGCCGGAGCTTTCGCTTTAGCAGTAGTTTCTTTTTTAGTTTTAGGAGCCGCTACTTTTTTAGGAGCTGTTTTTTTAACAGCCTCTTTCTTTTCAGCTACTGGTTTTTCGACAACCTTTTTAGGTTCTTCTTTTTTTACTACAGCTTTTTTTACAGCTTCTTTTTCAGCAATTCCCTGAATTTGAATTTTACTGAATAATTGACGATGACCATTTTCCTTTTGATATCCTTTTCTTCTTTTCTTATGAAATACAGTTATTTTATCACCTTTGTCATGAGAAAGAATTTTTGCAGAAATGATGGCTCCTTTTACGAAAGGCTGGCCAATCTTAACTTTTCCATTATCATCTAACAACATCACATCGTCAAACTTCACTTTTGAGCCTTCTTTTCCTTCTAAACGATGAACAAAAATCTCTTGATTCTTTTCCACTTTAAACTGTTGTCCAGCTATATCAACAATTGCGTACATCTTAAATTTATTTTAAAATTCCATTAATTTTTGGAAGTGCAAAATTAGTAAAATAATTTTATGTACAAAGTATTTAAAGATAAAAATTTCATCGGCCTATAATTTATCTTTTAGGTAATCTTAAGCGTTTGGCATTTACCATAAAGATACCAAAAAGAATGAGCATAATCCAGAATACATAACCTAAGCCAAATCGTTCTCCATCAATGATTCCCCAAGCGAATGCCACAATGGGAATTAAATAAGTAACCGATGAAGCAAATATTACTGTATTAATCTTTACCAAATAGTTAAACAAAACAAGTGCAATCGCCGTTCCGAATATGGCTAAAGTGGATATATAAGCCAATCCTTCCCAAACCATTGGATCATTGTTTATTTGTTCAATAAAATTAGTGCCGAGAAATAAATAGAACAACGCAGGCAATCCAAAAATAAAAAATGAAAATATGGTGATCGTAAATGAGTCGAGTTGTTTTAAAAATGATTTAATCAGGTTCCCATTCAATGCATAAAAAATAGTCGCAATGATGATATAAGCTGCATAACCAATGTTAAATGAGAAACTGGCTCCTCCTGAAATACTAATGAGTCCAACAGCCCCAACCAAACCAATTATGACTCCCACCACATTAAACCACTTAACTTTTAGTTTAAAAAATAAGAGTCCCACAATTAATGTAAACAATGGTGTGAGTGAGTTGAGAACTCCAGCTGTGGCGCTGTCAAGACTTTTTTGTGCCAGTGGAAAAAGAAAAGCAGGGGCAGTACTGCCTAAACTAACAAAAAATAAAATCTTCCATTGTTGTCGGTTAATCTTTGTAAGTCGGCTAAAAGCAAAGGGCAATAAAACCAGAAAAGCGATTCCTATCCTTAATGTACCAATTTGCATACTTGAAAATACGATTAATCCCTTTTTTATCAATATAAAAGAGCTTCCCCAGGTAATCATCAGGGCGATAAGAATAAGCCAGGATAATAGTGCGTTATTTTTAGTGGAACTCATGATTTTAAGAATTGAACAAAGGTAAAATTTAAATTAACGCTGAATGCTATATTTCAAGATAATATCTTTCCTCTGTTATAAAAATAGTATAAAGAAGAGGGAACCTTAGTATAAGTTTTTTCATGCAGACTGCGTATATTTGCATGGAAGAATTTATGTTGGTTTGCACCCATTAAAAAGATTTATGATTTCGATTAGCAATATTGGGATACGATTTTCAGGCTATACATTGTTTGAACACATTAATTTTTTGATTAATGCAAACGACAGAATTGGATTGGTGGGAAAGAACGGAGCTGGAAAAACCACCATATTAAAAATTATTGCCGGATTGCTGCCTCCAGATTCAGGAGAGGTTGTTATTCCCTCCACGGTGAGTGTTGGGTACCTTCCACAGGAAATGCAGATTGTGAGCAATAAATCTATTTATGAGGAGGCCCTGACTGCATTTGTCGAAATTCGAGAAATTGAGAAACGAATTAAAGATCTCACCTACGAAATTAGTAATCGAACAGATTATGAATCCAAATCGTATCTGAAGCTGGTTGATAATTTATCTCATGAAAATGAAAAATATCAAATTCATGGAGGAGTAGGTGCGCAAGCTGATGTTGAAAAGGTGCTTAAAGGATTGGGCTTTTCTCAAAGTGATTTAAGCCGCCCCATCAACGAGTTTAGTAATGGTTGGCAAATGCGTGTTGAAATAGCAAAGATATTATTAAGAAGGCCGCCTTGTTTATTACTGGATGAACCGACCAATCACTTGGATATAGAATCCATTGAATGGCTGGAGTATTATCTGGTTAATTATCCGGGAGCAATAATTTTAGTTTCTCATGACAGGGCATTTCTGGATAATGTCACCAAAAGAACTGTTGAAATTACACAAGGCAGAATCTATGATTATAAGGCCTCCTATTCCAATTATGTGAACTTAAGAGCGGAACGATTAGATCAACAAACGGCCACCTTTAATAATCAACAAAAGCAGATTCAGCAAGTCGAACGTTTCATCGAACGATTTAGATATAAAAATACCAAATCGAAGCAGGTCCAGTCAAAAATAAAAATGTTGGATAAAATGGATAAGGTAAGTATGGATGAAATTGATCAAACAACCATCCATTTTAAATTTCCACCGGCACCTTCTGCTGGGAAAATTGTGGTTGAGTCACATCGGGTATCAAAACGATATGGGCAGAAATTAGTACTCGATAAAATCGATTTTCTGGCCTTAAAAGGAGAAAAAATTGCTTTTGTTGGTAAAAATGGAGAAGGGAAAACCACCTTCTCTAAAATTATAGCCGGTTCTCTCAATCACGAGGGGGATTTGAAACTGGGATATAATGTCAACATAGGTTATTACGCCCAAAATCAATGGGAAATGCTCAATCCGAATTTAACAGTTTTTGAAACGGTAGATGAGATCGCAAAAGGCGATATTCGTATACATCTTAAGAGTATTTTAGGGAGCTTCTTATTTAGTGGAGAAGATATTGATAAAAAAGTGAAGGTATTATCGGGTGGTGAAAGATCAAGACTTTCTCTGGCAAAATTATTATTAACACCGGTTAACTTATTAGTTCTGGATGAGCCAACAAATCATCTCGATATGCGATCAAAAGACATCTTGAAGAATGCCTTGATAATGTATCAGGGCGCATTGATTGTCGTTTCTCATGATCGGGATTTTTTACAAGGACTTACCACTAAAGTGATCGAATTTAAAAATCAGACCCTTAAAGAACACCTGGGAGATATTTATCAATTCCTTGATAAACGAAAACTTGATACCCTGTCTGAACTGGAATCTAAGAAATCTAAAACGAAGCAAGTTCATCAGCTACCTTCTGATAATAAACTTAAGTATACGCAGAAAAAACAATTTGATAAGAAGATCAGGAAGCTAAAAAACTTAATTAACAAGTGTGAATTGCAGATTGAATCACTGGAAGGTAAAATCGCTGCATTAGATAAGAAACTTGCTGCACCTGAGCAATATCAAAAAGAAATCAGTTCCGGCAATTTATATATTGCGTATGATGAGTTGAAAAAGAAATTAGAAAATGAGATGCAGTTATGGGAAAATCACCAGGGTGAAATGGAGAATGTAATTAAAAAATCGGAAGGAGCTTAAAAATCCCTTTTTATTAATCGATTTGCCAAACTCTTTAACTCAACCTTATTCTTATCATCGAGCATTATTTTATCTAAAAAATCCAGTGATCTTAAATAATACCTCTTTATTTCTTCCTGTACTAATTGCTCGATTTTTAACTCAACATAAATAGCTTTAATTTTTTTAACTTTTTTCCCATTATTGGGGTGATTTAGAATAAAGTTTTTCTTGAGTTGCTCCAATGTCTTTCCGGTAGCCAGTTCAAAAGATTTTATATAAAGATATGTTTTCTTATTTGTGATAATGTCGCCGCCGGTTTGTTTGCCAAATTTCGATTCGTCACCAAACACATCTAATAAATCATCCTGTAATTGGAAAGCCATTCCAAGATATTCACCAAAATAATAAATATTATCAATGTTAGCCTGCGAAGCGTCTCCAATAATGGCGCCAATTTTTAAGCTCGCACCAAGAAATACAGCCGTTTTCAACCTGATCATATTCAAATAATCCTGAATAGAGACATTTTTTTGTGTTTCATAATTCATATCGAATTGCTGACCTTCACATACTTCAATAGCTGTTTTATTAAATACATCCAAAATGCGTGGTAAATATACTGAATCAGTTTGGGCTATGTATTTGTATGCCATGGCATACAAAGTATCGCCGGAGAGAATGGCGATATTAGAATCCCATTTGCGACAAACGGTTTCCTTTCCTCTGCGCATGGGAGCGTCATCCATAATATCATCATGAAGTAAGGTAAAATTGTGGAAAATTTCAATGCCCATTGCCGGGTAAATAACCTTAGCGTATTCTCCACCAAAAATGTCACATGCCAAAAGTGCCATTACCGGCCTGATTCGCTTTCCACCCAATGCCAACGTATAAGTAATGGGCTGATACAGTTCATTAGGCTCAAAGTTAAAATGTTGATTATTCAAAAATTTGTTGAACTTATTCAGGTAATTTTCAAACTTCTGCATGTTGTTAAGGTAGAATTTATTTTTAAATCAATTTCATCAAATAGTCTCCATAACCACTTTTGAGTAATGGTTGTGCTATTTTTTCCAATTGGGCTGCATCGATAAAATTACGTCGATAAGCAATTTCCTCTATACAACCAATTTTAAGCCCCTGACGGCTTTCGATAACTTCAACGTATTGACTTGCCTGGAGGAGTGATTCGAAGGTACCGGTGTCCAACCAAGCAGTTCCACGGCTTAAAGTCTTAACTTTTAATTTTCCTCCATTCAAATAATGTTTGTTCACATCTGTAATCTCATATTCGCCTCTGGAACTTGGTTTTAAATTTTTGGCAATTGCAACAACAGAATTGTCATAAAAATACAAGCCGGGAACTGCAAAGTTTGATTTGGGATTCTGAGGTTTTTCTTCAATGGAAATTGCAATCTGATTTTCATCAAACTCAACAATTCCATATCTTTCAGGATCATTTACATGATAAGCAAAAATAATCCCTCCATTGGGATTCTTACTGCATTCCATTAACAAATCCTGAATCTCACTTCCAAAAAAAATATTATCTCCAAGGATTAAAGAAACACTATCATTGCCAATAAATTCTTTACCTAATACAAAGGCTTGAGCGAGCCCATTAGGAATCTTCTGTTCAACATATGAAAATTGACATCCCAAGCTAGAACCATCTCCTAAAAGTTTTTTAAAATTAGGGAGATCTTCAGGGGTAGAAATAATGAGGATTTCGTTTATATCTGCCATCATCAAAATTGAAAGCGGATAATAAATCATGGGCTTATCATAAATGGGCATTAGTTGTTTACTAACGGCCAATGTTAATGGATGTAAACGGGTCCCTGCCCCACCTGCTAAAATAATTCCTTTCATACTGATTAATTTTTAATAGTTATTATGCTGAACCTCTGGTGTCTAAATTTTCAATTTCCAAATAGTTGATATCAATATCTTCTTCTTCGTCAAACAAGATTATTAGTGGTTCTTTAAACGCTTTCGTAGTTATAAATTTATCTAAAGATAATAAAAGTGAAGGCAAAATAAATAAATTAGAGAGTAGTGCCACTAATAAAGTGAAGGAGATTAAATACCCCAATGCCTCTGTTCCGCCAAAGGTGGATTGGGTGAAAATGGCAAAGCCGAAAAATAGTACCACCGAAGAATAAATCATGCTATAGCCAGTTTCACAGAGTGCAGCAATCACCGAATCTTTAATATTCCAATTATTAAGTTTTAGTTGAAGGCGATATCTTGATAAAAAATGAATGGCATTGTCGACAGAAATACCCAACGCAATACTAAAAATTAATATGGTTGATGGTTTAATTGAAATCGCGAAAAATCCCATCATTCCTGCCGTCATTAATTGGGGTATTAAATTCGGGATTAAGGAGATTCCAATCATTCTGCCGGAAGTAAACAAGAGTGCCATTAACGCACAAATAATTATCAGAGCCAGCAGCAGGCTAGTCATTAAGTTTTTAACCAAATAATTTGTTCCTTTCAGAAACACTACACTGGTACCCGTAACCGTTACATCAAATCGATCCGGTGAAAAGATACGGTCGATTTCCGGCTTAATCTCATCCATAAGTCGTTTAATGTCTTTGGTGCCGATATTGGCCATTTGAACGCTGATACGGGTTATTTGCAGATCGGGATCGACAAAAGAATTCAAAATTGTTTTATCGCCGCCTTCTACTTCCGGAACATAGGAGAGTATGAAATTCTTTTCCTGATTATTTGGGAGAGAATACATTTTTTCATTTCCCCGATAAAAAGCTTGCTTGGCAAATTTTACTACTTCGGCAATGGACAGTGGTTTAGACAATTCGGGATAGGTAGCCAATACTTCCTGAAGTTCATTAATTTTTTTGATGGTGGATAAGCGCATTACCCCTTTCTTTTTACGGGTATCGATGGTTATCTCCAAGGGCATCACGCCTTTAAAATGCTTTTCAAAGAATAATAAATCTTTATACAATTGATCCCCTTTAGAAATATCATCAACGATATTTCCTGTTGTTTTTAAGCGAGTAATCCCAATCATTCCAACCACCAGAATAATACAAGCAATGATATAAATAACCGACCTGTGATGTAAAACAATGCCAACTACCCAATTGATAATTCTTCCAACATTACTTTTATCGATATGCTTTGTGTGGCGTTTTGATGGAGGCGACAAATAACTAAAGAAAATCGGTATTAGGAAAAGTGTTAAAAAGAAAGCAAATAAAATATTAAGGGAGGCTACGATTCCAAATTCTACTAAAATTTTATTTCCGGTTACAATAAAGGCGGCAAATCCGGCGGCCGTAGTTGTATTCGTTAGAAAGTTGGCATTCCCGATTCGTTGAACTACCCTCGACAAAGCTTTTACTTTATTCCCATGATTGAGGTATTCGTTATGATATTTATTCAATAGAAAAATACAATTCTCAACCACGATTACAATTAAGAGGGGCGGGAGTATACCGGTGAGCATCGTAATTTTATAACCCAACAAGCTAATCGTACCCATTACCCAGGACACATTAATCAATACGATTATCATAGTAAAGAATACGGCTTTAACAGACCGGAAAAAGATCAGCAATATTACTGAAGCAATGATCAGGGCGGCATAGATGAAAAACCTCAATTCATCTTCAACGGTTTTCGACGTAATGGTACGGATATAAGGCAGGCCTGAATAGCGTACCGCAACTTCATGTTTCTGACCGTAAGATTCAATGGTTTTCCAGGTATCATAAATGAGAGCTCCCCGGTCTTTGGTATTCAGTTTATCCTTATCAAGGGTAATCATCATCATGGTAACATCCGTATCCTTATTGTAGAGCAAACCATTATAAAAAGGCATTGAGTAAATGTGTTCTCTTAATTCGTTCAGCTCAGACTGGGTTGTAGGTTTGGAAGTAAAAACCGGATCGAAATTAAATTTTTTAAGACTGTCGTTTCGGGTTAGTTGGTATAGTTTTGTGATTGAGATAACTTCTTCCACGCCCTCAATCTCCTTAATTTGCAAGGCCAGGTCGTGCCAATCGTTGAATTTCTCTAATTGAAAAAATTGCTCATCTTGTATCGCGGCAAAGAACACACTGCCATCTTCTCCAAACTGTTTCTTAAAAATTTCATAATCGATATTTGCCGAATCAGCTTCCGGAAGCATCTTGGCCATTTCGTAGGATAATTGAATGTGTGAAGCATGATAACCCATAAAAGCAGTAATCAGGCCGATGATGATCAGATTCGCCAGTCGGTTACGTAAGATTATTCTAACCAAATATTTCCACATCTTAATTGTTGCTAAATAATAAATTTAAACAACTGACTTTTATTTAATTACCCAAACAATATTTTTTGTTTCTGGGTTTCCGAAATTAGCAAATTTATCCGGAATACAAAAATTTATGAATGAAAGAATTGACAGAATTATTCTTTTTTAACAGCCTGTTCAACAATCGGTTTAATTGCTCATAGTATTATTATCATTAAAAAATTAGCTGAGCTAATTGCTTATCTTTGTATGCTCATGCCTGAATTAAAGAAAATACTAGTTATTGATGACATCCACCCTATACTTAAGGAGGAACTTGAGTTAGCCGGATTTCAATATGATTATAATCCTGAGTTTTTGAATGCAGATACTAGTTTGGATGCCTATGTAGGGATTGTGGTGAGAAGTAAAAAAATTACTCGTGAAATAATTCGGCGGGCTAAAAACCTTAAGTTTATAGGTAGGGCAGGAGCAGGATTGGAGAATATCGACATCGCTTTTGCAGAAGAAAACGGGATTCAATGTTTTAATTCCTCAGAAGGTAGCCGCGATGCAGTGGGCGAACATACCGTTTCGCTATTATTGGCTGTGATGAATAAAATAGTTAAAGCTGATGCTGAAGTAAGAAAAGGATTGTGGTTACGAGAAGCAAATTGGGGCACCGAAATAAAAAGCAAAACCATTGGCATTATCGGCTATGGAAAAATGGGCAGTGCGTTCGCAGAAAAGATAAGTGGTTTTGGAGCCAAGGTGATAGCTTACGATAAATATAAATTTGCTTATTCAGATCAATTTGTGCAAGAAGCAAAGATGGAACAATTGTTTGAGGCATGCGATATTTTGAGTTTACACGTGCCACTCACAGATGAAACCCATTATTTAGTAAACCATGAATACCTGAAGAAGTTCAGGAAAAAGATTGTTTTACTTAATACTTCAAGGGGGAAGGTTGTACACACACCCAATTTGGTTAAAGCACTAGAAAGCGGAAAAGTTATGGGTGCCGGACTGGATGTTCTCGAATACGAAAAACCAGCTTTTGAGCAATTGGAAGTTGAGAACTTACCCAAAGCCCTCTCCTATCTTTTTAAATCCGAAAAAGTAGTACTAAGCCCCCACGTTGCCGGCTGGACCAATGAGTCCTATCAAAAACTGGCAGAGGTGTTGGTGGGGAAGATTAAGGCAGTATTTAACTGATCAGCCAAAAATAAGTCTCAAACCTAGATTGAGCGATTTGCAAAAAAAAACCAAAAGACATCTTATTTAACAAATTGTTAATGAGTATATTAGGTGTGACAAAACAAAAAAATAACACATCACCTTTTAGGTGAACAAGAACATCTTCTATGGGTACTAAGATAACAAAAATAGGCATAACAAACGATAAAATTTCAGCTCGTGGAGGTCTTCCCTTAACTATAGGTAACATGGTATAGAATTAGGACGGCATCCGCCAATTGGCGGATGCCGTCCTAAATTATTACTTATCATATGATTAAATAGATTGAGATTACTTAAATAAATATTTCTCAAATCTCTTTTCCTAATAGAAACCTCCTGCTTTTTAGGTTGCTTCTTTAAGTAATCGTGCTGACACAAATATTGACAAATAGAAAGTAATTAGCATAGTAAATTCTACTATATTTTTTAAAAAATTAATTATTGGACTATCCGTCAAATCTGATAAGGTGTTAAATGCGGGTATGATAAACCATATCAAGGCTATCAATCCGACCATTATAATAATAAAAAACTTATTTTTTGCTCTGCCAGATAATATATACCAAAGCGGAAAGATTAAAACAATAAAATCATAAATTCGATGAAAAATTATGGCCATTGAGATTAACGATAAAAAGGTAAGCATCAATAAATCATTTGATTTTTTTCGATTCTCAATAACTATTTTTATCATATATATAATTAGTCCTAATGTAATGATCGATGGGATTAGTTCTGGGATATTATTAGGTCTGAGCTATCCCCCAAATATCAACAATTCCAATTCCGGTAGCTTTTAATGCAACCTTGACAGGACCCCATATAAAATTTATTATTGGTTCGCCCGTCCAAATTGAAATAAATACGGTAATTATTAAATGAATTATAGCACTACCAATTAGAATTTTATAATTTTTTTTGGTAATAAATATTATTGTCAAAGGAAACGATATAGTGTATTTCAACCATGATAAGGAGAGGAAAACCGCTGATGTAAATTGTTTTTTTCTTGCCAAAATCATTGCCCAAATGAAAAATGCAAGCACATAAAGTCCATGTTGACCACATCCCAAATGAGTTCTCCATGCCGCACCACAAATAAATAATAATAAACCGAGGATAACAAAATCTATTTTCTTCGTCGGGAACAGAACTTGTAAACCTATTATTATTAAGATTGTAAACAAGAAATTTGAAATAGCCCACCACAACTTAGCATTCTCCCAGTCAAGAGCAGCACAAGACCATAATAAAGCCAAGCTAGATATTGGATAATTTGGTGCTTGGCTCAATATTTATTTTTTTAATCGCTGATATTCCAATCTTGCCAGATCTTTTTGAGATTTAAAGACCTTATCCATCTGCTTAGTTATGACCAATGTAATTTCTTGTAAAATGCTCGACAATAGATTAAGCGGTTCCCCTTCTTTTCGGGTTTTCGGATTTAGCGCTTTTCTAATTAAACCAGAAATATAATAACTAATCCTTGTGTTAATAAATACTTTTGAAATTAGTTTAAATCCATTTTCTTTCATTATTGTTGAGTAATAATCAACCGGTCGACCATAATTTGTTTCATTCCCTTTAATTTCATTCTCAATACGTTCAAAGAGATAGATTTGATTTGCGCTAATTCTGCACAATTCGTTCATTAATTTCTTTAACATTATTTCGTTTGTATTATGTTGAAGAACCGTGGCTGTGAAAACAAGGTCAAAAGATTCATTATTAAATGGTAATTCAGTGCCATCAATTTTAATTATTTCAGCTTGTGATTGAACATTAATTTTAGCTAATTGAACCATCTGATCTGAAATGTCAACACCCACTAATTTGTCAGGCTTGAGTTTATTAATTTCCATTAAATTACCTCCAGGTCCACAGCCAACTTCAAGTACTCTTTTTCCTTTAAAATGGAGTTGTTTTAAGAGCATAAGAAATTTTACCCTTTTGTATTTATAGTAAGGTTCATCATCACCAGCAATTATGTTCTTATCGTTTTTTCTTGAGGCAATTCTTGTCGCAACTGCTGACCAATATTCTTCTGGACTATATTTTTGTTTACTCAAAATCAGTTAAGGATTATTAATTAATATTTTAATACCCTGCCGCTTGTCCGTCTTTTCGTGATTCGGAAGCGCCAAAATAGACCTTGTTTTTTTCATCCCACATTATGGCTTGATAACCTCCATATCCGCCGAGGTCCCACTGAATTTTATGTCCCATCATCATGAGTTTTTGTATTTCTTCCCATCGGATTCCACTTTCAAGATATAGGATTCCCCCGTTTTTCATCGTACCACCGGTTGGTTGTGAAGAACCACCATGCCTGATTCGTGGAGCATCTCCGGCCTCCTGTAAATTCATTCCAAAGTCGATTAGATTCATAACGATTTGAGCATGGCCTTGAGGTTGCATCGCTCCGCCCATCAAACCAAAGCTAATCCATGGTTTTCCATCATTCGTAATAAAAGCCGGAATAATGGTATGAAAGGGTCTTTTACCAGACTCAAAAACATTTGCCTGTCCTTCCTCCAAGCTAAATAATTCGCCCCGGTCTTGTAAAATAAAGCCTAAGCCGGGCGCACAAACACCCGATCCCATGCCACGATAATTACTCTGAATCAGTGAAACCATATTTCCGAATTGGTCGGCAACCGTCAGGTAAATGGTATTTCCTTTTTCAATTTCTCCGGCAGGGTAAGAGCGGGCAGCACGATCAGAACTAATGAGTTTAGTACGCTCTGCAGCATACTCTTTTGAAATTAATTCATCGATGGGGTAATCATTATAATCAGGATCAGCGTAATATTTTGCGCGATCTTCGAACGCCAGTTTTTTTGCTTCAGTAAAATGGTGAATGTATGCTGCGGTTCCAAATCCCATGGCTGCAACATCGAAATTTTCCATGATATTTAGTTGTTGAAGTGCGGCAGTGCCCTGGCCATTTGGAGGTAACTCCCAAACATCATAACCCCGATAATTTACCGAAAGGGGCTCCACCCATTCAGAATAATGAGAAGCAAAATCTTCATACGAAAGAAATCCTCCTTGTTCTTTCACAAATTTTGAAATGGTTTTAGCGATGCTTCCTTTATAAAATTCATCACGCCCTTTTTTTGCAATTTTTTCGAGGGTATTTGCCAATGCTGGATTTTTAAAAATCTCTCCTTTAGCAGGAGACTTTCCATTGGGCATGTAAACATCCGCAACATTAGGGAATTGTTTTAAATTATGGATACCAGAAGCCATGTAATAGGCGATGAGTTCTGTAACCGGAAATCCGTTGCGAGCATAATCTATTGCCGGTTGCAAGATATCTTTCATGTCCATTGTTCCAAATTCTCCATGCATTTCAAACCAACCATCCACCGCACCGGGAACTGAAATTGGTAAAACACCATGGGAAGGAATTTTATCATAGCCGTTTTCTTTAAAATATTTCAGTGTAAGAGATTTGGGCGATCTTCCGCTTGCATTTAAGCCATACAATTTTTGATCTCTTGCCGACCAGATAATGGCAAACAGATCTCCGCCCATTCCGTTACCGGTTGGTTCAACTAAGCCCAATAATGCATTCGCAGCTATGGCTGCATCAATGGCATTTCCTCCTTTTTTTAAAATATCCAAGGCTACTTGTGTTGCTAAGGGCTGACTGGTAGCAGCCATACCGTGCTGTGCAATTATTTCTGAACGGGTGGCAAAACCATGGCCTGTAACTCGATCTTGTGAAAATGTGAGAAGCGGCAACATTGCGATAATTGTAAAAAAAAACAACTTTTTCATGGTGATAAATATTAGTAATTACGTTGTTATTTCGAATTAAATAAATGAATCAAGGTTTTACTCATGGCAGCTACACCACCTCTAAAAGTAGGTTTAAATTCTGGTGAGAAACCCGCATTATGTAAAGCCGGAATTTTAGTTCCGTTTTTAAGTTGATCTTCAATTTGTTCATGATTTGAACTTCCCAACCAAAATAAAGCGATGGGAATATTTTCTTTGGTGCGTCCATATCGCCCAAAATCCTCAGCAACGGTTGCCGGATCAACCTGATATACCTTGTTATTCCCCAAAATACTTTTCATTGATGCAACAGCATTCATCACTAAATCAGGATCATTGGCTACGGGTGGCGTAATATCGCCCATAAACTCAACGATGGGATAATTATCCTCCGGAACACCTGCTGCAATTGCAATACCCTTTGGAATTCGCAACAGTGCTTCCTTAATTTCCTGATAAACTTCATCTTTAAAAAATCGGGTTGTGAGTTGCAATTTAACCTCGTCAGGAATAATGTTGTGTTTTGACCCTCCATGAATCGAACCAACTGTAATAACCGCAGGGTTGACTGGATTAATTTCCCGACTTACAACTGTTTGAAGTGCTAAAATAGTTTGCGATGCCATAACAATTGGATCGATGGTTTTGTGTGGTTGGGCACCGTGGCCACCACTTCCTCTAATGGTAATATTAACTGAGTTTACACCGGCAAATATTGAACCTGGGAAATATCCAATTTCTCCGGCTTTATAATCCGGGGATACGTGGTAACATAAAGCATAATCCGGGACTGGAAATCGTTCAAATATTCCATCTTTAATCATTGAATTTGAGCCGGCTGAAATCTCTTCAGCGGGTTGAGCTATTGCGATAATGGTTCCTTTCCATTCTTTTTTTAATTCAATCATTGTAGTTAAGGTACCAAGCCAGGTAGTCATATGAAGATCATGCCCACAGGCATGCATTACCGGAGATTCAATCCCTTCAGCATTTTTCATTACCACAGAACTCGCATAAGCCAAACCGGTATTTTCTTTAATCGGCAAGGCGTCCATATCGGTGCGTAACATAATTACTTTTCCATTGCCATTTTTAAAAATGCCTACAACTCCATTTCCACCAATATTTCTGATAACATCAAGTCCTAATTTTTCAAGATGAGAAGCCATCTTTTCAGAAGTTTTAAATTCCATGAGCGAAAGTTCAGGTGTCTGATGTAAATCAATATAAAGTGTATTTACTTCTTCAATTTGACTCTCAATTTGCTTAAAAATTTTATTATTCAGCTCAGCAGAAGTTGTTAGAGATTGAGAAGTAAGGTGGATTGAAAAGAGCAGGAAAACAGCAATTATAAATGATTGTTTCATCTTTGTGTCTTTTAGTTAGATAAAGAGATAATTATGGGTTCGCTAATATATAAAGTTTTTAAATCAGTGAGACTTTGATTTTGTGAAATAAAATTAACTAGGCGAAGTGATCCTTCGACTTTCGTCAGGGTCTTGTGGGCTATATTCCCCGCCCCTTGGGACGAAATAAAATAGAATTCATCATGATGCCCCGTTCGCTTGCGGCGGGGAGCCTCACTCAGATGAGGGACTTAACTTTGACAAATCGACAAGTTGATATTTCCAAACGATGTAAATGATTGTTTGTATTACATTGTATCAAATCGCATTTTTATTAATTTAGCCATAAAAAAATACTTCATAATTGATTAAACCGGAAACCATACAAGAGATTTTTGAAACTGCCAAAATTGATGAGGTAATAGGTGATTTTGTGTCGTTGCGAAAAAGAGGCGTAAACTTTATCGGATTATGTCCTTTTCACAATGAGAAAACGCCCTCTTTTACTGTATCTTCGGCAAAGGGAATATTCAAATGTTTTGGATGTGGGAAAGGTGGAAATGCAGTGAATTTCATCATGGAGCACGAACATTACAGCTACCCTGAAGCCTTGAAATTCGTTGCAAAAAAATACAATATTGAAATTGAGGAGGAAGTGCAATCTTCCGAGCAACTCGAACGATTGGGTGCCATGGAGAGTTTGTTTCATGTTTCAACGTTTGCTCAAAAATATTTTACCGATACCATCCAAAATACTGAAGAAGGAAAAGCCATTGGCTTGTCTTATTTGAAGGAAAGGGGATTCTCTAATGAAATTATTAAAAAATTTCAAATTGGATATTGTCCTGATAGTTTCGGCGGTTTTTCTGATCATGCATTGAAAAATGGATATAAACGCGAGCATTTAATCAAGTCCGGTTTAAGCATAAAAGGAGATAATAAGGTTTACGATCGATTTAAGGCACGCGTAATTTTTCCAATTCATAATTTAACAGGCAAGGTAATTGGATTTGGTGGCCGTATTTTGAGTAGTGAAAAAAACAAGGCAAAATATGTTAATTCACCCGACTCAGATATTTACAATAAAAGCAAAGTTCTTTACGGGATCTTTTATGCCCGTAATGCCATATTAAAAAATGATCTTTGTTATTTAGTTGAGGGTTATACAGATGTAATTTCGCTGCATCAGGCCGGTATTGAAAATGTAGTAGCTTCTTCCGGTACTTCCTTAACAACCGATCAGGTTAAGCTAATAAAGCGCTTTACCCCTAATATTACCATTTTATATGATGGAGATGCCGCAGGAATAAAAGCATCATTTCGTGGAATTGATATGATTTTAGAGGAAGGGTTAAATGTAAAAATTTTGCTATTCCCTGAAGGTGAAGATCCTGATTCTTTCGTTAGACATAAATCCATTGATGAAGTTGAGAAATTTATTGAAAATAATACAACTGATTTTATCGCATTTAAGACGAATCTGTTGATCAGTGAAGCGAAAAAAGATCCTATAAAAAAAGCATCTCTGATTAAAGAAATTGTTCACTCAATTGCGTTAATTCCTGATGGAATTTTTCGTTCAGTTTATGTTAAGGAGTGTAGCTCAACTATGGAAATTCCCGAGCAGACCTTAATGAATGAGTTAAACAATGCTTTGCGTAAGAAGTTTAAAAATCGATTGAAATTTCAACCCACTGAAGCGGAATTTGAGATACCGAAACAGGAGGTTAAAAAGCAAATTGAATTTGATATAAGTGCTACGAAAAATCAGGAAAGTGAGTTGGTAAGATTGCTTCTCTTGTATGGAGATGAGGAAATCATTTTTGAGGATATCGATGAAAATAAGCAAAAGATTGAAGTACCCATTAAGGTTGCTGAACTTATTATTCACGACTTAAAATCTGATGAAATCTCTTTTCAAGATAAAATATTACAGAAAGTTTTTGATGAATATTCTCAAGCACTCGAGGCGGGTATTATTTTAACTGCAGATCATTTTATGCAACATCCCGAGGATAATATATCTCAATTGGTGATAGATTTGACTGTTTCGCCATACGAATTGAGCAATAACTGGCTAAAAAAACGAATTCCTGTTAAGTCAGAATGTGATAATATGAAGAGGCTTGTTTCGTCTAGTGTATTATCATTTAAGTCTAAAAAAATAGATCAGATGATTTCGGATAATCAAAGGGAAATGAAGAAAGCTGAGAATGCAGAAGATAATCTGATACTACAGCAGAAACATGTTTCTTTGAAAAACATAAGTCGGGAAATTAATAGGGAGCTGAGTCGTATTATTACAAAATAAAACCCCAAAAACACAACGGGAATCCATTCTAATCGAATAGATTCCCGTTCACTAGCTGATCGCCTTAACTTTCAGTTTGTGCCAAGTTACTGTTATTGTGACTGGCTTTTTAAGTTCCGCCTCGAAAGACTTCCCTATTTGCCCGGTTCCGGCTTCCACTTTCCTTGCGATCCGCTTCTTCCTTCACCCTCCCTTCAAACTTGCTTCAATTTCGGCTTTCCTTGCAGTCCCCCATCCTTTAAGTATGAGTCAGCTTATTTTCCCTTACGGTATTTTCCACTTTCTCTTCGTTTTTCCGGTAGGTCTTTTGATCCCTCACTCGGTGAATCAAATATACGAATCAGTGCATCGGTAGATCAAGTTTTTACGATTTATGTTATTAACAAATAGCTCACAGGACTTATGAACAATTGTTGATAAGCTTTGGTGATATAATTATTCTTTTCAATTCTTACATATACATTTGTAAGACTGTCTTTCCTATATAAAAATATATATTTTAGCAGTTGGAGGGAAAATTAATCTAAAAACTTTCTTGTAGTCTGTGTATATTTGTAAGAAAAAATTTATATCGGTTTATGTAAATCAAAAAAGTAATTATGCAAACAAGAATTAAAGAGTTAGATTTTAACAAAATACTTGAACTGTTAAATAAGTATGATGCTGAATCAGTTTATGAAGCGGTCAATATTATACCAAACAGTGACGATTTGTTTCAGGATATTGAGAAATATATTGATACAAAATCGATTAATAAACGATCTGTATTTGGGATTGATATTTATCGATATGGTTTATATAAGCATTTGGATCAAACACTAATTCCTGCAATTTTTAAGATCCTTTTTAATAAAGCGATTGATTTATGTTTAAAGAATAATCAGTTTGTCTTTCAGAATTATACCAAAGAAAAAATCAAGAATGCTTTTATCAGTACCGGAGATGGCGGTTTTGTCATTTTTGATACACCATTACATTCATTGTTTTTTGCTATTAATTTTGAGACGTTCGTAAGAGCATTTAATTCCTATCATCTTTATCCCAAGCTTCGGGATATAACAGGAAGTATTAGCTTGAGGTATGCGATTACCTTAGATACGGTTCATTATTTTGATGAAAATTTTTATGGGGCGGCTATAATAAATAATGCGCGCATAATGGGAAAAGACACCCTAAATCGATGTCTGATTGACCAGAATACATATAATTGGTTTTTGATTAATATTGATGGGATTGAAAACTTACAGGTATTGTCGATACGTGAGATGGCTAATATTTATGAATTTCAGAATTATGATAAGAAGTACATCAGGGAAGGTTTAAATGAAATCATGAATACCAGAATTAGTCGATACTCTGGGATCATTAATTCAGATATTTCAAAAGTTGGACAAATTCAATCAAAAGAATTGAAGTTAAATATTTACAATTTACATATACAGGTTACGACGAAAGCCTCTTCGGCTAAGAGTAAAAACAAACGAACCATTACGATCAGTGTCGGAAATTTAAATACTACAGGTATTTGATAATATTTTATTGGTCCTATATTCATTATTATGAAAAAGAATGTTGGGGCACTGGATAAAATAATTCGATTAATTATCGCGGCTGCCATAGTTTATTTCATTTATTCCAATGTATTAATTGGGGTTTGGGCGATAGTGGAAGCTGTTGTTGGAGCAATTATGCTTCTTACTGCACTCATAGAGTGTTGTGGATTATATACTGTGTTCGGGATAAAAACATGTTGTGCGAAAAGCCATTAAGTTTTTATCTCTTTTTTTTTAAAAATCTTTTCAAAATAGTTTTACATTCAGATTGGAGTATTCCTGATTTAACCTTAGTACTTGGATGAAGTATGGGTGTTTTCAAAGTTTTAAATCCCTTTTTGGGATCTGAAGCTCCGTAAATAATTTTCCCTATTTGTGCCCAAAATAAAGCACCGGCACACATTGGGCAGGGCTCTAGGGTTACATAGAGTGTGCACT
>PIVJ01000250.1 GCA_003353955.1 Bacteroidota bacterium | reverse complement strand
AAAGACCCTGAACTGTGTCCTCGTGTTAGAAACACACGCTACTTTATTATATTAGATGACAGAGCCAACGGTAACACTTGCAAGATTCCATTATTCTATGATGAACACACTGGTGATTTTGTAGAGCCACCCCCAGGATTTCTTGAACAGGAATCAGAACCATTTGACGCTAACGGTAATTATGGAACAATGCAATCGTTAGCAGAGTGGTTTGATGCACACCCAGAAGGATTTGAACGCGAATTATATTAGGGATTGATATGATAACTCAAGGAAGATTAAAAGAAGTTTTAGATTATAACAAAGAGACAGGAATTTTCACATGGAAACTAAGACTTTCAAATAGAGGTTTAGTGGGTGAGAGGGCAGGCTCTTTTATTAAGCCACACAATTACCGCGAAATTGGAATTGATTCAATAAGTTATCTAGAGCATCGACTTGCTTGGCTCTATGTCTATGGAGTTTTCCCAGAGGGTGAGTTAGATCACAAAGATAATACTCCTTACAATAATTCAATTTTAAATATCAGAGAAGCCGACCGATTCCAACAGACTAGAAACTGTCGCGTTAGTAAAAATAATAAATGTGGGGTTAAAGGAGTAAGTTGGAGAAATGACAAGAAAAAATGGCGAGCAGTTATTTATCTTAATGGAAAGCAAAAACATTTAGGTTATTTCACTGACAAGGAATATGCAAGAAAAGCTTACTGTGATGCGGCAGATATGTACTTTAGGGAGTTTGCTAATCATGGGTAGAGTTTTAGTGTTAGATACTGAGTGTGATAACTTCTTTCCCCAGTTAACAACAATGTGGGTTGTTGTTATTAAATCTGTATGTGGTCAAGTAAATCAGAAATTCTTTCCTTATAGAGATCCTGAAACCGCTTATAAAATTATGGAAGTAATTAAGGATGGAGATACATTATGTTTTCATAATGGTCTTGGATATGATCTTTTTGCTTTAATGAAAACTATTAACATAAACTTTGATATGGGTTCACAGACGCTTGAGTTTAGGGGAGAGCGTAAAGCATTACGTGTAGTTGATACGTTATGTCTATCTCGTTTCCTAAACCCTGACCAACACGCTCACAGCCTTGAGTGGTGGGGCAAGAAGTTTAATTTCCCTAAGATAGACTTTGATGACTTCCATGAATTCTCACATGACATGGTTGTTTACTGTGAGCGTGATGTCGATGTAACAATTCTTACATACAACCACTTAATGAAACTGTTTGAAAAGTTTTATCATGCAAGAAACACAGAAGCTTTCGATTGCTATCAGTATGACTACTACCTGATGTGTTGCCAAGGGTTAACAGGTGTTTTGTTTGATGTAGATAAAGCAATAAAAATTAGAACAGATTTATCACATGACATAGAAGAGATTCGTGCAAGGGTAGAGCCACAATTACCACCAAGACGTTTAAATAAAGGTGAGCAAAAAGATTACACAATGCCTAAAAAGCCATTCAAAAAGGATGGCACTCTTGCAGCTTCATCACATAATTTTGTTGAGAAGATGCTTAACTTTGGGCATGAGTGTACGCTGTTTGAAATTGATGATGATTACTATATAGATTTAGATGGTGATATATATGATCTTGTTAGTCAGTTTACCATTCCATTATATGTACCAATGACACTATCCAATCAAGCGCAGTTAAAAGACTGGTTGTTAGAGCTTGGCTGGAAGCCTACACTATGGAATTATAAAAAAGATTCAGATGGAAAATCTATTCGAAACGATCAGGGTCAACTTATCCAGACAACACCAAAGTTACAAGAGGCAGGCAAGATATGCGAAAACCTGAACCTGATCAAACTGGATCTAGTTAAAGATACATGCAAATGGTTAAGTTTAAGAAATAGGAACGCTGTACTTACAACATGGATTGCTAACCCACGTTTAGAAATTGATGGCAGGCTTTCAAGTAGATCATCTGGCACAACACCGACATACAGACACAAACACGCAGAGGTTGTTAACGTACCCAAAGCACAAGAGGGTGTTTTGTATGGTAAAGAATTCAGAAGCTTATTCCATGCCCCAAAAGGCAGAAAGATTGTAGGTGGTGATGCGTCAGGCTTGGAGGCTAGGGTAGATGGTCACTACTGCGCCAAGACAGATGGTGGTGAACGTGCTGACTTAATTTTAAATGGAGATATACATAGTCGTAATGCTAAATTATTTTTCCCTGAAGAGACAAAAGATTTTGACGTTGAAGCAGAAGACTTTGATAAAGAGCATCCTGA
>PIVJ01000952.1 GCA_003353955.1 Bacteroidota bacterium | reverse complement strand
TTGAGCGGAATACTACCGAGAGTCACATCAGCCGTATAAGTCATGGAGTGGCGTTTGTCACGACGTGCTGAGCGTATGTATGTGTTGACTTATACCAGGGGGGTCTATTGAGATTTGACCGTTTTGATGCTCCGACTTAGTCTATATCGAGCGTAAGTTGTACATTAAAAAAAGACGGGTCTTTTCAAGTGTCACCCCGCCATCCCTTACTAAGTAAATGGCGGCGCGTAGCAGAAAAATAGGAAGTTGTATTTCAGGCGTTATTTGTATTAATATGCTTGATTTCATGTTTCTTTCTATGAATGTGGTATCACTCAAATAGTACGACGGGAGTGGTGGTAAAGGAGAGTTAGTATTTGTTGGTTGCTTATTATGGAAAGTTTTAAGAAACGACACATTCTTAATACGGTAAAGAAATTTATCTTATTCATATATCCGGTTGATCCTGCCGGTATCTCATCTCTTAGTTTAAAGATTAATCCATGCATGTGTTTGGCACGATAACAGTGCCTGCGGACGGCTCATTAAAACAGAGATAACCTAACCTC
>PIVJ01000249.1 GCA_003353955.1 Bacteroidota bacterium | reverse complement strand
TTGAAATGAGGAAATTATCATGGAATTTTATTCCATTTGAAAGACATTCATTCAAAAATAGGACTGACTGAAATTCTTGCTTAATTTTTGATTATGGCTCTAGAGCCAAGAATCTTCTGTGTTATCTGAGGGTATTCGTGTTTTTTGGCCTTTCGGCGAATCCAATTTGTTAATTTGGGCACCAATTTGAACTCTGTTTGCCGATTGGTTGTTAACTAGGTCAAACCCCACCTTTGTGACTTCCATAAGCTCATTTCGTAAATTAGAAATTAGTCTATGGAATTTGTAACCTTATTTTGGTTATCTCATCACTAAAGGCTGAAAATCAATGGGATAATGAGGGAATTTTATTAAATCCCTTACTAAATGTTGAATTATGCAGTGAGATCAGTTGAGGATTTGCATGATATCTGGGTCATATTTGCCTCCATTTTCTGTTACACTTCAGTTTTTGGTGGTCCAAAATTTCTAAAACTCTTCATTTTCAGAGGATAGAACACATGTTATAATGATGAGCTGAACGTAATCTCCTGTTTCCATGTCTCCTCGTACTGCTAACTGTAAGGATACCTATTTATTTTAATTAAAATAGAAACAGTGAAGACCTCAAATCTCCTTTCCCAAAACTTAAAAATGGCTCCTTTATCGCACAATCAGCATGATGATATTCATATAATCAATGTAAACAATCTGCCATGTGCAGAAATTGGGAACTATAGAAGCCAAATTTCATCAAATTATCTCGGACTAAGCAAGGTATCAAGCCTAATCTTGATGCCAGATAGGAGCTAACAATCCTTATTAAAATTACTGTATACTTTTTGGAAGTCGAAGTGACTTCCTTATTGAGATATATTGGTGCAAAGAAATCTAATTTTACTACGCAATATTGCTGGGAGCCGCCATTGTCATGTATGTATGTTTGTTGTACGTGAAAAGGGCATCCCTCCTTCTCTGAAGGAGCACACCGGCGACTGACGCAGTTTGTAGTCGATTTCAATAAAACGGGCACACCCCTTCCTATTATACCAAGCAGAGGGTCGGACAGGCTCCTCTGAACAAGAAACGCATTCATTTTTAGCAATACGTCTAGGTCCTGTTGAGTTTTGATGGGGTTGTTGGGTGTGTGCTCGCCCTCCATGTCTGTAGTTCATTTCCGGCTCATGGCGTATCCCACAATCCCATGCGACCCGACCCTATACCCAAATGACCGTTGTATATGGAGGATTTCCAGCCGAGGCGAGTCGAAACTTGAACATTTATATTTCGGGTTTGCTTCTAAGATTACATGAGACCTCAACCCGTATAAATATTAGTTTGTATCTAGCATTTTCATTGCGATATTTCACGAAAACCCCCCGGACCCTCCATCTTGTGGTGACGTGACCGTCACACAAAATGGCCGCGTCTAGTCTGTCAAAAATGTAGCTCGAAAATCGTCCAATTCCATGAGATACCGGACTGAAACCTTTACAAAAAGGTGATGCGCTGACAGAATATTTTGTTTCTAACAAGATGGCCAACTCTCAGATTACGTCTTTACTTCTAAGTTCCAAAAATCCGCGGGGAAAAAAGTGAGCGATAATAGGAGGTTTAACGGATAAAGGCCCCCTTTCCAGTGTAAAATACAGTTAAATCGCACCAAAATCGATTCCTACCCATGAAACTGTGCTCATTTCGCACCCAAAATGCCTCTGGGAAAAATATTTGTTGAAAAAAAAAATCTGCAAAAAAAAATGTTTTTCTGTCATGGGGGGAGGGGGCTGAGAGCTTGTATCGTTCTGCTTTGCAAAAACTTTTTATTTTTTGGATCAGATTAATTGATTAATAAGTGGATTCCCAAGGTAAGTTTGTTTTTGAAATACAGGGGGATCACTATAGACCTAGCAGGTGAGTGGAATTTAATATTTTATCGATTTCATAAAACCGGCCCCGTCTTCCTCCTCCTTGATTCCAGGGTGACCAGCACCCACCTCCCAACTCTTTCGGGCGGGGGCCAGGACCTTGGATGCTTCGGGTGCTTCCGGGCGCCCAGAGCGCGTAAGCTATGCCGAAATTTTTAAAAATGACCAAAAAACTTGCATTTTTTCAATTTTTAAAATTATTTTGCCCAAAATTTGTCATCAACATTTTTCCATTCTTCATCCCCACCCCCATTTTCAGTTCCAGGGGCTGTTTGATTTTAGAATTCAGATGCTCTAGAATAACACCTTTTTGTTTTTACCTGATCTCATCCCTGCTTGTGCCATTTTTAAACCG
>PIVJ01000951.1 GCA_003353955.1 Bacteroidota bacterium | reverse complement strand
TCTGCTATATATTTACGACTCTCGATAACTCTCGGGCACTGCACAGGCAACATACGCTTCGACACTGTGCATAATATTTGTTCCACACAGCGTGTCAGGTGTGCGAAACACACAGGATAATTTCCTATGCATATTTGTCATTACGACCGATCTTCGGTTTGATCATTTTTTTTATACTTATCACTAATTTATATTACAGCTCTATTGCCCTGAAGCTATACGGTAATTTAACTTAGTGTAATCTATACATTTTTATTATGTGTGGCTAGATGCCCATGTCTCGATCAACTATTAAAACACACACGTGTTTAAGAGAGTCATAGTTCTGATATGACAGCGTGTTTAAGAGAGTCATAGCGCTCTGGTACTTATGATTTTTTGCATAAGTTATATTTTTTATGTATGTCATTTTTGCGTTGCATATATATGATCTGCTATATATTTACGACTCTCGATAACTCTCGGGCACTGCACAGGCAACATACGCTTCGACACTGTGCATAATATTTGTTCCACACAGCGTGTCAGGTGTGCGAAACACACAGGATA
>PIVJ01000020.1 GCA_003353955.1 Bacteroidota bacterium | reverse complement strand
TCAGCCCCTAATAGGTCTCTTACTTCACGATAGTGAATCCCTTTATATTTGCGCAAGTCAACACCTGCAATTAATTGCAAGTTTTCTGATAACTCATGATTTAATGTAGATAAAACGCCAACCCAGTTATGACTGTTAGCTGAATTTCTCAGAATTTGAGCAGCACCCTCGCCCCCTTCTGTAGCAGCAACATTGGCATCGACTGATTGGTTCCAATCAACCCATCCATTCGGAGATCTTTTCGGATCGTATTTCCAATAGTATCCATCATAATATCTTCCCAATAGTCCTGATCCACCACCTCTACCAAAGCTAAGATATGCAGAAGTTGATAAGAAAGATTTTTTAGAAATATTCCAATACCAGTTCAAGGCTATTTGTGGTTTGTGATAGTAATTGGTTTTTTCTAATACTCTTTTTCCATCTAAATAACCCCAACCAGAATTATACTTATTTCCGTATTGTTCATATTTGTCATAACTTAGGGCGTGGAATGCATCACTTACACGTTGACCGTGTTTTTGTGGAGCACCAATAGCCGTGAAAACAATTGAATGATCTTTGTTAATTTGCTTACTTGCGGACAGAAAATAACTCCAGGCATCAATCCAAGTTGCATCAACATAGCCTTCACCTTCGGTTCGTGAACCTATGAAGGATACAGCCCAGCCATTGTCCATTAATCCTGTGTTTAAACCAATTTTAGTTTTCTTGCTTCCATAATCAGATCTGGATGTAGCAAGAAATCCACCTTTTTTAGCATCAGTTGTACGTGTGATAATATTCAGTGTACCACCAATAGAATTGATTGCTAATTTAGATGCCCCAAGTCCTCTTTGAACTTGCATAGTTCTTGTTCCATCAGATAAACCGGCCCAGTTTGACCAATAAACCCAACCGTTTTCCATGTCGTTAACAGGAATACCATTGATCATAACAGCAACATTAGCTTGGTCAAATCCACGAACATTAATACGTGAGTCACCATAGCCACCACCAAGTTTTGTAGCATAAACACCAGGTGTCATTTTCATGATTTCTGGAAATTCCTGATTACCAAGTTCTCTTTCGATAACTTTTGCTGCAACAGATGTTACAGCTACCGGAGTTTTTCTTGTAATAGCTACGTCAGCAAAGACACTGACCTCAACCAATCCGATGGCTGTGGATTCTAGGTTAATTGTTCCAAGATCAGTCGTGCTTCCGTTGGTAACGGTAATTGACATTTCTTGTGCTGCATATCCAATAAAAGAAATTACTACGGTGTGAGAACCTGCAGGGGCATTAAATTCAAAACTTCCATCAAGGGCTGATGTAGTTCCAACAGTAGTCCCTTGTAAGAAAACTGTCGCTCCGATAAGACTTTCACCGGTCGCTTCGTCAAGCACAACTCCCTTAATAACTCCTTGCCCAAAAGTTGCAGCTGAGAACAAAATTAATGTTAAGATTAACAATAGTTTGTTTGTTTTTTTCATAATGCAGTTTTTAATTTAGTTTTTGTTTATACTTTTTCGTTTGAGCCAATAAAAATATACAAATAAGTTCGGTGAATTGTTATTAAATTATCAACAGAAACTGATGTTTTGTGTTAATGAATAAGTAAAATATTGAGTGTTAATAATTAATACATCGTCATTTGTTAATAAAAATGACAGACTCTAAATGAATTAGGTGTATTCCGACAAAAGGTGTTACCTTTATATCTGTGTTTTTAGCCATACACCTATATAATTAGGTGGAAATTCACAAGACCTGCAAGTGATTCCAGGTCTTATTTTTCAACAACTTATTGTTTACTATTAATAATTCCTCGCGGAATTAAGTTTACGTTACAGAATCTTAAAACATCTTAAGCATGCTAAAAATAAGCTCCCCTTACAATTTTAAGCTTATAAAAGAAATCCCATTAATGCAACATACTGATGTTGAAAATGCTCTTCAACTTGCGTATAACTTATTCATCGATCAGGAAAAGTGGATGCCTGCATGGCAACGGATTGAAATACTGGAACGAGTTGTAGACCGCATGAAAGAACGGGTAGAGGATCTGACAACTATTGCTGCAGAAGAAGGAGGTAAACCATATATTGACTCGAAAGTTGAAGTGATGAGAGCCATCAATGGTGTTAAACTGGCTATTGAACATATAGCTCAATTAGGAGGTGAACAAATTCCTATGGGACAAAGCCGTTCATCGGTTAATAGGCTGGCATTTACCATTCGTGAGCCAATTGGGCTTGTTGTTTCCATCAGTGCATTTAATCACCCACTTAACTTAATAATTCACCAGGTTGTAACAGCTATTGCGGCGGGTGCACCGGTTATTGTTAAACCTGCACTAACTACACCTCTTTCTTGTTTAGAGTTTGTTAGCATATTAAAGGAGGCAGGATTACCAGATGGTTGGTGTCAGACAATTATATGTAGTGATGAAAACGCTGAAAAACTTGCCACTGATAATAGGGTAAATTATTTATCTTTCATAGGTTCGGCAAAAGTAGGATGGTATCTCCGTTCACGTTTATCACCGGGTACACGTTGTGCTTTTGAGCATGGAGGAGTAGCTCCTGTAATTGTTGAAAAAGATGCCGACATTGACAATATGCTGCCTGCATTACTCAAAGGTGGATTTTATCATGCTGGTCAGGTTTGTGTTTCAGTGCAAAAAGTATTTATTCACGAAGATATCGTTAATGATGTAAGTAAGAAATTAGCAATAATGGCAGCAAACCTTAAAGTTGGTGACCCCCTTGATCCAAAAACTGAAGTTGGACCATTGATTCTTCCGCGCGAAGTAGACAGAGTTGAGCAGTGGGTTGAAGAGGCCGTAGCAAGTGGAGGGAAACTCTTATGTGGAGGAAAACGTATTTCGGATAGTTGTTTTGAACCTACTGTAATACTCAACCCATCACAAAACTCGAAAGTATCTACTTTGGAAGTTTTTGGTCCGGTTGTTTGTATATATTCCTACAAAACCAGAGAAGAAGCTATTAAACTAGCTAATGCATTACCAACTGCGTTTCAAGCTTCTGTGTTTACCCATAATCTTGATATCGCTTTTGAAACTGTGAAAAAACTTAATGCGTCAGCAGTAATGGTAAATGACCATACAGCATTTAGGGTCGACTGGATGCCTTTTGGAGGAAGAGATGCATCGGGAATTGGTATTGGTGGTGTCCCATACTCTATTAATGAAATGACCAGGGAGAAATTGATAGTCATAAAAAGCAATAGCTTATAACGAACATTATTACAGCGTTTTATATACCCATAAAGATTGGTATTAATATTCACCCTGCTAAAACAGAGGTTAACTTTCAGGATGCCCGGTATAACTATGCCATTCTACATGCAGCTGTGAAACAATTAATTGGAAAACATCCTCTTACTCCCGTGTTGGATTTTGATGTAACCCCCGAAATAGAAACTTCAAGACCGTTGCAAGGTAAATAGCCTGAAAACATCACAGAAAAAGGCATTATATATTTGTATATCAATGAATTAAATTGTGTATTTATTGTATGAAATTATATAAAGAACCGACTTTAGCTGATAGCATTTGCGATTTACGCACAAGAAAAATAAAAAAGACTTTTTTCACCCAAATTAATACACTTATTGATTGGAAAGAAATTAGTCAATTAATAGATAATGACTATTCACGAGGAAAAAGCGCAACCGGTAAACCTTCTTATGATGGGGTTTTATTATTTAAAATGTGTTTGCTTCAAAACTGGTATGGCTTGAGCGATTATGAAGTTGAAGATAGAATCAACGACAGTCTATCTTTCAGTTATTTTTGTGGAATGACAATAGAACAAGCCTCACCCGACCATAGTACTTTGAGCCGCTTTAGAACGGCATTGACAAAAACAGGGACATTTGAAAAACTGTTCAAATCTATAAACCATCAATTGGAGCAGCATAATATTATAGTAAAAAAAGGGGCGATTGTAGATGCTAGTGTAATAGACACGTCGCTTCGTCCAAAAGGAGAATCAAAACATAAAGTGCCCGAGGATCGCTCAGAAGAAGAAGTTGAAGTAACTAAAGAATATGCTCCCAGTGTTGACAAAGACGGAACTTGGTTAAAGAAACAAGGAAAATTCCGTTTTGGCTACAAGAAGCACCACGTCACAGATGAAGAGGGTCTAGTGCTGGGAGTGCTTACAACAACAGCAAGCACAAATGAGATATCAAATTTAGAAGACGTTTTAGATACTGCCGATTTGCCAGAAAGAATACCATTAAAGGCAGACAAAGGCTACCAATCAAAAAAGAATGAAGATCTATTAAAAAGAAAAAAGCAAAAAAGAACACACCACTTACTAAATGGGAAAAGCGGTATAACAAGTTGATAGGAAAAACAAAATTTAAGGTAGAACGTACCTTTGGAGGGATCAGTAGATGGTTCTCTGGTGGAGTGGCCCGGTACCGTGGAATGCAAAAGATGCACACTCAGAATTTAATGGAGGCAATTTGTTATAATTTATACCGGAGTTCTGGGATAGTTGCGTCCAATAGCAAAGATTAAGAGACAATAGAGTGATAATAAGGCTTATATATGATAATAAAATGGTAAAACCGATCGGGGATATCAAAAATTTAGGAGTTTTTGAGAAATATGGAACTTGCTTTGTTATGCAACGGTCTTACTTCATCTCAATCAAAACCTTCACCCGATCTAAAGCAAGTATGTATTTTTAGAAAATCAAGAAAAAGAATTGAAACCTTATTTGCTCAACTGTGTGATCAATTTATGATCCGAAGGAATTATACCAAATCTTTTGAGGGTTTCAAAACAAGAATATTGTCTAAAATATCAGCTTTGATGATGATTCAATACCTCAATAAATTTGTTTTTAATAGACCCATTAACAATTTAAAACAAAATTAATTAGGCGAAGTTATATTCCCCGCCCCTTGGGGCGAAAGGAAATAGGATCCATTATGATAGCCCGTCCGCTTGCGGCGGAGAGCCTCATTACTTAATACTTAGACTGTTTGTTCTATACCTTCTATTGTTGCTGTTGTTAATTTTGCTTGCATAGCAAACACAGCAATCATTCAGGATACCACTACCAATTTGTTATAACGGAAACGGAAATGGCACTTTAGTTTAACTGATTAGTTAAGATGCTTAATTAGGTTTGCCATTTCAATAGATGTAACTGCAGCATCAAATCCCCTATTTCCTGATTTTAGCCCTGCACGTTCAATGGCTTGTTCAACATCGTTAGTGGTTAATATGCCAAACGAGATTGGAATATTAGCAGAAAGGCTTATTTGAGCAATTCCCTTTGCTGATTCTGCTGCCACAAAATCGAAATGTGGAGTGTCGCCTCTTATTATTGTTCCCAAGCAGATAATTGCATCATAGCTTCCTGCTTCAGCGAGTTTCTTGGCGATCATTGGTATTTCAAAAGCTCCCGGAACCCATATGGTTTCAATGTCACCATCTTTTGCCCCGTGGCGTATAAGTGCATCAATTGCACCTGATAACAGTTTACTGCTTATAAATTCATTAAACCTGCTTATGACAATCCCAAATTTGAGATTGGTCGCATCTAAATTTCCTTCTGTTTTTTTCATGCTTATTGTTTTAATATCATCAATCATTTTTTATTCGTCAATAATCAGTTGTTAAACATATGACCCATTTTTTCGATTTTTGTTTCAAGGTAATATTGATTTTTTTCATTGTGACTCATTACAATAGGTATTCGCTCAATTACTTTAAGACCAAACCCATAGATTCCGGATATTTTCTTTGGGTTATTTGTCATGAGTCTAAGCTTTTGTGCTCCAAGACTGGCTATTATCTCAGCACCAATACCGTAATCGCGCAAATCAGGAGGGAAGCCAAGAGCCTCATTTGCTTCAACCGTATCAAGGCCACTATCTTGTAGGTGATATGCTTTTAGTTTGTTAAGCAATCCTATTCCTCTTCCTTCCTGCCTCATGTATAATAAGATACCTCTTCCTTCTTTTGCAATTTCTTTCATTGCATGATTTAATTGGTCTCCACAATCACATCGCTGGGATCCAAAAACATCACCGGTTAAGCACTCGGAGTGTACCCTGACAAGCACAGGCAATCCATTGTCGATGTCGCCCATGGTAAGTGCCATATGGTTTTCTCCATTTAATTTATTGAGGAACCCAATGGCTTTAAAATTACCATATTTAGTGGGCATATGTGCTTCCGAAACTTTTTCTACAAGCTTTTCATTATGCCTTCTGTACTCAATAATATCGGCAATTGTTATTAGCTTTAGTTTGTGCTTTTTCTTGTATTCAATTAGTTCCGGGACTCTGGCCATTGATCCATCTTCATTCATAATTTCACAAATTACCCCGGCGGGATAAAATCCTGAGAGTTTTGCAAGATCAACGGCAGCTTCGGTATGGCCAGCTCTTACCAATACACCGCCCTCACAATATTCGAGAGGAAAAACATGCCCTGGTCTTGTAAGATCAGTAGGTATGCAATTACTGTCTAATACCTTGCTAATAGTAGCCGATCTTTCGAATGCAGAAATACCTGTTGTTGAATCTGCTGAATCAATTGAAACTGTAAATGCGGTTTTGTTAACATCAGTATTGTTTTCAACCATTCTTGTGATGCCTAATTCTTTTAATCGCTCCTTAATAATGGGCATACAAATCAGTCCCCCGCCGTGCTTTGCCATGAAATTCACATCTTGGGGTGTGATTTTGTCTGCTGCCATGATAAGATCTCCTTCGTTTTCACGTCGTTTATCATCAACAACAATTACCATTTTTCCGTTTTTTATATCTTCAATTGCTTCTGCAATGGAGTTAAAATCGCTCATAATTATATCTTCTAAAAACCGTTTTTAATTAATGAATTTATACTTATCGAGGACTTCTTTTTGTTTGATTTCTTTTCCTCATTGTTAGTCAACTTATCTATGTATTTGGCAATCGTATCCGTTTCTATATTAACTGTATCGCCTGTTCGTTTCGAAAGAAGTGTGGTGTTACTTGCTGTATGTGGTATAATTGAAACAACAAAATAATTTGGAAGAATCTTACTTACGGTAAGACTTATCCCGTCAACAGCAACTGATCCTTTGTTAATAATGTACTTCATCAATTCCTTTGCAGGCCTTACGCTAAACAAGGTTGCAATTCCTTCTTTTTTTATATCAATGATTTTTGCAGTTCCGTCAATGTGTCCGCTAACAATGTGTCCACCAAAACGGTCGCTAGCTTTAAGAGCCCTTTCTAGGTTTACTTTTTCGCCGGGAACAAGAGCTCCCAGAGTAGTGCTACGTAAAGTCTCTGCCATTACATCAACAGTGAAGCTTTGACCAGCCAGGTGGGTCACCGTAAGACATGCTCCATTTGTACAAATACTATCGCCGATCTTTAAATCGCTGTATTTCTTATTTGCATTAATGGTGATTTGTGCTGATTTGCTTCCTACTACCAAGTTTGTTATAACTCCTATTTCTTCAATTAAACCTGTGAACATCTTATTCTTTTTTGTTTTTAATAGTCATTTTGTTGTCATTGCGTCTCACCTCTAAGTAGTTACTTGAGGCTAGTTGTTTTCGTTAAAATAGCCCTCTAATAATATATCATTTCCAATTGCTTTAGCAGATAAGTGGTTTATTTTGATGGCGTTGGAAAGTTGCTCGATTCCTTTTCCTGCAACTGCTGTTGGCGAGTTCTGTCCTCCAACAATCTTTGGTGCAACTATACTTATTGCCTTATTTACAATGCCCTGCTCAAGAGCGCTATAGTTAAGTGTTGCTCCACCTTCAAGCAATACACTGTCGATGGACATTTTTCCTAATTCATTCATTAAGTATTTAAGATCTACTCCTTGTTCTGTTTTTGGGCAAACAATCACTTCTGTGCCAATATTAATAAGATCTTTGATTTTTGCTGAAGGAGCCTTACTAGTAACAGCTATTATCGTTTTAGAACCATTTCTTCTAACCAATGCTTTTGCTTTAAGAGAAATACGTGCAGTTGAGTCAATAATAATTTTAACTGGATGTTTTTTCTTTCCCATGAAATGACGTACGGTTAACTCAGGGTCATCACTAACTACTGTATTAATACCTACCATTATTCCACTGTACTGCTGACGCAGATTGTGAACAAATTTTCGTGATTCTTCACCTGATATCCACCGTGATTCGCCAATTGAAGTTGCAATTTTTCCATCAAATGTTGAGGCTGTCTTCATTACCACAAATGGAGTTCTTTTTGTTATGTAATAAATAAAAACTTCGTTTAATCTCATTATCTCATTACTAAGAACCCCAATAGTAACTTCTATTCCAGCATCTTTCAGTAACTTTATTCCTTTTCCTGAGACTAATGGATTTGGATCGGTAATGCCTATAACAGCTCTTTTGATTTTACTGTCAATTATTTTTAATGCACATGGGGGGGTTTTTCCATGATGAGAACATGGTTCGAGAGTAATATAAATTGTAGCATCGGTACAATTTGTAACAGCATTATTGATCGCATTAACTTCGGCATGAGCCTCACCAAATGAAGCATGATAACCTTCACCAATGATCTCATTGTTTTTAACTATTACTGCGCCTACTAATGGGTTTGGATTAACAAGTCCCATTCCTGTCAGGGATAGCTTAATAGCTTTTTGCATATAGACTTCATCAGTCATAACATAAATTTACCGGCCTAAAAAAACTCCTACACAATTAGTCGGGGGTACTTCTATTAAGGTATAATATTAACTGTATTACTAATCAATAAGTTAATACTTATATGTTTAACTACAATATAAATAAACATACCCTTCTACCATCCAGACTCTAACTGTCGGTTCTGGAATTATACCAGATCAGTCCCATCAAAGATGGGAGTCGCGGACTATTACCGCCGGTCGGGAATTTCACCCTGCCCCGAAGTATTTATTTTATTTAATAGCAAAAGTAAATAATAAAGTAATTGAGAATACAGATTTTGTAATTTAAAATAGATATTAGGATGTGAACTCGTCTAAATCATTCTTTTTATAAGTCTTAACTGATGAGAATAAATATTTGTATCGGTATTAAAAACTCCCTGATGGTCAATATTATCAATTCGTACCTTGCTTGATGCGTGAATAATTTTAGCGTTCGGGAGTAGAATCCCAACGTGAGAGATCACATCATCCTGATTATCAAAAAACAACAAATCACCGGCTCGGGCATCAGAGATCATATTAATTGTTTCTCCTTGTGTAGCTTGTTGAGAAGTATCTCTTAATAAATTAATTCCAGAGAGAAGATATGCCATTTGCGTGAGTCCTGAGCAATCAATTCCAAAAGGTGTTCTTCCTCCCCACACATAAGGTGTATGAAGATACATATAAGCATTTTCGATAATCGTATCCCGATTAGGCTCACTATTACTGGGAACGATTGTTCCATCGAAAATGTATTCTTCTGCATTAAGATAAAGTGATCTTCCATTATCACTATGTATTTTGCTGCCAAGTACTATGGGATGAAGTGAATTGCGGCTGTTATTGTTAAGAACCTGAACCAATTCGTTGGAGAGATAGTGGGGCGAGGTGTTAAGATGTTTAAATTCTTGTTCAGATATTTTAAAAAACTGAGATTTTTCTATCCATCCTTCATAATTATCATGTGCAATTCTAATTGACAGCCAGTTATTTTGCTCCTCCGAAATTGAATATAGTTCACCGAATAAAAGTTGTGTACACATCTCAGAACGATGATTCGTATCTTTTCTTACCGGTATTAAGCTTAAATGACAAATTCCGAAGCTCATAGATTTATTTTTTATTGAATCTAAAGTTAATAAAAAACACCTAATGTTAGCATTTTACTTATATTTACCTTCAAGAATAGATGAATTTATGAAGCGTATTTTTGTTTTTTTAAGTACTTACCAATCGCATATCATTAAGGGGGTTTTATTTCTGTTCTCTGTGATAATATTAGTTGTGATTTTTCCGAAGGAAGGCAAGTTCAAATATGAATTTCAGAAGGGAAAACCTTGGATGCATAGAGATTTAATTGCTTCCTATGACTTTGCCATTTTAAAGCCAAAAGCTGAATACGAGGAAGAAAAGCAACGATTAATTTCCCAGATAAAACCGTATTTTGTTTTTGATGATGAACTAACTGCACAGAAACAGAATGAACTGTTTGACAATTTTGAACGAAACTTGATTGAGAAGTACTCGGATACAACTATTGCCAATCAAAGAAGAAGTATAAATTGGAATGAATGCAGTGCTATTTTTGATTCTGTAAGTTCCATTGGAATACTTGAAAATATTCAGCTAATTGAGAACCTATCAACGATTGAAGATATCGTTTTAATTAAAGGGAATTTAGCTAAAGAAAGGAATATCATAGATTTGTTTACAATTCAAACAGCTTATGAATTTATCAAAACGGCTGTATCCAGAAACCAAACACTTGATCAGGATGTTTTATTGAAAACCTTAGAGAGTTCTTTATTTCGAAATGTTAAGTATGATCGGGAAAAGACACAAAATGAACAAGAATCGACCTTGAATAATTTGTCACAAACCCGTGGTATGGTTCAAGCAGGTGAGAGAATAATCTCTAAAGGAGAGCTTGTTTCAACTGAAAAACATCAAGTGTTGGAATCTATGAAGCAAGAATACCAAAGGCAATTGGGATCTTCGGTCTCTTACTATATGATTCTCATTGGGCTTATCGTGTTAATGAGTATCTCGATGATGGTTTTATTCTTTTTCTTATTGTATTTCAGGAGAGATATCTTTTTGAATAATACTGAGGTTGCACTTATTTTACTTGTAATCTTAATGATGGTTTTTGTTACCAGTTTGGTTATTAGGTATAATGTTGGCTATTTGTACCTGGTTCCGATTTGTATCATTCCAATTATCATCAGAGCTTTCTTCGATACAAGGCCGGCACTTTATGTGCATATTATCACCATTATCATCATCGGATTCTTAGTCCCAAATAGCTTTGAGTTTGTATTTCTTCAGCTCATTGCCGGAATTACTGCAATAATAAGTGTTGTACATCTTCAACGACGCGCTCAATTCTTTATTAGCTCGTTAACTATTTTCCTTACGTATTCAACAGTTTATGTTGGTTTAACCTTGATTCAGGAAGGTAGTTTTTTAGGAATTGATTGGAAGTTCTTTTTGCTCTTTTTAGGAAGTGCTGTTTTAACGCTTTTCTCCTATCCATTAATTTATATTTTTGAAAAATTATTTGGTTTGATAACTGATGTTACCTTAATCGAATTATCAAATGCAAATAATAAATTGCTCCGCAGGTTATCATCAAAAGCGCCGGGTACTTTTCAGCATTCAATGCAGGTAGCAAATCTGGCAGAGGAAATTTTATTTGAGATTGGAGGGAATACACTATTAGCAAGAACGGGTGCTTTATATCATGATATCGGAAAAATGTTCACACCGGCTTATTTTATCGAAAATCAACAACCCGGCATGAACCCCCACGACCAATTAACACCTGATGAAAGTGCAAGAATAATTGTTGATCATGTATATCGAGGAGTTGAGTTGGCTAGGAGATATAAATTACCAAAACAAATAATTGATTTTATAGTAACCCATCAAGGTGATAGAAAAGCTGAATATTTTTATTATAAAAAAGTAAATGAAGATGGTGTGGGAAGTGTTGATGAGAAGGCTTATTCTTATCCGGGTCCGATTCCGATGTCGCGAGAAACTGCTGTAGTAATGATGGCTGATTCCGTAGAAGCGGCATCACGTAGTTTAAAGCATGCGGATGAAGAATCGTTAAGTAATTTGGTGGAGGGAATTGTTGAAAAACAAATAGGAAATAAGCAGTTTGTTAACTCTAATATCACCTTTAAAGAAATTACCCGAATTAAGGAATTGCTCAAGAAAAAATTATTGAATATTTACCATGTGAGAATAGAGTATCCTGAACCTAAAAATGGATAAGTGAGCTTAAGTAATTATGGGAGTTAGGTCCTTCATTAAAAATCAAGTCCAAGATACTGAGATTCGGGATAAAGCCATATTTGTTATTAAATACCTGAAAATACTTTTGATGTGATAAATGATTCGTATTTAATTTTGAGTTGAACTGCTCTCTCAAATCAATAAGAACGTTAGTTGGTTTTAAATAACTTTCACTCAGCTTTATATCTGATTTTATACCTAAAACAGTTGTTAAATATTGTAAAATAGTATAATTGAATTCGACCAATTTATCAACATTTTGCATGATTAGATCCTTGATATCATCCTTATAGTATAGGAAAAAAGCCGATGAATTATAAGCGGTTTCCAATGATCGCCAATGATTTATTTTCCAGTTCGAGTATTTAGATATAATAATGTCTTTTGTTTTGCTGCGATTACCTTCAATTTTTGTAACAGGTATGCTAAGTGTTTGCTTCCCATTCGGAGAATATATGTTACAACGATTTCGATAAGTTTGCTTTTTATAGGTGTCGTGAATTTCAATACTCACTTCTGATGATTTTATAAGGATATAGAAATATTCAATAGGAGGGAAGTAGGCAGTTGATAGGAGTACATGATCTAAATTAGAACCCATGAAGTATTTATTTGTGTGTAAAAATAAAGAAAACTGTGAATTATTCCACAGTTCTTAACCCAATTGATACGACAATTATTTTGCTGCCTTCACAGATTCTGCTTTTAATAAAACGTCTTCAATTGCTTGTTTCATAGGTTCTTTGGGTAATGCACCTTGTGCCATTTGTGCTTGCCCTTCTACAGGACAAAACAGCATGGATGGAATCCTCCTAATCTCGAATGCCTCGGCTAACTCCTGTTCTGCTTCAGTATCAACGTTATAAATATTTATTTTTCCTTCATACTCTGTTGATAGTTCTTCTAATTGGGGCTACTGTTTTACAGGATCTACACCAATCAGCATAAAAGTCAATTAATCAGGAAACTTCCCTTCGAACTGCCATTCCTTATTATCTTCGTAATTAAACACTTTACCTATAAATGTTTGTGTTGTTATTTTTTTTCTAGATTATTATTGGCTAATCGCGTGCTATTCAGTTGATATTAATAAATCTTCATTAATTATTTCTTCATAATATTCTTTCGACATAGCACCCGTTTGTTTCATAGGTTGACCATTTAATGGCACAAATAGAATAGCCGGAATTCCGGTTATTTCAAATACAGATGCTAGTTTTCTTTCAACATCAGTATCAATTTTGTAAATTTTAATCTTTCCTTCGTATTCACTCGCCAGTTCCTCCATAATTGGGGCTATTTTTTTACATGGGTTACACCAATCCGCATAAAAATCAATAATACATGGCATATCACCTTTGTAAGTCCATTCATTGGGATTTGTCTCAAAGTCCCACACCATTTCTTTAAAACTCTCAAAACCCAAATACTCTGGCATAATATTATCAGATTGAGTAGGGTTTTTTTGAGTTTTGGAGTTGTTATTAGTAGTTGATGTACATCCAAAAATAAGCAAGACCAGTATGGCAGTTATTAAAATATTTATTCTTTTCATTCTGACAATTATTTACTATTGCAAATATAGCGCAAATTCTATATTGAATCGCATTAATATCACTAGTTATTTTATCTTTGTATCAATAGATATTCCAAAATACATTTGGATTTGTAAGAGAGATGTTGTAAGTCGCAGATAGCTAGAGGTATGTTTAAAGAGTTAACGATAAAGGATTTTAATGATAAGTTTGCTGACACTGATAAATGTTTGCAATATTTGTCAGATGTTAAATGGGAAAATGGTTTTATTTGCCGAAAGTGCGGGCATACCAATTATTGTAACGGAAAGACAAATCTCTCCAGAAGATGTACAAGATGCAAAGCAGAAGAGTCAGCCACTGCTCATACAATTTTTCATAGGTGTAAAATTGATCTTACAGATGCATTTAGTATTGCATTTAATGTATGTTCGAACCCCGAAATATCAACTTATGAATTAGCTAAGAGATTAGAAATGAGGCAAATGACATGTTGGAGGTTTAAAGGAAAAATAATGGATTGTATTAAAAATCAAGGTGAGTTTAAAATATATACTCCAGAAATAAATGCATAAAAAAAGGTGTTATTAATAATAACACCTTTTTTGTTTAAATATTTTAGCTAAGCTTGTGCTGTGGGACCCCCAAAATTTATTGGAGGCATTCCATCACCTGGGGCAGAATCTTTAATAGACCCATGAATAGTTTCAAATTTAGAGATATTATCCTGTAATGCTCTCAACAATCTTTTAGCATGTTGAGGTGTAAGTATTACTCTTGATTTTACTTTTGCCTTTGGAATACCAGGCATCAATTTAATAAAATCAACGATAAATTCCGCATTTGAATGAGTAATCATTGCCAGGTTAGAATAGATTCCTTCAGCAATTTCCTCACTCAATTCAATATTAATTTGCTTTTGATTTTTTGGATCTGTCATAATATTAAGAATTTATTATTATACCACTTCTTCTTTAATAACCTCCTTTTTCTCAGCCATCAATGATTCATATTCTTTCTTTGAGCCAGTTATGATATGTTCATAATCTCTTAATCCGGTTCCGGCAGGAATTTTATGACCAACAATAACATTTTCTTTTAATCCGAGTAAATGATCGCATTTTGCCATAATTGATGCCTGAGTTAAAACCTTAGTGGTTTCCTGGAATGAAGCAGCAGAAATAAAACTATTTGTTTGTAATGATGCGCGGGTAATCCCTTGTAACACCTGGCGAGCAGTTGCTGGTTGGGCATCTCGTGAATCAATTAATACTTTATCTTTCCTCTTAAGCATTGAGCTTTCATCTCGAAGTTTTCTGGCATGAATAATCTGTCCTGTTTTAAAGTTCTCAGATTCGCCAGCTTCAATGATGACTTTCTTCCCGAAAATCTCGTCATTCTCCTCCATGAAAGTAATTTTATTTACTAATTCTCCTTCTAAGAATCTAGTATCACCCGGATCGTCAACTTCTACTTTGCGCATCATTTGTCGAACGATTACTTCAAAATGCTTATCATTAATTTTCACCCCTTGTAGCCTATATACTTCCTGAATTTCGTTCACGATATATTCCTGAACTTTCGTGGGTCCTTTAATCGCAAGAATATCAGCTGGTGTCATCACTCCTTCCGAGAGTGGAGTACCTGCTTTTACATAGTCATTCTCCTGAGCTAAGATTTGTTTACTTGTTGAGATTAAATATTTTTTTTCTTCTCCGGTTTTTGAGGTAATAATAACCTCTCTATTACCACGTTTTAATTTTTTACCGAATGAAACAACACCGTCAATTTCAGAAACTACAGCTGGATCAGATGGATTTCTTGCTTCAAATAATTCTGTTACCCTTGGCAATCCTCCGGTGATATCACCGGATTTCCCAATTGCTCTTGGGATTTTAACTAAGGTATCCCCTGGTTTCACTCTATCACCTTCACTAATGATAATGTGCGAGCCTACAGGAATATCATAAGATCTGACTTCGACACCATCAGAATTCAGAATAGAGATGTTTGGATTTTTGGATTTAGAACGAGATTCAATAATCACTTTGTCTTTATATCCTGTTTGTTCATCAGACTCAACTCGATAAGTAAGTCCTTCTGTGATATTGTTAAAGACAATCTTTCCTCCAACTTCTGAAAGTATAACAGCATTATATGGATCCCAAGAACTAATCAAAGTTCCTTTCTTAATAGAACTTCCACTTTCGACATATAAAGAGGAACCGTAGGGAATATTCCCAGAAGTAAGCACAATACCTGTAGATTTATCGATAATTCGCATTTCAGCAGAACGGCCGATAACAATATTGAACTTTTCACCCTCTTTTGATTTGTATGCCACTGATCTCAATTCATCAATTTCCAACACACCATCAAATTTAGCTTCAATTTTAGATGTAATAGTAATATTTGAAGCTGTACCTCCAACGTGGAATGTACGTAATGTTAACTGTGTTCCCGGCTCACCAATTGATTGAGCTGCAATTACACCAACGGATTCACCACGTTGAACCATCAAGCCTGAGGCAAGGTTACGGCCATAACATTTGGTACAAACACCTTTTTTCGACTCGCAAGTCAGTACGGATCGTATCTCAACTTCTTCAATTGGAGAATCATCAATAAATCTCGCAATTTCTTCAGTTAGCTCACTACCGGATTTCATTATCAACTCATTCGTTAAAGGGTGGTAGATGTCATGAACAGTAGTTCTTCCTAAAATTCTATCATATAAAGTTTCAACCACTTCTTCACTTTTCTTTAAGGCAGAAATAGTCAACCCTCGTAAAGTACCGCAATCTTCTTCTGTAATAATTACGTCTTGAGAAACATCAACCAATCGCCGGGTTAGATAACCGGCATCAGCCGTTTTCAAGGCTGTGTCTGCCAATCCTTTACGTGCGCCGTGAGTGGAGATGAAATACTCTAGTACCGATAATCCTTCTTTAAAGTTAGAAAGAATAGGGTTCTCAATGATTTCACCACCGGTTGCTCCTGATTTTTGAGGTTTAGCCATCAACCCCCTCATTCCTGATAACTGACGGATTTGTTCTTTAGACCCCCTTGCCCCGGAATCTAACATCATATAAACTGAGTTAAATCCTTGTTGGTCTTTAGAAATCTGATCCATCAAGGTATGTGTAAGTTGAGAGTTAGTATGTGTCCAAATATCAATAATCTGATTGTAGCGCTCATTGTTAGTGATAAACCCCATATTATAGTTGTTCATTACTTCCTCTACTTCAATATTTGCATTTTGTACTAGTTCTACCTTTTGTTCTGGAATTAGTACGTCACCAAGGTTAAATGATAATCCTCCTTCAAAGGCCATTTTAAATCCGAGGCGCTTGATATTATCAAGGAACTCAGTAGTTTTCGCTGTACCCGTTTTTCTTACAATATCCCCAATGATGTCTCTCAACGCTTTTTTAGTCAAGAGTTCATTGATATATCCATACTCTTCAGGTACTACCTGATTAAATAACACTCTACCAACAGTTGTTTCAATAATCTTTGAGACTATCTCACCGTCTTCTACATCATTCGTTCTTACATGAATAATTGCATGTAGGTCAACTTTTTTCTCGTTATAGGCAATGATTACTTCTGCAGGAGAGTAAAACCTGAATCCTTCTCCTTTCACCGGGTACTCTTTGGTGTTTTTTCTTCCTTTGGTCATATAATATAAGCCCAACACCATATCCTGAGAAGGTACAGTAATTGGCGCACCATTAGCAGGATTTAGAATGTTATGTGAAGCAAGCATTAAAATTTGGGTTTCCAAAATTGCTGCATTACCCAAGGGTATGTGAACAGCCATCTGGTCACCATCGAAATCCGCATTAAATGCAGTACACACCAATGGGTGTAACTGGATTGCTTTGCCTTCAATGAGTTTTGGTTGGAAAGCTTGAATACCCAAACGGTGTAGGGTAGGAGCCCTGTTCAGCATTATTGGATGACCTTTAAGACTTTTTTCTAATATATCCCAAACAACCGGATCTTTACGATCAACTATTTTTTTAGCTGATTTAACGGTCTTAACGATACCTCGTTCAAGCATTTTTCGAATGATAAATGGCTTAAATAATTCGGATGCCATATCTTTAGGGATACCACATTCGTTGAGTTTTAATTCAGGACCAACTACAATTACAGAACGACCGGAATAATCAACTCGTTTACCCAATAAATTTTGACGGAAACGGCCTTGTTTTCCTTTAAGACTATCGCTTAGAGACTTAAGAGCTCTGTTTGATTCAGTCTTTACAGAATTAGCTTTCCTTGAATTATCAAATAATGAATCAACAGCTTCCTGAAGCATACGTTTCTCATTACGCATAATTACATCAGGTGCCTTAATTTCAATTAATCTTTTTAATCGATTATTTCGAATAATCACCCTACGGTATAAGTCATTCAAATCGGATGTTGCAAACCTTCCGCCATCAAGTGGAACCAATGGTCTCAATTCTGGTGGAATAACTGGTACAACTTTCACGATCATCCATTCGGGCCTGTTTTCTATACGTGTGCGAGAATTTCTGAATGCCTCAAATACTTGCAGTCTTTTTAAGGCTTCAGCTTTACGCTGCTGAGAAGTCTCTGTATTTGCTTTATGCCTTAGTTCAAAAGAGATGGTATCTAAATCTAATCGTGCTAACAAATCATGGATTGCTTCAGCACCCATTTTAGCAATAAATTTATCGGGATCAGAATCATCTAAATATTGGTTTTCAGCAGGAATGGTATCAAGAATATCGAAATATTCTTCTTCCGTTAGGAAATCAAGATAGTTAATTCCATCTGCTGCTTTAACACCTGCATTAATTACTACAAATCTTTCGTAGTAAATAATCAAATCTAATTTCTTGGTTTGAAGTCCAAGCAAGGCACCAATCTTATTAGGTAATGATCGGAAAAACCAAATATGTGCTACGGGTACAACCAACTGGATGTGTCCAATGCGCTCTCTTCTTACCTTCTTTTCGGTAACTTCTACACCACAACGGTCGCAAACAATTCCTTTATACCTTATTCTTTTGTATTTACCACAATGACATTCCCAGTCCTTAACGGGACCAAAAATTCTTTCGCAGAACAGACCATCTCGTTCGGGTTTATAGGTACGATAGTTAATGGTTTCTGGCTTAAGAACCTCACCACTTGATTTCTCTAAAATAGTTTCTGGGGATGCAAGGCTAATGGTCATTTTTGAGAATGTTCCGTTTCCAGTATTATCTTTTCGAAAAGCCATATGTTGAATTTAATTTGAATTTATAAAAGAACAAGTACGTAAAAAATCGGGATAGAATATAAAGTCCTATCCCCATTCTTTTTTTTTAATCAAAGGTTACTTTTAAACCAAGTCCCTGAAGTTCGTGAACCAATACGTTAAAGGATTCTGGCAAGCCTGGTGTAGGCATGTTTTCACCTTTAACAATAGATTCGTAGGCTTTTGCACGGCCAATTACATCATCCGATTTAACAGTCAGGATTTCTTGCAGTACATTTGCAGCACCAAATGCTTCTAATGCCCATACTTCCATCTCACCAAATCGTTGTCCACCAAACTGGGCTTTACCACCTAATGGTTGCTGAGTAATTAATGAATAAGGTCCGATTGATCTGGCATGCATTTTATCATCCACCATGTGGTGAAGTTTTAGCATATAAATATACCCAACCGTTGCAGGCTGATCGAATCTTATTCCGGTTCCTCCGTCATTTAAGTAAACTCTCCCGTTTTCAGGTAATTCGGCATTAATCAGAAGTTTGTTTATTTCGTCTACACTTGCACCATCAAAGATGGGTGTTGAGAATTTCATGTTCAACTTTTTACCAGCCCATCCCAACACTGTTTCATAAATTTGACCCAGATTCATACGAGAAGGTACACCTAGCGGATTAAGTACGATATCAACAGGAGTTCCATCATCTAAGAATGGCATATCTTCTTCACGTACAATCTTTGCAACAATACCTTTGTTTCCATGACGACCGGCCATTTTATCACCCACTTTAAGCTTACGCTTTTTGGCAATATAAACTTTTGCCATTTGAATGATGCCATTCGGAAGATCATCCCCAACAGTTGCAACAAATCTCTTCCGGTTGAAGATACCGAGTAACTCTTTGTATTTAATATTATAGTTATTTACTAGCACTTTGATTAATTCATTTTTATGCTTCTCAGTTGTCCATTTATTTGGATTGATATTGGTGTAATCAACTGCCAGTAATAATTTTTGAGTGAATTTCGATTTCTTAGGAATTATTTCCTCTTTAAAGTTATTGAATACACCTTGTGAGTTTTTACCATTAACTAAGACGTGAAGTTTCTCCACTAATTTTTCTTTTAGTTCGGCAGAATCTCTCAAATGCTCATCTTCTAAAACCTGGATAATTTCTTTTTCTCTTACTTTCGATTTTCGATCCTTAATTACCCTTGAGAATAATCTTTTTTCTACAACCACACCTTTCATTGAGGGAGGTGCTTTAAGTGAGGCATTTTTAACATCTCCGGCTTTATCGCCAAAAATTGCACGGAGAAGCTTTTCTTCCGGCGTAGGGTCACTCTCGCCTTTTGGTGTAATTTTCCCAATTAAAATATCACCTTCATTAACTTCGGATCCAATACGAATCAGACCGTTTTCGTCTAAATCTTTTGTGGCTTCGGCGCTAACGTTTGGAATATCATTGGTTAATTCTTCATTACCTCGTTTGGTGTCTCTAACTTCAAGTGTAAACTCTTCAATATGAACAGATGTAAAGATGTCTTCTTTAACTACACGTTCTGAAATAACAATAGCATCCTCAAAGTTGTAGCCTTTCCAAGGCATGAACGCTACCATAAGGTTTCTACCCAATGCTAACTCACCTTGTTGAGTAGCATAACCTTCACACAATACCTGTCCTTTAGTAACCTTATCTCCTTTTCTAACAATAGGACGCAGGTTAATGCTAGTATTCTGATTTGTTCGGGTGAATTTGGTCAGTCTATAACTTTTCAAATCATCATCAAAACTTACCAGGCGATCTTCATCGGATCTGATATGTCTGATTTTTATTTCATCAGAATCAACATACTCCACAACGCCTTCACCTTGAGCATTAATCAAAACTCTTGAATCTCTAACAACTTGTGCTTCAATTCCAGTTCCAACAATAGGGCTTTCTGCATTTAATAATGGCACTGCCTGTCTCATCATGTTTGATCCCATCAAGGCACGATTCGCATCATCATGCTCCAAAAATGGAATAAGTGATGCAGCAATTGATGCAATTTGGTTAGGAGCCATATCAATCATGTCAACCTTTTCCTTTTCAATGATTGGATAATCGGCTAAATATCTTGCCTTTACTTTATCCCGTTGGAAAGTTTGACCATCCTCCTTTAAAATCGTGCTTGCTTGAGCAATGATTTTATTTTCTTCTTCTTCTGCACTTAAATATACAGGCTCATTTTTACTCTGTATTTTACCTTCTTTAACAAGCCTGTAAGGAGTTTCAATAAACCCTAATTTGTTGATCTTCGCGAAAACACATAATGAAGAAATCAAACCAATGTTTGGCCCCTCAGGTGTTTCAATTGTACAGAGACGACCGTAGTGTGTATAATGCACATCACGAACTTCAAATCCAGCTCTTTCACGAGATAAGCCTCCTGGCCCTAAAGCAGAAACACGGCGTTTGTGTGTTACTTCAGATAGAGGATTGGTTTGATCCATAAATTGTGAAAGTTGGTTTGTTCCGAAGAAAGAATTAATGACTGATGATAATGTTTTAGCATTGATCAGGTCAGTAGGAGTGAAAACTTCATTATCTCGAACGTTCATTCGCTCACGGATGGTACGAGCCATTCTGGCTAAACCAACACCAAACTGAGAATGTAATTGTTCGCCGACAGTTCTAACTCGTCTATTACTTAAGTGATCAATGTCATCAACATCTGTTTTAGCGTTAATAAGATCAATTAAGTATTTAATAATTTCGATAATATCTTCTTTTGTTAAAACCCTGGTATCTCTGGGTGTATCAATGCTTAATTTTTTATTGATACGATATCTTCCAACATCACCTAAATCATATCGTTTGTCAGAAAAGAATAATTTGTCGATAATTCCTCTTGCTGTCTCTTCATCAGGTGGCTCGGCATTTCTTAATTGTCGATAGATAAACTCAACTGCTTCTTTTTCAGAGTTGGCAGTATCTTTTTGCAACGTATTAAAAATGATAGCATAGTCAGTTGAACTAATATTATCTTTATGAATTAATATTGTTTTAATTCCTGCATCAACAATCAATTCAATATGCTTCGTTTCAAGTTCGGTTTCCCTGTCAATAATTACTTCAGTTCTTTCAATAGATACAACCTCTCCGGTATCTTCATCTACAAAATCTTCAATCCATGATCGAAGTACTCTTGCAGCTAATTTACGCCCTATCACTCGTTTTAATCCGGCTTTGCTGACTTTCACGGTCTCGGCGAGATCAAATATTTCGAGGATATCTTTATCGCTTTCGTAACCAATTGCTCGCAATAATGTTGTAACAGGCAATTTTTTCTTACGGTCGATATAGGCATACATTACGTTATTGATGTCAGTTGTAAACTCCATCCAACTTCCTTTAAAAGGAATAATTCGGGCAGAGAATAGCTGAGATCCATTTGCGTGATAATTTGTCCCGAAAAATACGCCGGGTGAACGGTGTAACTGTGATACCACAACTCTTTCGGCACCATTAACAACAAATGTTCCTTTGGGAGTCATATAAGGAATCATCCCAAGGTATACATCTTGAATAATAGTTTCGAAATCTTCGTGATCAGGATCGGTACAATACAGTTTTAATTTTGCTTTAAGAGGCACACTATAAGTGAGTCCTCTTTCAATACATTCTTCTATTGAATACCTGGGTGGGTCAACGAAATAGTCCAGGAATTCCAGAACAAAATTATTTCTTGCATCAGTAATCGGAAAGTTTTCTGAGAAAACTTTATACAGACCTTCATTAATACGATTCTCAGGATTGGTTTCCAATTGGAAGAAATCCTGAAAAGATTTTAATTGAATATCCAGAAAATCAGGGTATTCTGTCTGAATTTGAGTAGATGCGAAGTTTTTTCTTTCAATTTTTTGACTTGCCAAAGTTTTAAAGTTTTAAGCCCGCCTTACGGCGGGGCTGGTTAGTAGTTGTATTTATTACCAAAATCCAGAAGCAGACTCTAAATCGCCTAGTTATTAGAAAATAGTCGTCTTCAATTCCTCTTAATTAGTAAATAACGTGAACTACTTACTTAACTTCAACCTCTGCGCCAGCTTCTTCTAACTGAGCTTTTAGAGCTTCAGCTTCATCTTTAGTAATCCCTTCTTTAAGTGCTTTTGGAGCTGAATCAACTAATTCTTTAGATTCTTTAAGACCTAAACTTGTTAGTTCTTTCACTAGTTTAACAACTGCAAGTTTAGATTGACCTGCTGCTAAAAGGACAACATCAAATGCTGTTTGTTCTTCTGTTGTTGCTACACTCTCACCAGCACCTGGAGCTGCTACTACAGCTGCAGCCGCAGCTGGTTCAATACCATGTTCGTCTTTTAGAATACCAGCTAACTCATTAACTTCTTTAACTGTTAGGTTAACTAATTGATCTGCAAAAACTTTTAAATCTGCCATTTTATTATTGTTTTAAATTGTTTTAATATTGATAATCTTTTTCTAATAGTTTTTTTCGTATACCTGTTATTCAGGCTTTTCAGATAGTGTTTTAATCACACCTGATAATGTTTGACCACCTGATTGTAATGCTGATATAACATTTTTAGCTGGTGATTGAAGTAATCCAATGATATCGCCGATAAGTTCGTTTTTAGATTTGATATTAACTAATAAATCTAATTGGTCATCTCCGATATAGGCCATTTCTTCAACATAGGCACCTTTTAATATCGGTTTTGAGTCTTTCTTTCTGAACTCTTTAATTAATTTAGCCGGGATATTTCCAGCTTCAGCGAACATTAATGAAGTTGATCCTGTAAGAACATCATAGAGTGGTTCCAGATCTTTATTGGCTTTTTCCATTGCTTTTTTAAGCAATGTGTTTTTAACCATTTTTAGTTTTATATCTCTTCGATAACAAAGTCCTCGTAAACTAGTTGTAGTTTCAGAGTTCAAATCTGAAATGTCAGTTAAATAAATGTATTTATTAACATTTAGGTCTTCTACTAAAGAATCGATAAACTGATTTTTTTCTTCTCTTGTCATAACTTGAATCTTCTAATTTACTCGACTTTATAGGGTTACTGATTTGGGCTCAATTTGAACTCCAGGACTCATAGTGCTAGACATATAAATACTCTTAACGTAGGTTCCTTTAGCTGAAGTTGGTTTTAATTTAACTACGGTGTTGATAAGTTCTCTTGTATTATCAAGTAATTGTTGCTTCTCAAATGAAGCTTTTCCAATTGCTGCATGGATAATACCAAATTTATCAACTTTGAAATCAATCTTACCAGCTTTAACTTCGTTTACTGCTTTTCCCACTTCCATAGTAACTGTACCTGTTTTTGGGTTAGGCATTAAACCACGTGGCCCAAGTATGCGACCTAAAGCGCCAACTTTAGCCATCACGCTTGGCATCGTAATTACTACATCAATGTCAGTCCATCCACCTTTAATTTTGGTCACATATTCGTCAAGCCCATAATAATCAGCTCCGGCTGCTTTAGCTTCTTCTTCTTTATCAGGTGTACATAAAACCAGTACGCGAACTTCTTTACCCGAGCCATGAGGAAGAGTTACAATTCCTCTGACCATTTGATTCGCTTTTTTGGGATCTACACCAAGTCGAATATCCACATCAACTGATGCATCAAATTTTGTATAAGTTGTGTCTTTTACAATATCGATTGCATTTTCTATTGTGTAGATTGATTCGGTATCGAATTTTGCTAAAGCTTCTTTTCTTTTTCGTGTAATTTTAGCCATTTTTTAATTGCTTGTTTTTTTGGGACAAATTAATTTAAAATGCCACTGCATTTAGTTTTTAGTAAAAGGTGATTTTCCTTTTATTTTAACACCCATACTGCGAGCGGTACCTGCTACCATTCTCATTGCCGATTCCACATTAAAAGCGTTCATGTCGACCATTTTCCCTTCAGCTATTCCAGCTACCTGATTCCAGGTAATTGTTGCAACTTTGGTTCTGTTGGATTCGGGTGAACCTTTTTTAATTTTGGCGGCTTCCATCACTTGTACTGCTACAGGAGGGGTTTTAATTATAAAATCAAAGGATTTGTCTTTATACACCGTAATAATTACAGGGATGATTTTACCAACCTGTTCTTGTGTACGTGCATTAAATTGCTTACAAAACTCCATAATATTTACTCCTTTTGCACCTAATGCAGGTCCAACCGGAGGAGAAGGATTTGCAGCACCACCTCTAATTTGTAGTTTAATTAATCCGCTTACTTCTTTTGCCATTTTTGTTTAAACTTAATTGAGTTTATAATTGGGCTAATGGTTGATAATATTATTCCTTTTCAACTTGCATAAAGCCGAGCTCTAATGGAGTTTTTCTACCAAAAATCTTCACCATCACTTTTATTTTTTTCTTCTCTTCGTTGATTTCTTCGATTATTCCGCTAAAACTATTAAAAGGACCATCAATAACAGTAACTGATTCTCCAACAATATAAGGAATGTTAACTTCCTCACCGAGCTCTGCCAATTCATCCACTTTCCCAAGTATTCTATTTACTTCAGAAGGTCGGATTGGATCGGGTACACCTTTTGTTCCAAGAAAGCCCAACACATTGGGTATATTTTTTACAATGTATGGAACTTCTCCAACTAAAACAGCTTCTATCAACACATAGCCAGGGAAATAATTTCGTTCTTTACTAATCTTCTTTCCTTCCCTAACCTGATATACTTTCTCAGTTGGAATTAGTACTTGCGAAATATAATCACCTAGATTCAGTCGGCTAATTTCACTTTCAAGGTACTCTTTTACCTTTTTCTCCTTGCCACTAATCGCCCGAACAACATACCATTTTTTAACTTGTTCGCTCATACTAATTTTGAAATTGTTATTGATAAATTATCAAATTAAATAATAAATGATGAAATGTTAGAAAAGACTATAAAACGTTTCTAACATCGTTTGAAATGATATATCCATCAAATAAATAACAAAAGCTATTATAAGGGAAGCAATGGATACAACAACTGCGCTATTCTGCAATTCACTCCAGCTAGGCCAAGATACTTTATGAACTAATTCTTCATAACTATCTCTAATGTAATTAAATATAAATTTAGCCATTTCATTTACCTTTTTTTGCACGGGTGGTAGGATTTGAACCCACAACCAATGGTTTTGGAGACCACTACTCTACCAATTGAGCTACACCCGTGTATTTAAACATTTCAGTATATGGTAGATAAAGGAATCCGTTATGGCGGAATACCTTCATCGGTCACCATTTTATTTTTGGTTAATTATTATAAAATTTCAGTTACCTGACCAGCACCAACAGTTCTGCCACCTTCACGAATAGCAAAACGAAGACCTTTGTTCATAGCAATTTCTGAAATCAATTTAACTTCAATAGTCAAGTTGTCACCAGGCATTACCATTTCAACACCTTCCGGTAGGAAAATCTCACCGGTTACGTCTGTGGTTCTGAAATAGAATTGAGGACGATATTTGTCATGGAATGGAGTATGACGCCCACCTTCTTCTTTTTTCAAGATATAAACCTCTGCTTTGATATGAGCATGTGGTGTTACGGTTCCTACATGAGCAATTACCATTCCTCTTGTAATCTCATCTTTATCAATTCCTCTTAATAATAATCCGGCGTTGTCACCAGCTTCACCTTGGTCAAGAATTTTTCTGAACATTTCAACTCCCGTAATAACTGATTTTAATTTCTGGGCACCCATTCCTATTATATCAACAGGGTCACCAGTATTTATAATGCCTGATTCAATTCTTCCGGTTGCAACAGTACCACGACCAGTAATTGAGAATACGTCTTCAACAGGCATCAAGAATGGTTTGTCAACATCACGTGGAGGTAATGGAATATATGTATCACAAGCCTCCATAAGTTCAATAACTTTGGCTACCCATTTTTCTTCTCCGTTTAATGCACCTAATGCTGAACCCTGAATGATTGGAGTATTGTCACCGTCAAATTCATAAAAAGTCAATAATTCTCTGATTTCCATATCAACTAATTCAAGAAGCTCTTCATCATCTACCATGTCAACTTTGTTCATGAAAACAACAAGTTTAGGAACACCAACCTGACGTGCTAAAAGGATGTGCTCTCTGGTTTGAGGCATAGGGCCATCAGTAGCAGCAACCACTAAAATTGCACCGTCCATTTGAGCAGCACCAGTTACCATGTTTTTAACGTAATCCGCGTGTCCAGGACAGTCAACATGGGCATAATGTCTGTTGTCAGTATTATATTCAACGTGTGCAGTATTAATTGTGATCCCTCTTTCTTTTTCTTCGGGGGCATTATCAATGGAATCAAAAGAAGCAAATTCAGCCAATCCTTTTGATTGAAGATTTAAAGTAATCGCAGCGGTTAATGTTGTTTTACCGTGGTCAACGTGACCAATGGTTCCAATGTTAACATGCGGTTTTGCGCGATCAAATTTTTCTTTAGCCATAACAAAAATGTTTAAAATTATTTTTTATAAAATATAGTTTAATAATAACGTTCAATATTTAGAGCCAATGACGAGAGTTGAACTCGTGACCCCTTCCTTACCAAGGAAGTGCTCTACCACTGAGCTACATCGGCAGAGAGCGGGAGACGGGGCTCGAACCCGCCACCTAAAGCTTGGAAGGCTTTCGCTCTACCAAATGAGCTACTCCCGCAGTACATATCGATAATAATTAATTATCATTGTTCAATCGTCATAAAATCTTTGTGGGGAGAGGAGGATTCGAACCTCCGAAGGCTGCGCCAACAGATTTACAGTCTGCCCCATTTGACCGCTCTGGAATCTCCCCAACAACTTCTCAAGCTTTTTGAACTGAGCCGATAGACGGACTCGAACCGCCGACCGGCTGATTACAAATCAGCTGCTCTACCAACTGAGCTATATCGGCCTTCGTGCTTTTGTGAGATTTATTAGAATATTCGTTCTCAGGTATCTAAAATACCCTATTCAATTATCTCAAGATTAGCTAATTAATTGTTACTCAGAAAACAAAAAACAGACCTCTTTTCAAAAAGGTCTGCAAAAATACATATTAAAAATTAATAAACAAAAGATTTGAATGTTTTTTGTGCAATTACTTAGAATTTATTTTTTAAGTTTTTCTTTGTGTTTTTGTAACTGTTTTTTTAGTGCATCGAGTGCAATATCAGTAGCCTCTTCAAAGCTCTTAGCTTGCTTTTTAGCAAAGAGATCATTTCCTCTTATCAACAGTCTGATCTCAATAATTTTATTGTCAGGATTTCCATTATTCCCTAACTTGAGTGTTACTTCACTACCAATTAAATTGTTGTAAACACTTGATAGTTTCTCAAGCTTTTCATTGATGAATACATCCAACCTTTTGTCTGTCTTAAAATGTACTGAATTAATGTTCACTTTCATATCATCTCCTTTTTCTTTAAGCCTTTGGATGGGCTTTGTTATAAACTGATTTTAACTTCTCGATTGTATTATGTGTATATATTTGTGTGGCAGATAAATTTGCATGACCAAGAATTTCTTTAATTGCATTTAAATCGGCTCCATTATTTAACATGTGGGTTGCAAAGGTGTGTCGCAATACGTGGGGGCTTTTTTTGTTAATTGTTGATACCTTCCCAAGATAAGAATTTACAACTCGATATACAAATTTCTCATAAAGTTTTTTACACGAATTGGTAACGAAAAGATAGTTTCCTGATGCGTGTTCTTGAGTCCGTAATTCCATATAATCTTTAATGCTGTTCACTATCATAAAGTTTAACGGAATTATACGTTCTTTATTTCTTTTGCCAAGTATTTTTATTGAATTATTTATAAAGTTAATATCCTCAATTTTAATGTTAATCAATTCATTAAGTCGCATACCTGTGAAATAAAGAAGCTCAATTATTAATTTATCACGTTTACTATTAAATCCTTCACCAAAACTTATATCATCAAGCAAAATATTCATAGCATCTTCATCAACAAATACGGGTAATCGTTTTGAAGACTTTGGAGGAAGAACTTTCTGCATTGGATTTTCAGTGAGTATTCCTTCTTTTAATAGAAACTTAAAATAGCTTTTTAATGAAGAAAGTTTTCGGTTAACTGATCGGGTTGATACAGAAGCCTCAATTAAGATAACGACCCATGATCTAATAGTTTGGTGATCAATATCTTCAGTTTTTGATATTTCGTAATTTGAACTCAGAAAATCATAAAATTGATCCAGATCAGTTTTATAGGCTTTAATGGTGTGAGAAGAGAATCGTTTCTCAAATCGTATATATTGAATAAACTTTTCTACCAAACTTTTACACTAATAAAAGAAGAACCATTTGTTTCAAAGTTACTAATAAGTTTAGCTGAAACAAAGGATTCTTCTTCGTTTTATTCTCTATAAAAATCTTAAATCTCGCTATTTTGTCTTAATTGCTGAACGTAAATCGCTTTAAGTTTTTGCTCTCTCAGCTTGATTGAAGGCTTAGTGAATTTTTGTCTTTCACGTAATTCTTTTACCACTCCGGTTTTTTCAAATTTACGTTTATACTTTTTAAGTGCTCTGTCAATACTTTCGCCTTCTTTTACGGGAATAATAATCATTTTTTGCCTCTTTCTTAAGTTTATTTAAATTTTGGAGTGCAAAAATATTAATTATCAAAATAGTATCCTAATAATTATCCTGTTTTCTGAAGGGCAAGATTAAACTAATAAATGTAAGGTGTCGTAAAATTAGGAATTGAAAATTATATAATATCTGTTTGAACGTTTTAAACTTTTTTTAAATTTGCAGCAGAAATGGGTCGTTAGCTCAGTTGGTTTAGAGCGCATGCTTGACAGGCATGAGGTCACAGGTTCGAATCCCGTACGACCCACACGTATGTTGCGATAGAGCATCCCAGCAGAAAGTCAGGATAGACGCAGGTTTTCTCGCCTGAGGCGAGACTGTACAACCTACAGGATGCTTGGTTCAGGTAAAACGAAATATGGGAAAGTTCTCACGAATCAATATTATGCAAATTACAAATCCATCATTATTTTAATGTGCCTCACAATAAATCTATCTTTATTTGGTTTAACCATTTAGTGTTTATTAAATGCCAATTGAAACCATTTATTGTTTTACTCGTATGATTAATAGATTGCTTGAGTACGCCATAAGAATGATAATGTTGGGTTACTTAATTAAAGAATAGCGAGATTAATAAAATAATTGAAACTTGTCAACTTTGAAACTACGTATCCTAAAATATTTATTATTTTTTCTTTTGTTTTTTGTTACTTCAGAACTTAAACCACAAGATCCGAGCTTTTCGCAGTTCACCCATAATCCACTTTACTATAATCCTGCTTATGTCGGAATATCTAAAGGTGTTAGCATGCGGTTTAATTACCGTAAGCAATGGCCTAACTTGCCAGGTGATTTTAGAACCTATAATTTTAATATTGATATGGCCGTCCGGACAGCATCCGGTTCAGGAGGATTAGGCTTTATGGTTGATAAACATACTGCCGGATCAGGATACTATGAAAGAACACGCGTTGGTTTTCCTGTCGCAGTCAGGGTTCCCCTGTATTCTAATATGGTTGTTCAACTTGGCGTAATGACTTCTTTTGTACAAAAGGGTTTGAATTGGGATAACTTAGTTTTTGTAGATCAGCTCGATCCTCTTTCTGGCAATGTTTACAATACTGAATTTGTTCCTCCAGTAAAAAATAAAGTAACTTACCCTGATTTTGATATTGGCTTAGCATTTCGATTAGTTGAATCAACCTGGGGAGGTAAGCAAATTGTTGCAACTGCCGGAATAGCAGCCCATCACGTATTTACTCCAAATGAGTCGTTCTTCGATCTTGATTCTCCGTTATCGCGGAAGTTTGTTGTGACAGGTGATTTTATTATTCAAGATGAAAATTACGAACGCGTCATTTCAAGTTTTAATCAATCGCGCGGTAGTGGCTACAGATTTAATCCTGGTTTTATTTATCAAGTGCAGGGTGAACTTAAGTCTTTCTCCGCAGGTTTAAATATCTACAAATCCAATATTTATACCGGAATTTGGTATCGTAACGAAACTTTTGATCTACTAAAATCTAATGCGCTCATTCTAATGTTAGGGATCAATGCAAAGATTAATAAAGATAGCCGTATGAAGTTGCTATATAGTTATGATGTGCTATTAAACGAAAGCCTTTATCGGGCAGCAGGTGGCGCACACGAAATTACCATCATCTTTGAATTGGATGCTTTATCAGCAATTACCGGAGGAAGTAAAAGGGGAATTTTTGGTAGAAATGGAATCGGAGAACGTTCAAGTAAATCTAGTGAGTTAGAATGTTCACAGTTCTAATTCAATTCCCATTCTTTTTAATTGATATATTTTGCACCATTAAAATATAATATTTAATACTGGATATTATGAGTGCACACCCGATGGCTATGTAAATAACAGCAAGGTAAGAGAGAGGAATGGATGAAAGCCGCAAGGTTATTCCCAGACTAATCATAACCAGAACAAGCAAGTAACTTTTCCACGTCATGAATGAGAATATGCATGGGAATTCATTCATCTGAGAGATTCTATTGTTATTCTTTAATACAATTTTGCTAAACCCTAATCGATGAATTATCAGTGCCAATAAAATACCCACACCAATAATCAAGATTCTATTAACCTCAATATCACTATTTATCCACTTAACTGCATAAGAATTAAGAAAAATACCCACTCCAAACCACATTAGACCGGAGATTAAAAAGAGAACAAACTTAGGGACTGCCGGTTTAAGCCAACCCCATTTTTGACTTGCCATTTTATGGTTCTTAATTTTTGTGAATTATCATTGTTACAATGTCTTTAGCCTGCTTTACACGATCGGCAATTCCAACCCCGTTACGAATACTTCCTGCCAAATATAACCCCGGGAATTCGTCTTCCAGGCTACTGATTGATTTATATCTTTCTTCCGAATCCTTCCCATACTGGGCAATTGCTTTGTTATAGGTTGTGGTAATATACAAGTCGGGCTTAAAACTTTTTAATCCCATCATTTCATCCAATTCATTTTTAATAGCCAATTTTAAATCTGAATTCGATAATTCAACCATTTCCGGTTTTCGTGTTCCTCCTACAAAAATAGTTAATAATGCGCCATCTCTTGGAGCTCTGTTTTTGAATAAGGTCGACATAAATAGTACACCTAATATTTTTCTATTCTCTTTAAATGGAACCAATCCGCCAAAAGCATTGAGTGGCATTCCATCCCATTTATTAAACCCAATATTAATTTCAGTAACCTTTGCATACTTTAAACTTTGAAGAGAAGTTAATTGAATTTTTGGGAGAAATGGAAATAGTAATTCTAATTCATTAACATTGGTTGTACTGATAACATGGCTATAAATCTCTGGATTATTGATTTCTGAACAAATTAAAAAATCATTCCTTGATCTTGTAATTATTATGTTTTGGCAGTTTGTTGCAATATTCTTATTACCAATATTTTTAACTAAGGCATTAATTAATTGCTCTAATCCCCCTTCTATTGAAAATATTTCTCGAGTGGCTTTTTTATCGTTATCGGATTTTACTTCCTTTCTTTTTTTAATCGCACCACCGATAAAACTTCCATAGTCTTGCTCAAGATTGTATAGTTTCGGTAGCGCATATTTTGGAACTATATAGGCTGGATCACCGGCATAAATTCCTAAGATGAAGGGATCTATGGCATAGTTGAGAAAGCTATTTCCAAGCCTTCGCTTTACTAACTCCGCAAGTGTTTCATTTGGATTATTACCTTTTTTACGAAAAGGTTCACCCAGTACTCTGAATTTATCAGACAAAGTAAATAGGGGAGTGGTTACTGCCGAAATTAATCCTGAAGGTAGCGCATGCCATCGATTTCCTTTCCAGATTAATCTTCGAGCCGACGAATGGTCAGCAATCTCGAACTTGCAGTCATCTTTCAATTCTTTAAAGAGATCGGCAATTTCAGCATTCGCGATTACGCCACTATTCGGACCGGTTTCATACAAGAATGCATCTGTTTTACAACTCTGTATTACACCGCCGATATGCTCACTTTTTTCAAAAACTTTAAAACGCACACCTGCTTTTTTAAGGTAATAAGCAGCCGTTAGTCCTGTAATTCCGCTTCCAATTATCGCTACATTATTATCCATCTTCTATAGAGCTTTTGAAAAATTCTTGCTTGTATTTTGCATTTTGGGGTCGACAGCTGAAGCAATGTTTCTGATGAAAAATTTCCCAACTTCAGTAACAAAAATCTCACTTTCGTTATATTTTATTAGCCCTTCTACTTCAAGTGTTTTTAGTTGCTGTAAGAGTGAATCAGAAATATTTTTAATCTCACTTTTAGCAACCTTAAATTGATTTGCAATGGCATCCCAAGACAGGTAAAGATTGCACATTAATTCATTAATTATCTCACGCGTTATTTTTTCTTCTTCTGATAAGAAATAAACCTTCTCAATCGCGAGATTTCCATCATCAATGCTTCGCGTATATTTTAGAACGTCCTTACTGCTTTGTAAATAAGAGCTTTCAAGCTGGCTAATTCCACTTACCCCGAGTGCATAAACTTGCCCTGTGGTTTCTCTGGTACAATATCCTTGAAAATTTCGATGTAGGGTTTTTTCTTGCAACGCAACGGTTAGCTCGTCTGAGGCTTTGGCAAAGTGATCTAACCCGATTGCCTGATAGCCATTATTGCTAAGTAAGTCATGAGCAGTTTCGAATAATTTTACTTTTTCATGCGCATCCGGAAGGCCGTATTTTTCGAGTTTTTTCTGAGCTCTTTTAATCCAGGGTACATGAGCATAAGAAAAAGTTACCAAACGGTCGGGCGAAATTTCAATTGCTTTTTGGATAGTTTCTGAAAATGAATCAACACTTTGAAAAGGTAGTCCATAAATAAAATCAAGATTTACAGAAACGTTTTTATCCTTTATATAAGCTGTTAATTCAGCGATCGGAATGACGGATTTATTTCTGTTGATGCTTCCCATCACTTTGTCGTTAAAGTCTTGAACTCCCAAGCTTAGTCTGTTAAATCCAATTTCAATTAATTGATCGACGTATTCATAAGTTAAATGCCAGGGATGGCATTCCATGGCAATTTCAGCACCAGAAACGAAATCAAAATTATCAACAATGACGGTCATTATTGATTCAATATTCTCAATCGGAAGATAGTTTGGTGTACCACCTCCCCAATGAATTTGAGATACTTTTCGGTTTGAGTATAACTTCGATTTTAATAAAATGATTTCCTTCTTTAGCGTGTTAATATATGAATTGATTAAGTTATCTTCCTTACATATAACCGTATTACAGCCACAATAAAAACATAGTTTATTGCAAAATGGAATGTGGATATAAAGCGAAATGTTTTGAGGTTGCTCTAAATTCGATAGGGTGATTGATTTATTAACTTCATCGTTCGAAAAACTTTCGTGAAAATAATTTGCAGGAGGATAACTTGTATACCTGGGCGTTGGTACATTATATTTCTTTAGTAATTCTTGAGGAATATTCATTTTAATTATTCGTTAATAGATTTTCTTCGTAATATCTTTCATCAAAGAGAAATGATATAGAAACGAGCACAATCAAACTAATTATAAACTCCACTCGAAATAGCCCTTTATAGCCAATTAGATGAGCTATTCTTCCGCTTAAAACAGCGATTAGTAAGCTGCTTAAATGGGTAATTACTATCTGAATTGTGAAGTCGGTTCCTTCACGTCCGGCTCTAACATTGTCCATGGAAATGGTATAAATAATTACCGTTGACATTCCGTAGGCAGCCCATATTAAAGCAATACCAAGAATAATATGTGATCTAGACGGTGTGATATAAGTTAACCAACAAAAGTAAGAAGTGGCCATGAATGCAATTACAGAGAATAATAAAATACTTTTACGCTTTCCTAATTCTTTTATAAGAGGTCCTGCAGCAAATGAAAATGCTGCTCCGAATGCTGCTCCGTGAATTCCGGAAAGGATTCCGATTTCTTTAATATTAAAACCCAAATCAACCATCCACGGTTTTATCATTGTTAAAATACCTATAATTCCGGAATAAAATATGGCGAGTAAAATAATTCGTTTATAAGCCTTTTTTTGTTTGAAGAAAAGCCCAATGTCTTTAAGTGAAACCGGCTTAGATTGCTTTGCTTTTTGTACTTCCCTGCCCTTATAAATATAGAGCGGAACAAGGGCAAGTAAAACGAAACCTGCCAATGCCATTAATAAATACTGCCATCCCCAATAATAATATATTATCAAAAGGAGGCCGCTCCCGGTTAGGGTTCCTAAAAAACTTCCGGCAGATTGCATGCTGTTCCCGATACTTCTTTCTTCTTTTTTAAGGATTAAAATAGCAAAGGCATCAGTGGCAATATCTTGTGTTGCTGATGCGGTAAAAGCGATGAGCATTAAAACAATAATGATCTCAAAGTTTACTTCCAGGCTAAGAAATGCAATCCCAAAAATAACCATGGCATAGAATATCTCAGAAAGAAATATCCAACTTTTATATTTGCTAATTGTAGCCCCTGTTCTGTCGATGAGAGGAGCCCATAGAAATTTTATTACCCAGGGTAGTTTAATTAATTGAATTAAACCGATTGAAGTAAGTGAATAATTCTCAGTACGCATAATGACAGGCATAACCGTTGAGAAAAAACTCATGGGTATCGCTTGTGCCAGATAAAGATTTAGCAGCATAAAGTATTTGCTGCCGGAAGTTTTAGGCATAGTTTAGAATTTTAGTTTCGCAAAAAATCCAAACTGAGCAGGTTTTCCTAACTGAACGAATGGCTTCGATGTGGTAAAATAGAATGCATTATATTCTGTACCGAAAATGTTTTTACCCCAGAAACCGAAATCTACAGATGAAGTTACGAAAGTAAGCTTTGTATTTGTTATTCCGTAATTCTTCTGAAATGCGTCATTTTCTTCATCCCAATATATTTTTCCTATGTGTTGATAACTTAAGTTAAAATGCGCTTTATCAATGAATGAATCCTGAAAATCAATGCTGTAATCAGCACCTAATCCGAAAGTGTATTTTGGTACATTTGGAATTAGATTTCCACTTAGGACAATAGTATTTGAATTTGTGTAGCTTGTGAATTTTGCTTCTGTAATTCCAAGGTTAGCCCAAATTTGTAAATCGTCTGAAACTATCAAATTCGCCTCGAATTCAATTCCACGACTTTGCGATACTCCAGCATTTTTTGTCATTGAGCCCTGTCCGCTTTCAACCGGTCGAGCTACTTGTTGGTTTTCAATATCAATATGGAATAAAGTTAAGTTGGTGCTTAGTTGTTTGTTAAACCAGGTAGATTTGATACCAATCTCATAATTCCAACTCGTTTCCGGATCATAAGTTTTATCTTCTTCATAATCAAATGAAGAATTAAAACCTCCAGCTTTAAATCCTTTAGTTGTTGTAAAGTATGCGGTAAAATCAGCATTTGGAATATATGACAATGATACTTTTGGTGTAATTTGATCAAAATTTAAATCTTTCTCAAAACCGGGTTTTATATCATCAGCACCGTCTTTGGTTTCTGTATTAGTGTATTCCAAACTTGCTGATTCAAGGTCTAAACGCAATCCACCGGTAAAATTAAATTTTCCAAGTGGCACAGTTGATTGTCCATAAAGTGCAAAGCCACTGGTTGGTAAATCATATGTTTTTAAATATGAATCGGGGTAATTAGGTGCCATGAAGTCTTCACCAAACGTAACGTTTACACCTTTATCTGTAAGTTGTTTGAAAGCCATTGAGCCAAACAACCATGTTATTTTTGCATCAGGTTTTGAGTGTATATTTACTTCCTGATAATATGTGTTGTGCGTTCGGTTTTGATCGATGAAATATACATTTGCAGGTGAAAAATCCTGATCAATAAGAAATACATCATCCATATTTTGATAACCGGTAGCAGAATTAAAAACAAACCAATTTCCTATATGTTCCAGATTTAATCCTATGGATAATTGGTCTCTATCGTACGCACTTTCTTTGTTATAGTTGATGTCGTTGGCTTTTTGAGTGTCTGTGTCGTATACTGCGTATGCGTAGCCTAATTGGTTGTTCCTCTCAAAGTCAACAGAAAAAGTGGCTTTAAAATCGTTATTGGGCCGGTAGGCTAGCTTTAATCTTCCTGAATAAGTATCGTAAGCATCGGCTTTTTTGTTTAAAGTTTCATTAGTGAAGAAGCCATCACCATGCGCGTATGCTGCATTAAATACAGTGTAAAACTTTGAACTTAAAGGCTGATTAATATGAATGCTCGTTTTTGATTGTCCATAATTACCAATATCAGTTTTGAGATATCCATTAAATAAGCCTTTAGGGTCTTGAGTGTAAATTTTTATTAACCCACCCATGGTATTTCTTCCATAGAGTGTACCCTGAGGGCCACGAAGCACCTCAATTCTATCTATGTCTAAAAAATCAAAATTGAAAGAACCTTTTTCGAAATAAGGAATGTTGTCAACATACAAACCAACAGAAGGTTGTGCATCTCGTCTTAGTCCCATCCCGCGCGAAAATACAGCAGGAGATTGTTTTGAACCATAATCCAATACAAAGAAGTTTGGAATTCTGGCAGTTAAATCTGCCATGGTGTTGATGTTTTCCTGTTCTATTTTTTTTGCAGGAATTAAAGAGACAGCAATCGGAGTTTCTTGAATTTTAGTTGTAAGTTTTTCCGCTTGTACGGTAACTTCTTGAAGGTTAATAACCTGATGTGTATCTTTGTAAACAGTATCTTGTGTAAAAACAGCACAAGGTAAAGTGAGTATTAATATAAGTATAATATATAATGCTTTCATGTGTTTATAATTTTATTTTTATTTGTCGCATGGAACTCTTCCCGATAGATCGGGATTCGTTTCATCTGTATGTAATTATTTTTAAGGTTAGATAAAACGCTTTCTGAAAAAAAAGAATTTGTTTCGTCGTTCCATTAGTTGTGTTGTAAATAAGTAGTTAAAGCTCTGTTCTAAACTTATTGAATCGAGATCAACGCCTGATTAGCTCAATGCAATCAATCGTTTGATTTAATAATTAGGATAAGAGATAATGTAAAACGCTAATTTTAGCAAGTAGGAGGAGGGCGGCAATAACTGGCGTTGGCGAATTGTAAGGAATAAGTAAACTTAAAACTACGATATCGATCAGGCTTTTTCTTTACATAAATCGCCGGATTAAAACTATAGGAATAAGTGTCAACTATTAGATGATCACAGTAAAAGTCTAATAAACTAATCTCTGAGCTAACATCAATGGATTGATCAGATAACTCAATATTATGATCATTATTTTCAATAGCTAAATTTAGATTGTCTTTTGCTTGACCAATGTTGAGAAATAAGAAAAGAAGGTATACGCCTGAGGAAATTCCTGAGGAAATAATGATAAACGGAAGCTGCATCTGAAATAATCCTTCAAAAAACATCTTATCTTCTTTTTGGGTTTTTAGGGAACCATCCCTTATTAACTCTTTGTTCTTGTTCTATAATTTCATTGATGCCCCAAAGGTAATTAAATCCGATGATAGCAACGATGGTTGAGGATATGATATTTGTCAATATAAATGAAATAGCAACACTTAATAATCCAATAATTAAAAAAACGATCCAAAACATTTTGGTGAAATAATACTCTCCCACAATACATGAATAGCGTGCAAACATTATAATGACAAATGCAGCGAAGCCTACTATGAGGCCTGTTAAATTGATATTATTACCTAATAATTCTATTTCCATTAATTAGTATAAATACGATTTGGGTTTTTCTTAGCACGACCCTGAATTACACGTTTGTGCTGTTTAAATATTTCATGCGTGCTCCACAGGCATAAAAACCCAAGCACGCCTAAAACGATTGACCAGGTATTGTTTCCAAAAAGTGAAAGTGTAATAAAAATCAATCCGGGAAAGAATAACATCCACCAACTTTTTTTACCCAGATAATATTCCATTTTAATAACAATAGGATGAGATATTCCAATGATTAAGAAAGCAAATAAGCCGAATAAAGGGCCGGTATATATTAAGCTATCCATTTAGAATCGTTTTTCGAACTTGTAAAATTAATAGTTTTTTTAATTGATAGAGATTTAAATATTAATTTCTTTGAATTTTGGGAATGTTTGTTTCAGAACTTCGACAGTGCCAAGTGGAGGAGTCTCCGCTCAACGAGCCGTTGGTTTCAGAGGAGATTGTACTGACCATTCCGAAGTAAGTTAAGAGGAAGTGTATTTCGGCTCCGCTCGATGCCCTTTTTTATTTGCATATAAGAAAAAACTGCCACCGGGAAACCCGATGGCAGTTTAATAGTTTACGTATATAATCTATTCTTAGAACGCGATACCTAATTTTAACATAGGTCGTGTAAAGAATGAAAACGTGCTTTGATCAGCTCTGGCAAGATTCATGCCCTCGCCAGGGGCTATTTGAGTCATTGAATAGAAGTAGTTTACTGCATTGATTGTTAAACCAATAAATAATCCTTCAGCAATAAAATACTCTGCTCCTATAGGAGTTGCAAAACCCCAAGTGAGAAACTCTCCTCTCATCATTCCACGTAACTCTTCTGGACGAGGAAGAGCAGGATCTTCTATATTAGAATCGAGCTCGAGCGGATATTCCTTTTTATCAGACTCGTGAGCGTACAAAAAACTAAAACCTACATAAGGCAATAGATTTTTGTTTGGTAAATCAAAGTATTTGCTAACTCCAATTTCAACATTCCAATCAAACTCCGTCTCAAAAGGCACGGAGTTAATAGCTGGAATGATCCATCCACCAGCATCTGAATCGTAAATTCCCATCACACCATTATGCATAGGATCTGCTATAAGAATTCCCAATCCAGTCAGGTTTAAACTCCAGAAGGGTTTAAACGTCCAACGGAATTCTACTCCAATCATATTGGTAGAGGGGTTAGTTAGACTTACTCCGTTAACGAATGGTACTTCAGGCTGCACATTATCTTCATAGCCAGAATAGCCTGGAAGATCAACGATATTAGAGTGTACTAACGCATGACCAAAATTAATACTAAACTTGTATTTTTGGCAGGTTGTTGCTCCATCGCTAAATTCTCCTGAACTATTATCCTGAGCACCTACTAATGTTACAACCCCTAATACCAAAATAAGTACTATAAGATTTTTTTTCATATTATAAGGTTTTAAAAACATAGTAAGTTACTTAAGATGCGTTTGCTATAGCTTCGTCTAATAGAGCCTTCCAGTGGTCTATCCGTGCTTGAATTGCATCTAATTCAGCCCTCTGTTGAGCTAATTTAGCT
>PIVJ01000248.1 GCA_003353955.1 Bacteroidota bacterium | reverse complement strand
ATTAATGATAGAATAAATAAAATATCTTTTTCTAATAACTTAGTTGATAAAATAATAAACTTAGAATACATATCAGACGGTCTTTCAAGTGATTTAGATACTGAAATACCTAAAATGGCTGAAGAAGCATTGTATGCTTATATTATTCATGCTATAATTTCTACAAGAATAAATCAGCCTGAGTATGTAGTGCAAAGGTTAAAGAAAGAAAAAAGTGCTAAGTTGCGAAATGCTAAAATACGTTTATCTAATATCAAACTAAATGAGTTTGTGCAAGTTATGCGAGGTAAATCTAAATGGATTAAACACTAAAATTAAATGGCTGAAGTTAAAAACGCGTTCATCAAATCAAAGATGAACAAAGATCTTGACGCTAGACTACTACCGACTGGAGAGTATCGCGATGCTATGAATATAGCAGTGAGCAAATCTGAAGGTCCTGACGTAGGTGCTGTAGAAAATATCAAAGGCAATCAAATGCTTATTGATGTAGGCACGGTAGAAGGCGTGTCTGGACTTGATGTTATAGGTTTTTTTCCTGATGAGTCAAGTAATAGAATTTTTATATTTTCAACAAACTCTAATGTTACTACAAGCCCTTATGAGCAGGTTGCTTTAAATAGCTCGTGCTTCATACATGTATATAATATAGACGGTGGTAGTGGTAATTCTCTTGTTAAATTAGTTGAAGGATCTTTTTTAAATTTTACTAAAACAAGTTTTATAACAGGCGTTAACTTATTAGAAAGTTTACTTTTTTTTACAGACAACAGAAATCAACCTAGGGTAATAAACGTAGATCAAGCCATACAAAACGGTGTTAGCCACTACACAACAGAAGATCATATATCTGTTGCTAAGTTTGCTCCGTATTTACCAATAAATATACTTAATAAAGATACTGAAACAGTAACTGCGGCTACTACAAATTCTACAACATTTGTTATAACAAACTCTAATAACTCTATAGAAATAGGAGATTTTGTATCGCAAGGAAATGATAAAAGAGGTATAGTCGAAACTGTTGCAGGCGCTACTATTACGCTTCAATACGCTGCTAGTATGGCAACTGGACCTGTTGTTTTTAAAAGATCAACAATGGTTAACAAAACCAGTCAATATTTAAACGCTTCTAATGGAGAAGTAGGCACCGTTGCAAATCCTAATTATGATGCTACTTGGGAAGGTGATCCTGATTTTTTACAAGATAAATTTGTAAGATTTTCATATAGGTTTAAATTTGAAGACAATGAGTTTTCTTTGTTAGCTCCATTTACTTCACCTATATTTATACCTAAACAGTTTGGTTATTTTGTTGGAGGCGCGGCGCCTAACGATGAAGAGCTTACGTATAAAAGTAGCATAGTCGCTTTTATGGAAAACTTTATTCAAGAGGTTGATTTAAAAATACCAATACCTTCTAATCAACCTATAAGTGATTACAAGATTAGCGAAATAGATATTGTATACAAAGAATCAGACAATATAAGTTTACAAGTGTTAACAACACTACAGGTTAATTCTACTTTTATAAATGAACTTGTTGGTGATGAAAACTATTATACATATCAATATCAATCTAAAAAACCATACAGAACATTACCTAATGATGTTGTAACTAGGGTTTTCGATAAAGTACCTATAAAAGCTCAATCACAAGAAGTAATAAGTAATAGAGTTGTTTATGCTAATTATCAAGATAAAAACAATGGACCTTTATCTTTAGATTACCGTGTTGTTTCTCAAGAAAAAGATTATGCTATATACGATTTAACAGGTCAATACCCATACCATAGTTTAAAACAAAATAGAACCTATCAAGTTGGTGTAGTGTTGTCAGATAGATATGGTAGATCTACATCTGTGTTATTGTCTACTAAAGATATAAATGAAGATACACTAGGTAGAGGATCAACTATATTTAATGCTTACACTCTTTCAAGCGACAACGATCCTTTGTTAAAGCCTTTTGGTGATGCTCTTAGAATTATATTTGAACAAGGTGTTCCAGAACTAGCGGTGCCTTCAGCTAATTACCCAGGTGCTTATGCTGATAGCACAGGTAAATTATGGGATGTTGATGGTGCAACTGTTTCTATAAATGGAACCACATACACTTTAAACCAAGATTTATCTTCATTTTTATCAGTTGGCGATTATTTAAAAGGTAAGTACGTAGATTATACTAAAATAACATCTATAAATTATTCAAATCCAACAACAACAATTGTAACCGAAAATCAAATAGCAGATTACTATGCTGAT
>PIVJ01000950.1 GCA_003353955.1 Bacteroidota bacterium | reverse complement strand
TAACGTCTTAGTACTCATTGTCATCACGCACAACTTGGTCGCGGACTGCAGGGGCAAGGGACTTGGCGCAGGCTTTGGACCAGGTGCTTGAGTCGACGCATTCTGCAACCACAGGTCGGGCGTCATTCCCGGTCGGCTTCTTCCGGAGAGGTGTAAGCATGCCTTCACTGATGGCTGCCACGACCCAAGGTACTTCTCCGGATAGGACAGCCTCCCCGAGTTTCTGGAGAGTGTCGAGAGGGGTGCCAGTCGCGGAGTCTTTGAGGTGTATCTCGGCGTCGTGGAGTGCGAGGAGGTGGCTACCCTTGAGGCCCCGTGGGCCCGTGCCTATCATTGGGTCGATCTGTCGTACCAGGCGGGGTGTCAGGCTGAGGTCGGGAGAGTCGGAATCGTCGGAGGGTGGTGGGAATGGGTCGAAGCGGCCTCTGCCGGGGGGATGTTTGTCTTTCATCTGTTGGAGAGTCTCGGGGTCGTCGATCGAGGCTCGCCCGTGGCCCAGCATGAGGTTTGTAGCACGGGAGATGCTGTGGGGTATGCGGCTTTGTATCAT
>PIVJ01000247.1 GCA_003353955.1 Bacteroidota bacterium | reverse complement strand
TCCGAAGCTGTAATAACTTCTACAGGGTCAATTATGGGGTCAATCTTTTTATCCTTTTTACAAGAACTTACCGAAATCATAAATGCTGCTATTAAAGCAAATAAAAGCAGGCTTAATTTTTTCTTCATCATATCTTTTTAATTTTGAGGCACTAAAATTAATAATAATTTAAGGAACTAAACACAATTGTTTTATTAAAGCTGAGAATAAACTCAATTATTGTGGGTAAAATATTAATTAGGCGAAGTGATCCTGAAGTCGATCTTCATTTGAAAATCATTAATTATTAGCTATTTACAAAATAAAACCTTTATAAGGCTTCTTATAAAAAGAATTCGATTATTTTATTTACATTAGAATTGTTTAAACATATTAAAATTTGATATAAGTTTGTGAAAGCTTTAACACTAAAAACAACTCAATGAAACCAACTCATATTGAACATATAGGAATTGCCGTTAAGAGTCTGGAAGAGGGGATTAAATATTACGAATCTGTTCTGGGGTTAAAATGCTATGCAATCGAAGAGGTTAGGGAACAGAAAGTAAAAACTGCATTTTTCAAGATTGGTCAAACAAAAATTGAATTATTGGAGCCAACCGCTTCTGATGGATCCGTTGGGAAATTTATTGCAGCTAAAGGAGAAGGGATTCATCATATTGCTTTTTCTGTAGAACAGCTTGAAGAGGTACTGAAAGAAGTTGAGCAAAAAGGTGCCAGGTTAATTGATAAAATACCCCGAAAAGGAGCTGAGGGATTGCACATTGCTTTTTTGCACCCTAAAAGTACAATGGGCGTCTTAACCGAATTATGCGAAAATAAAAACGACTAAACTTTTTTATGCTTCATTGAAGATCATATCCTGAACTTAAAATGACAGATAAATTTAAGCTTGTATTTGTTGTGTCAATTCTGATTTTCTTAAAAAAATGCCAATTTAATGATCTAACCAAAAACCATCTCTTCTGATGAGTAATCAAATTAACCAACGAAATTTTCTAAAAGAAGAAACTACAGCAGGATTAGGAATTGCTGTTGGAAGTGTTGTAATTCAAGCATGTTCTAATTCGCCAATATTAGATTCGGTTCCAACGCTTAAAATTGCTAGTCCACTCAAAAAAGCAAGAATGGGTTTTGTAGGAGTAGGTGAAATGGGAGCCGCTCATGTTCGTAACTTCTTAAAAATTGAAGGCATAGAAATAGTTGCAGTATGCGACTTTCTCGAAAGTCGTGCAACCCGAAGCCAAAAGTTATGTGAAGAAATCAGGAAGGGTGCCAGTCATGGCGGGATGGATTTTATCGAAGATTATCATTTGATAAATGCACTTCTTAAAGGTATTGAGCCTGATATGGATGTTTATGATACCGCTTCGATTAGTGTAGTAACCGATCTCAGTGAGCAATCAATAGCAAATAATGGAGCACCCATAAAACTCCCATACTTTACGTGGGGAATGTGGAAGAATAAACGTGATTTAATGGTTGATAAAGTATAATTTATAAGATATTTAAACCCCAAATAATGCTCACAATTGGAATAGCAGGAGGCTCAGGTTGCGGAAAAACAACGGTAGTTAATAAAATAGTTGAAGGGATCCCCAAAGATTCAGTTTCTATAATCTCGCAAGATTCATATTATATTGATAATGGGAATTTATCAGCTCAAGAAAGATCAAAGATTAATTTTGACCATCCCGAATCTATAGAGTTCGATTTATTAGTAAAACATATCGATTTATTAAAAAAAGGCAATGTGATACCAATGCCAACTTACTCTTATGTAAGTTGTGCCAGGGAGAAAGAAACCATCATGGTTTATCCCAAAAAGGTTATGGTTATTGAGGGGATTTTAATATTAGCCAATCCCGAATTGAGAGACCGGATGGATATAAGAGTATTTGTTGATGCGGATTCGGATGATCGATTAATGCGGATATGTTGGAGAGATCTAGAAGAACGTGGTCGAACATTCAAGCAGGTATTAGAGCACTACGAAGCCTTTGTAAAACCTATGCATTTACAATTTATTGAACCAACAAAAAGATATGCTGATATCATTGTTCCACAAGGTGGAAATAATCATGTTGCAATCGATATATTGACTGCTAAAATTAAAAGCAATCTGGATAATTAAACCATTACTTACTTGCTTATAATGCGAATCAAGGGTTGAGATCAACTACAGACCCATAGTTATAAACAATAGAATGTCAATAACATACAATATATAAATATACTTTATAGCCTGGGGTTCAGTATCTTAGATGCA
>PIVJ01000949.1 GCA_003353955.1 Bacteroidota bacterium | reverse complement strand
CTTTTTGGTAGTAGTTCACAATAAAAATATAGAAACATGAAATTAAGTAAAAACTTTAGTTTAGCAGAATTAACAAGAAGTACAACAGCAACAAAGCAAAATATTAAAGAGCAATTTATTCCTCCTTCAAACATAGTTGAAAATTTAAGTCAATTATGTGAAAATGTTTTGCAGCCTATTCGTGATGAATTTGGTTCTTTTTCTCCTAATTCTGGCTATCGTTGTGATGCTTTAAATAAAGCAGTCAGAGGAGCGAGAAACAGCGAACATACAAAAGGAAAAGCTGCTGACATCACAATATACAAGCAAGGGAAAAATGTTACTGGAGATGTCTTTTTTTGGTTGTTGGAAAATAAAGAAACCGTAAAATGGACTAAAATAATTTGGGAGTATGGAAATACTTTTTGTCCAGATTGGCTACACATTGAATTTGTAGAGGAAGAACAGAATCAAAGACAAGTTTTAGTCAAGGGTGCTGGTCCTTATTTGGAGTATTACAAAAGCAGTTACTACACATCACATAAAAAAGAAAACTTAATTAAATAACATGA
>PIVJ01000246.1 GCA_003353955.1 Bacteroidota bacterium | reverse complement strand
CGCACGGGACACAAATGTAAAGTATGTACAAACAAACGGTGCTACCCACAAGTCTATACCCATGGTCGGAGACGGCGATCGACCAGAGGTATACAGATTAGTGGACAAAACGAGCTGGGCCGTATAGCCCCAGCACGATCCATACAGCCAGTATGGAGTGGATACTTCACGCCATCGGATAGAGCGCCCAATAGGGTGCGCCGTTGTTGGCGGTGCGGATCCAAATTTCACCTGAAGCGATCGTGTCCATCACGACCTGACAATCGTCGATCTTCCCATGGGAGTGATCCGATTAGACAAGGTCGTACCTACATCAATGGACACGTAAGGACAAATACTGATCGTCGATCTCGCCATGATCCGATCATACAACACCAATCGAGACAGCGTACCTACGTCACGGACCGTTCGGCACGAAGGAACGACACTGGAAATATCATCAACCAACGATCTCCGGAAGTGGATATACGGAACAGGAAGGACAATAGTATGCGTCGTCCATTCACAACGACGACAGTGCGCGATCAAGCCAGAAGACATCGCAAGGTAAAACACGGACCATATCATCCCGAGCAAAGCTTAATTGAAGCTTCAAAGGACATTAAACGGATACTTGCAGAAATATCGGCAAAAGACAATTGTGTCACCAAAGGTAAGCATACGCGAAATAAACCGGATTGCAACAAGCGAACGCAACAATGCAACAAACAGAGCGACACTAATGGTGAAGCTGTCGGGTTGCAGGGTTACCGTTCCTACGGTTGCAATTTGGTTGGCACCGTGTATGCATGTGTATTACCCATAAATGATCAGACCGGCAAAGTGATTCTCAAAGCTGGCACTAGCCGGGCGGACATTCTAATTGATACCGGAAGTGCAATTACCATGGCGCACATTTCGAAAATTAATGCATTAGACCAAAATTTTGTAAAATGGGTAAAGACTCCAGCAGATTTTAAATCATGTGCGTCAGGGGTTGACAATAATAACATCACTTTTAAATGGAAATGCATTGTCACATTCACACTATGTAATCACAGTTTCGATGTTGGTTTTCTTGTAAGCAGTGATTGTGCTTCCGACATTATGATATTAGGACGACCGACCTTAACGGCCCTAAAAGCTGTGTATAATGCCAGCACCGGTTGTTTGTCCGTTACCAAAATTCCAAGAGGTGTCCTTTGTACAATGGCAACAGTCGAAATACCATCATGCTCGGAACGCATAATTCAACTGACTAGACCTGAAAATATTTTTCAAGGTGTGAATATGATTGGTATTACTGATGTTATCGATGACTGTGACTTACCTTGTGAACCTTCACTATGTCATGTGGGAGACAATAGCCCACCCGTAATTGTTTTACGAAACATGACGGACAGGGCAATTGTCCTGCCTAAGGACAAGCCTTTGGCGACATTTACCCCATTAGGAGATTATGTCGACCAAATGCAAAGTACAAACATTGACACGAGGCATTCACGTCGGCACCTTGATGCCGGTTTGCATGCGCCGAGTCAGGCAAATACCTTTCATGTCAATGGCATACATGCGAATGAAACACGCAATCCAAAATACTCGGACAGTCCGTCACGTCCTTCACGTCCGTCACGTCCTTCAAACAATACAAATGGTTATGATAATAGTTACCCTGATATCGACTTGAAAGATAGTATTTTGACTGACGTTCAGAAGAAAGAAATGATGGATATATTTAAACGGTTCAGGACAGTATTTTCAAATGGTCCTGATGACATAAATGAAGTAGCAAATGTACCGGAACTAGTAATTGACACGGACAATGCTAAACCCATTTATGCAAAGCCTTATCCATTGAACGAGGAAAAGAAGATCATACTTAAAAAGGAGGTAGACAAGATGATCAAACAAGGAATTATAACTCCGATCAGAAATAATTCCTGGAATTTTCCAGTTTTACTTGTACGAAAAAAGGAGCCTAATTCTTACCGTATTGTTTGCGACCTCAGGCTATTAAATAATAGCATTTCGTGTATACCGGCACACCCCTTGCCGCGTATAGCAGATTTTGGTAAGGATCTGACACAGGACAAGGTACCATATCATTCGTTATTTGATATCAGTGGTATGTTTCACCAAATTGGTTTATCCAAAGAATCACGCGAGAAATGCGTGATGGGAACGCCATTTGGTTCATACGCGTACCAACGGGTACCCCAAGGAGTATCAGTGGCGCCATCGTTCGCACAGAGCGTCATGGACACTATTCTTGGAGATTTAATTCTTCAGGAAAA
>PIVJ01000948.1 GCA_003353955.1 Bacteroidota bacterium | reverse complement strand
ATGTTCGACATCCTCTACACTATCACCCTGGTTTTAAAATGGTTGAAAGCGACAAACAGGATATTGCAAATCCGGAAATCAAGGAAAAGAAGACGTTAATTTCCCGCATCAAAAAAGAACTAACCAAGCTTTTTAAAAAGTTAGCAAAAACGAAAAATACGCTAAATAAAGACGGAAGTATTCGTAAAAATAACAAGAGAGAACAGTTGGTTATAAAAATTGAGAATCAGGAAAAAGAACTAAAAACTTTGCAGAAAGAAAAAAATGAAATACCTGATCGAGTTGATGTAACCACATTGGAAGATTACAAATCATTTAAACAGATTGATAATGAAGGGAAAGAACTTTTTGACTTTGTAACGTCTTCGGTTTGGAATGCTCGAAAACATCTTATACACTGGCTGCGGCCATTGTACAATTGTGAAAACGAGCTTGTTGACTTGTTCTACGCCATTACCTATTGTCATGGCTGGGTTAAAAGTACAAAATATGAGGTACTCGTTCGGTTGGAGCCAATAGAGCAACCAAAGCGGCGTCAGGCACAAGAACAAT